>CANROT010000037.1 GCA_947632285.1 uncultured Clostridia bacterium
CTATCCCGCCGTAGTCAAACGCGCCGTTATAGTCTATGGAGAACGTGCCGCCGATATATGTATCCTTTGATTCTATTGCCGCGCCGCCGTCCGTCGTTATATTCACGACCGGCAGCCTGTAATCCGGCCGGGCAAGCTCCACCTTATAGCCGCGCGCGCCGCCGTCCCCGTCCGTGACCTTAAAGTAATATGCGCCGCCGAGGCTGTATAATTCCCCCTCTCCCTCGCCGGAGAGCTCCGCCGCGATCTCCGCGCGCCCGAGGTCTATGTTGTCCGCGTAGCCGACGCGGGCGCTTATGACGTTTCCCTCGACCGTTATGCCGACCGACCGCGCCCCGTCGACGACATAGCCGCCCATGACCTTGGCGGTGCCGCTGCCGCCCATGTTCGGGTCGGTCGGGACGCCGTTATATTCACGGACGTTCATATACCGCTCGACATATTCGAGTTCCGGCTCGCCGCCGGTCCAGGAAATCGAGCAGGCAGGCGCGTCAAACCTTATTTTTTCCGCGAGCGCGGACTCGTTTCCGCCGCAGTCGACTGATATGTCCGCCGCCTCCGCCGTCTCGACGATGAGCTTGACGTCGATTTTTACATCTCCCGAGAACGTCAGCGACAGGGGCCGCGCCGCCGTGCCGCCCTCGACCGTGAAATTTCCCTCGCAGACGAGCCTTTCAACGTGCTGCGGCACGTCGAGCCGCCCGCCCGGGAATATCGCCCGCCAGTCAGCCTCCGTGTCGACGTATACCTCGCCGCAGTCGATGCGCCTGCCGTTGACGGTGCGGGCGTAAACGCAAAACGGCCGCGCCTCCTCAAGCCCGCCGAACGGCGCGCTCACGGTAAAGTCCCATCCCGGCGCGTCACAGAACAGACGGCCGCAGCGTATCTCGTCCGCGCCGTTTATGATCTTCATCTCGCCCTCAGCGTCCGAAACGAACGTAAGCGCGCCCTCCGTCGAGAACGTAAACCCGTTCGTTATCCAGGAAAACGGCTCGCTGAAAGCGGCGTCCTCCGCCGTGCTTATGTCGGAGATCATCTCGACCGTGTCCGCATATCCTCCGAGGAGCGCATTCGCGGAAGCGGCGTACAGCACCTCCCCGAGCAGCACCGAGCAAGCGTATTCGCCGTCAAGATCTGATGTGTCAACGCTGCATTCCCCGTCCGCAAACGAAAGCTCGATGCGCTCACCGCCGCTCCCGTCCGTGCGGTCGAGCAGCAGCGCCGCCTCGGCGCCCGGTATATTGCACCGGACGGTGAGCGTGACGCCGGCGGCAAACACCGGGGACGACGCCTGCGGCTCGAACGTCGAAAACAAGACGTCCTCCCCCGCAGAGACGGTCAGCATATCCGGCTCCGGCGCCGGTTCCGGCGCCGACGTCTGCATATCCGTGGCGGGAGCCGTCGCGGTCGTGTCCGCCCCCGCAGGTTTGCGCGCGGCGGTCACGGCGGCGGCGATGCACAATGCCGCGATGAGCGCGGCGGCAAGCGCCGACACGGAGATTATGATTATCTTTTTCCTGCGCTCCATTCCGCACCCCCGCAGCGATTTTTACATACGCATTATATCAATTTTCGACCGTTTTGTAAATATCACGCCGCCGCTGTCGGTTATATTTAAAAAAGGCGCGGAAAGAAATACCTCTCCGCGCCCCGCGCTTTTAAGTCCACAGCTCCCGCCAGTCGGACGCGCCCTCCCACAGGAACACCTGACCCTTTACAAGGCGGCAGTTCTTGTCCGCGCGCCTTATCGTTTCCATTTCGTCCGCCGAGAGGGGATCGCCGCACACGCAGTCGAGGTTCGATTTGTACTGTGCCTCCTTGACCGAGAACGGTATCGGCGCCGCCCCGGACTGCACCGCCCATTTGAGGCAGACCGCCGCCGGGTGAACGCCGTGCGCCTCCGCGATCCGTCTGATCTCCGGCATCTCCATCGCCGCGATATCCCCGTCCGCCCTGTCGCGTTCGGGTCGGGACGGCGAGCCGAGCGGGCAGAACCCTATCGGGCGGATCTCGTTTTCAAGCGCGAACGATAATAGCTCCGGCTGCTGGTGCGCCGGGTGCAGCTCCGCCTCGAGCGCGGACGGCATGATCTCCATCTTCGGCAGCGTCTTTTTGAGCTTTGATACGGTCATGTTTGAGACGCCTATCGCGCGGATCAGCCCCTCCCTGTAAAGCTCCTCGCACTGTCTGTACGTATCCATGAATTCCTCGACCGAAAACGGCACGGAATCCGGGTTCCTCGCGTCCCCGGAGCAGCCCGGAGCGTGATAATTCGGGTACGGCCAGTGAATGAAATACAAATCGAGATACGAAAGCCCGAGCGCGTCGAGGGACCGCCTGCACGCGGCCCCGACCTCGCGGTGATGGTCGTTCCACACCTTGGAGGTGATAAACAGCTCGTCGCGGCGGACGACGCCCTCGTCAAACAGCCTGCCGAGCGCGCCGCCGATCTCCGCCTCATTCCCGTACACCTCGGCGCAGTCTATCAGCCTGTACCCGTATTTGACGGCGCCGTATACGGCGGCGGCGATCTCCTCCGCCGTATATTTATCTGAGCCGAACGTCCCGAGCCCGATCACGGGCATTTTCTGCCCGTTATTCAGCGTATATGTCGGTGCTCTCATCGCTTATTCCCCGGGAAATGTGACCGCGACCTTGCCGCACGCGCCGGACGCCATGAGCGCATACGCCTCGCCCGCCATCTCGAGCGGGAACTCGTGCGTTATCAGCTCCTCCGGGTGGACTCCCCACCGGACGAGCAGCTCGACGAGCTCCTCCATCTTCCAGAGGCTCGTCACCCATGAACCGTATATCGTCTTCTGCCCGTGGATTATGTCCGGGCTCGGCGTGAACGAACATGTCCCGCCCTCACCGACGAACGCGATCTTGCCCCATTCGCGCGTCCCGCGTATCGCGAGCACGCGCCCGGGGTCGGAGGCGGAGGCATCTATGGCGCGCTCGCAGCCGTGCCCGCCCGTGACGGCAAGGATATTGTCGAGCGCCTTTTCGTCAGATTTAAACACGTAGTCGGCCAGCCCGAGGCGGCGGCAGAGCTCGATCCTATAGTCGGAAAGCTCGACGCCTATCAACGTCCTCGCCCCCATCGCGCGGCAGAGCATCAGCGCCGCGAGCCCCACGGGGCCGAGCCCCGTCACGAGCACCGCGTCCGCGCCCGAAACGCCTATCTTGTCTATCGCCTCGTATACGGTCCCGAAGCCGCAGGCGACCTGCGCCCCGTCCTTATACGTGAGCCCATCTGGCAGCGCGATCAGATCCTTTTCGTCGCAGAGTATGTACGGCGCCATGCCGCCGTCGCGCTGCCAGCCGTACGCGGCGCGGTACTCGCTCTTGCAGGAAATGTAATATCCGCGGCGGCAGTCGTAGCAGACGCCGCAGCCCGAGATGTGGTAGACGATAACGCGGTCGCCGACGCGGAAACGGCGGCACCCCTCCCCCGCCTCAACAATGACGCCGCACGGCTCGTGTCCCGCTATCGTGCCGGGAATATATCCCTCGGCGCCCTTTCCGGTGTGTTCGCGATATATGCAGCGAATGTCGGAGCCGCATATCGTCGTCGCCCTCGTCGCGACGAGGACCTGTCCGTGGCCGGGCGTCGGCACCTCGAACTGCCGCAGTTCCACCGTTGAATTCCCGGGCAGCACCGCGCCCGTCATCAGCTTCGGCACCTTGTTTTCTTTTTCCATGATGATACCCCCTGTTTTTTATTTTACGCGCCGCACGCGGCGCAATATATGCGATGCATATTCGATTTTGATTATATATTATTTCGCGGATATTGTCAACGCCGCGCGCGGCGCAATACACGACCCGCACATGGGCAAGATGTCGGATTTTTTCTTGACTTTTACTCATATTTTTGGTATGATTTACTTATCAGCATTCTTGACATAGGGAAAAGGAAACTTACATGGAAAATCTTTCTGCCGACGACCTCAAAAAGCTCACATATATTGAAGACTGCATGAACCGCATTCTGAGAAGAAATGCGGCAAGAGAAACGGTTTTTTATAAATTTGCGGGAGACAGCACGGATAAAGATCCCGCAATAAAGGAAATCGATGATAAGCTCAAAAGCATTTCGAAAAGAAGAGAAGACCTGATAATGGTTGACGAACATATGCGCAAGCGCGGTTATGTGCGCAAAAACGGCTCTCTTGACTATCCCCGCTTCCAGAAAGACAGCTACATCGATCAGAGCGTGTGGTCAAGATATGAAACAGGCGAGCAGGACCGTTCCAGCCACAAAACGCTCCTCAAGATCATACTTGCGTTAAGACTGAATGAGAGTGAAGCGGAGCAATTCCTGGCTTACGCGGGAAGCGGATTCGCAATAACCGACAAGGTCGATCTGATCATTCTAAGCTATATTAAGAGCGATTATCTCGGTGATGAAAAAATTGACGATATAGTGGAACACGTGGAATTTATTTTGAATTACTATTCCGAGCAGGAGGTAAAGAAGGGAAGAAAGCCGCTGAAAATGCTGTACGATATATAAGCTGTAAATTCGTTCAAAAAGCGGATACTATATATTAAAACGGAGTCGCAATGGGGCTCGGAGGCTGAAGCGTCATACGGATCGAACGCACACCGAAAGCTGTCCGTTCACCGCAGCTTGATATAATGCGTTCGAAACATTGATTCTCGACGGAAACAATATTATAATTGAGCCACAGCGAAAAACGAGAGCGAACCCGCGATCACAAACGGCTCGGAGGCCGAAGCGTCATACGGATCGAACACACACCGAAAGCTGTCCGTTCACCGCAGCTTGATACAATGCGTTCGAAACATTGATTCTCGACGGAAACAATATTATAATTGAGCCGCAGCGACAAACAAGAACGGGTCCGCGATCATAAAGGGACAGGAGGGTGAGATGTCATATGAATTGAACACACACCGAAAGCTATCCGTTTATTTCAACTCATTGCAAACCGAAATCACAAAATTAAAAAAACAGGAGGAACTATCATGAAAGCAACAGACAAGAACTTTTACGAGGAAATAAGCAAGCAGGTCAAGCCCTTGCTGAATGATCTCAAAAACGGAAAGAGCGCCAGGGATATCGCAGCAGCGATATACATGACCCTTCCGGACAAGACCGAGGACACCGCAGGCGCAATGGCTGACCGCGTTATCGGTGCAGTCGACAGATACCACGACAGCCTTGAAAATTGCTTCTATATGAATGATGATGGCAGCTACAAGTGCAAAGACCGCGAAGGCATCAGGAATTTCATCAAAAGCTCCCTTAAGGACAACGTCAAAGACCTCAAGAACCCGATCGACCGCAGCAAGATTTATTATCGCAACCTTATCGCGCTGAGAGCATACGGCATCTATATGGAAGGCGGAGATGACGCGGAGCAGAAGGCGAAGGATTACGTCGATGCCCACAAGAACTTCCCGTATAACGATGACACCGCCGTCCAGATGGAGGAAAGGTTATTTGATCTCAATGTGGAGGCGATCGAAAACACCGACATCATCGCCGCGCAGCTTCCCGCCATTCTGGCAGCAATGCAGGACGCGAACTTTGACCAGGCAATGGGCATATATGCGTTCGGCAGAGAAAGCGCCGATATAAAGGTCGTGCTTTCAATGCAGGCATATGTAAACAGCGTTAACGGCATGTATGAAGACATTGATGCCGACGCCGACATTGACATTGATGCCGACGCCGACATTGACATTGATGCCGTTACAACGGCGACCTGCGCCGCAGTTGATACTTATTCGGCTATCGGTCAGGAAGAGGCCGGCCTCACAACTAAGGAAACGTTAATGCTGACGCTCCAGATAATCGGTTGTGTTGTTGCCGTTATCCTCGCCGCATATCTTACATTCATTGCAATGAGGTATCTCTTCTTCTTCCTTTACCTCTTCGTCATGCCGTTCCAGCCGCTGCTTTCCCTGATACTCTCGCTGGTCGCGACTACCGCCATTACGGTCGGCGTGCTCGACTCCGATCTGTTTGACATGGCCGGAGTGTTCGGCACAAAAGTAGGAAAGGCCTTCTTCAATGTCATAAACTTCACCGGCAAAAAGCTGAAAGCAGGGATCGATAAAGCGATCGATTTCGCAAAGGAAAAGGGCATCACTCAGAAGATAGTTGAATTCTTCAACAAAGCCAAAGAGCTGGCAGGGCTCGAATGGCTCCTGATAAAGTCCTTCTTCACCGGTAATACAGACAACAAGGAAGCAGATAAGCAGCCCGATGAAGGCAATAAGGCTCAGACTCAGACTCAGGCTCAGACCGAAACGTCCGCCGAAACGCTTGAGATACAGAATCCCGAAGCCGCATTGAACTAAATTTAAGAGCGAAATGGGGTCACAGCACTCTGTGACCCCAAAACGCATTTCTCTTATGTTTTTTTATTTAAGGAAGGTGATAATTTGGCGGCTAATAAATCTTATATTTCCGAAAATGATGGTGAGAATAATATGCTTGCTCAGCTGATAGATAAGTTTGTTCGATTGAAAGATAAAATGGGTAAGGTCAAAAAGTGGTGCTTAGATAAGATCGGCAGGGTGAAAGCTAAAGTCAAAAATCAAATCAGTACGATCATAAACGAGAGCAAAGACGACGACAAGAAGAAGCAGGGAACGGCAGCAAAGGCCGGGGGGGAAAACACACCGCCACGGGGAGAGCCACCGAAGAAGGAGCCATCGCCGACCCGTATAGCTCAGTCCATTCTCGATTACGCCGGGCCCATTCTCGATCCCAATAATTCCAATAAAAGAAAAAAGCCAAAAATATTGGGGCAATACCCTGCGCCTGATGACATATGTAACGCCGAGTACGAGGCGGAAAGATACGAAAAAATTTACAACGGCGTTTTAAAAGTAAAGCGAATTTATTTCGGCGAGGTCGGCATCAAAAGCGAGCTTTTGTCTATACTTGAGCTTGCCGACCGTGTACCCTCGGGGCTTAACGAAGAGCCGGGAGACCGTAAGTCTCTTCCGCTTCACTCCGCCGTCTATAATACCTATATCAACACGCTCAAGCGATTTGAGTTCGATATAGAGAAATGTAGGTCCGATATAACCGAACGGTGTGATGAGCTTCAGATGCCTTTGACCAAAGAAGACCTGCAGAAAGGAATCACCGAGCTAATAGGCCCGATCAAAAAAGAGCTCGACAACATTACCAAAGATGATAGTGCGCTTGAAAAAGCGCTTTATGCATATAAACAGACGGGGGAAATCGCTGAAAGTAGCGCCGGGCGTTACAGTGATGCCGTGAAGCCGGAGATGACAAAAAAATCCACAGATTTTTGCAAAGCCTATATCGAACTCTTGAATTGCACGGAATGCAAAGCAATGGAAAGCTTCGAGACGGCGACAGAGGGAAGCGAGGTCTGCGAGATCAAAGATACCGCGGGTCAAAGCCTGACCCCCTTAACGTATGCATATTGGCTCAAGCTGCAGGACTTTGCAGAGAAGATCAAAATCTTTTTAAACGAGTGGAACGAAGAAAAATTCAAATAAGTAACAAGACGAAAGGTAGTTGAACATGGCAATCGAACTGGCATTTGGCTTTGATCACGGTCACGGAGAATCCTGTGTATGCTTTGTTGTAGTCAGAGACATCAACGGGCAGCCCATTCAAAAGATTTCAGAGCCTAAGAAGCTTTGTATAAAAGGCCTTGCGCAAAAGGTTTATTCGAATGTGCTCTATGACAGTAATGGAAACGCGATAGGTTTCGGAATCCCGGACGACGCGGAAAATGCGGAAAAAATCGAAATTCCCGACGGTGCGGAAGGAAATATTGCGGCATATTTTAAAAAGAGCCCTATAAAATGGGACGACAAAATCATAGCGGGCAATGTAAGTAAATCCAGCAAAGAAGTTATGGGTGATTTTATCGCGAAGGTTATGGCGGCTGTCAGGGCAAATGAACACAACCTTGAGCTTCCGAAGGGGCCCAACTATGACTGGGCTGAAAAGTGCGCGATTTATGTAGGGTGTCCTTCGGATATTTTGTGGACCTGCGATGACAGCATAAAGAAATACGAGGATCTTATCAGAACGGCTACCGGCATCGACGAGGTCCATGTTGTTCCGGAATCGACCGCCGCCATTCTTTCCATGATTTCAAAGATGCCCGCAAATGCTCTGCAAAACGGCATATGCGTCTTTGACTTCGGTTCTTCAACCGCAGACTTTACCTATATTAAACTTATTGCCAGTGGAAAAATTCTGATCGAGACCTCCTGGACGCTCGGAGCTTCGGCTATCGAAGACAATATAATCAGCAAAGCACTTAAACTTAAGGGTGTTCAAAATCCATATCGCGGTAATTATGCCCGTCAACAGTTGGAGGTAAGAAAAAATATTAAAGAAGCGTGGTTTGGTGACGCTGATCACAATGGAAATTGTACATTGCCGGACGGAATCGATCAAACCATAAAATACGAAACAACTGATGCCAACGGCGGAATTGTATCCAATCAGATAACCGTCAGGATCGATCAAGCTTTTATGGACGACGTTATAGACAAAATGCCGGTACGCAATGTCAGCGAATCCGGGACTCCTATACGCGATAACAGTTGGAGCGGACATTGCAAAGAATTTTTTAAAAAGTGTCATAGGCTTATTATCAATAAAAATCTTGATTGCAGCACTATTGTTTTGACCGGCGGCGCTTCGAGAATGCCCTTTATAAAGGAGCTTTGCGAAGATGAATTTATCAAAGACCCTGCGACAGGCTGTCCAAGGAAAAATGCCCCGACAATAATAATGGAAGCTTCTCCGTCATACAGCGTTTCCAACGGACTTTGTCAAGTCGCGATCAACGATGTTCGTCTCGAGACTATCAAAAGCGAGTTAGCAAATGATTTAACCCAAAAAAAGAAAACTATTTTGAATCAATACTCCGAGGATCTATTAGAAAGCTTCAGCGATTATACATATACACTTATTAAAAATTATACTGTTGATCTTATAAATAGAGGTGTAAAAAAAGTACGGGCCGATGAATTTCAATCCGCTGTTAACGTTGAACTGATAGAAAATTTTACAGTACAAAAGAGCAATGAACTGTTAGATGAACCGATGAAAAAACTGAATAATAACTGCAGGGATTGTATTGAACATCTTTCCGAAGAATGTGCGAAAGAACTTTATCCCAATCAAAACAGCTCAAGCCTTAAAATTGACAAAGATATTCTTGCCGGCTACGATTTGTCAACTTCGATAGATAGAAATATTAATGTTGATATCGGCTACATTTATAGTTCCATTGCTTTTTGGAGTTGGCTTTTATCAAACAAAATAAAATTAAGCAAGATAGCCGATCCAGATAAAAAGGATATGATTAAAGAACAGTTGAAAAAAGACTATAAAAATCAGAACCAACTTGTGCCGAGCATTTTAAATCAGCAGTTCGGCAAAGACAACATAAAATTTAACGACAAAATGTCGGAGATGTTCGATTATGCTCTGGACGCAGTTGCTCTTAAACATAATTGACAAGAGGATCTCCCGACCCGATACAAAGAAATAATAAGCAGGAGGGCATCAATGATATGCTTATAATGAGCGACAGACCGATAAAAAACTGCCTGGATTTTTATGTCTTTTATGATCCGCGCGACGCATTGAGCAACATGAAGGACCTTGTTGCCTTCGCCAGGGGGAATCTCGGATTCAATGAGATGAACGACGCCTGCATAGATCTCCTTGAAAAGGTCTCGGATCCGGACGCCGAGATCATGTGCAGATCCGTATATGATTTTTGGCAGGGGTCGGACTTCGGCCTGAATGTACCAGACAAAAAAATCAGCTGCTTTCTGAACGAGGGATTTGCGATCTTCAGCAGCTCCGGCCCCGGCTGGGAAAAGAGATTCATCTCATATTGCGCCCTCTCCATCATCGCAGACAGGCTTTCTTTTGACCGCTGGAAAGACACCGCGGCTTCCGGGCGCAAGACAACCGCGCTTGATATTTCAAAAGATCAGACAGACGTCAGGCCCGGCAAAATATATTCCTGCCGGAAGGCGGACCTCTCAAATGACCTGCCCGAGGGATTTGTGATCCGAACCGTTAAGGTCAGCGCCAAGCCCGGATATACCGTTCCGGCAGCGCTTGAGATCGGAGACGAAAAAGTCGAGCTGCGTTCGGGCAGCAGCCTATATCTCAACGTCGTGAACGATGCGGTCGTGAAGGTCCTTCCCGATGAGACGAGGTCCGTGATCGGCACGGTACATCACGGTGACGACGTCGGGGACGGGATAACAATACCGCCGGAAGCTACAAGCTTTGCCTGCATCGGCGCGGGCGCGGTCGTGTATTTGAACGCAAACCGCCTTTACACGCTCGGAAGCGTTAATAATATTCCCGGGTGGATGACCCAAGATGAAGCATCTACATTTGCGGAGGTCGCCGCCGTTGACAAAGATTTTTATCTCCTGACGACAGACGGCATTGTAATGGACAGCCGCGGCGTAACTCCCGATAATATGCGGTCGCACTACGCGGACTTAGATAAAGCCCTGAACCTTTTAAAGGAGGACTAAACGATGGCAAAGAATACGGTGATGGAAAAAATAATTTCCGGCTGCGAGGAAGCCGTTCTCAATCAAAAGCCGATAATCGTGCTTCGCACCGGCGAGATCGAGATCGTCCGCCGCGTCATCGACAGTGACAGGCTTGTCACAAGGCTGTCCCGCCGCTGCTCAAAAGGAGTGGACAACAAAGACATCGTCATGACAAGATCGCTTCCGAACGCCGGCGTCACAAAGCTGTTCGAGGGCCCGGACGATAAGGGAAACACGATACAGGAAAATTTCAACATCTGTTATCTTTCCAAAAAAGAGCTTGAAAAATTTCAGACGGGATCGGAAGAGGAATACGGGCTTCCGTCCGATCCCGACGGGAAAAAGTTCAGCTTTCCGCACCTGTACATAGTTCAGTACTGCGGCGGCACGGCGAATCCGTATTCAATGTGGAACGGTGTTGATCTCAATCCCTTCATAGACCGTTTCATCGTTGAGAGCCTTTCGGGAAGCGCCATAGGCGGCAGCATCATACTTATCTACGGTACGGACGCGGTCGTCCCCCCGGAATACAGCGAATACTGCGAGATCATAGATGAGCCGTACCCCGAGATCGAAGAAATAAAGGAATATCTTTGCCGCTTCGACGCGATAAGGGAGCAGACCCCCGACTTCGCATACATCATAGCCGCGAATCTTCTCGGCCTGCCGCTTTTGCAGGTCGAGCGCATCGTCAAGAGCCTCACCGTGAAGCCCGCGGAGAACGGTGAGCATGATTTCATTATAAACGATGAAAAGCTGATCAAGGCGGCGATCCAAAAATATAAGGAGCAGGCCGTGAAAAAGAGCGACCTGTTGGAACTCGTCGGCCACAGCCCGAGCGATATAACGTCTGAAATAGGCGGAATGGAAAATTTCAGGGAATGGATAGAAGAGCAGGAGAGCAGCATAAAGAACAGCGACAGACTGCTCCGCGAAGCGGGCGCATTCTCTCCCAAAGGGGTGCTGCTCTGCGGCATACCCGGCTGCGGGAAGTCAATGGCGGTGGAGACCGTTTCGGAAGTGCTCGGTCTGCCGCTGTTGAAGCTTGATGTAGGCAACCTTATGGGAAAATACGTCGGCGAATCGGAGCACAACATGATAAACGCTCTGAAGATCGCGGAGGCGATGTCCCCGTGTATTCTGTTTATCGACGAGCTTGACAAGGGCTTCAGCAGCGCGAAGAAAAATTCGAATGAAAACTCCGGGCCATTCCAGAGAATGTTCGGCACCCTCCTCGGCTGGATGCAGAATTGCAAAAAGCCCTGCTTTATATTTGCTACCGCAAATGATATCTCATGTCTCCCGAAGGAATTATTCCGGAGCGGAAGATTTGACTGTATGTATTCGGTATTTATGCCCACGCTTGACGAGTGCGTCGGCATCTTCAAAAAACAGATGAAAGCGGCGGAAGAGCGGGTAAAGAGCTCCCAAAACGGCGCCCTCTTTGAGAAGGATTGTTTCGACGACGCAAATCTCAAAGGCCTGGTGAACAGCTTTGTCAGCGGCAGGAAGCGTTTTGTTACAGGTGCAGACATCGCAAAGCTTATAAACATGTCTCTGCGGACCCTGTGGAGAAGCGGCGAGCTCAAAGAACACTTGATATCGTGGAGATCGTGGAGAGACACCTTAACGCAAACTCTCAGCAAGACGTCCGTTTACGGCGACGGCAAGGAAAATATCGACAGCATCGCGGTCTGCTATATCAGGCTGCTGAGAAACAATTTCATATCTTCGTCTGACGAACCGCTGTTTAAGGAATACAACGTCATTGAAAAGAAGAAAGAAGAAAACACGAACAATAATTCCGATTCCGGTTTCGAGATCGTGCTTGACGAGAGCGTCGAGGGCTTGAGCGACTATGACCGCGAGATGAAATCCATGCTCGTTCCGCTGATGAAAAAGTACGGCGCGAGCATCGAGTATTATTCACTGGAGGATATGCTGAAATGACAAAAGAAAGCAATTATTCAAACGGGCAAAAGCTCAGTAAGGAAGATATGCGCAAGATAACGGAGATTGAAATGGCGATCAACAATATCCTCAGGGATCAGTATAAATCGCCTGCAAGATCCGAGGACGAAAAAAAACCGCAGCCCGAAAAAGACGATCGGAAATAGAGCGCGAGCCGGGCGCCGTATGATGGCGGCTTTTCGCGAATTCGGAAGCGAAAAGCTATTCCCGCGCCGCCGTATTTTCGCATATCGTTCAGGGCTTTGAAATTATGAAAGAAGGTGAAGAACATTGCCAGTACCGGAACTTGTTTTGATAGGCGCTGCTGCCGTCGTCGGGACGATCATAATTACTCAGATCGAATCCCTGCTGGATTATATGATGACGGATCAGATTTTTGTGGAAGGCAGCAACAGTGAAGAGGTCAGGCACAGTCCGAAATACAGGCTGTGCCCCAAGGATTCTCAATATGTTGAGGAGTCCCGCCGTGTCTTATTCGAATCATTCGGATCAGAGAAGCCGGTCGATGCCCTTCTCAATATGGGGGCTGAAGGAAGGTTGGTCGCCATAAAAAAGCTGATCGAAGACCTTAAGGACCTGTATGATGTTCCGGATATAAAAATCGAGCTCTTCTATGATAAAGAGAACTACCGTTTGTGCGGCGGATACAGTAAAGAAGAAAACAGAATCAGCCTTAACCTGTTTTTCCTTATGACAGACAACAGGCGCGCAGTTAAAGAGGTTTTGGACACCGTATTTCATGAATTCCGTCACGCGGTACAGTGGCGAATATTGATGGCCGCTGACGAAAACGGGTACAAATGGTTCAACGAATCCGATATGGCGGTGAGGTTCGCATCAGGCTTGACCTCCGATTATATCTCTTTCAGAGAGGATCCCGAGGGATATTATAATCAGTTTGTCGAGCTTGATGCCCGCGAGATCGCACTATATGTTTTGGAGGGTGTATAATGATAGAAAATATTAAAATTGCCGTAAAATACTTTAGAATAAAGAATTACCTTATGAAAGAGCTTAAATACAGCAACAGAGGCGCGATCCGGGTCATAAACAAGATCAGAAAGATGAAGCCCGAGATAAAAAGAGCGTTTTTAGTGTGGTTTACGACCGGTCAAACGCCGAAGGAACCTCTTTGCGGTGTGGACTACCGCAAGCTCTTGAAGTACAGGGATTTAAATCACGTTTCGGCATTCCTGGCAATAGACTGGTATGCAAGAAATCCGGAGGAAGCTTTTAACGCTTTGTCAATGCCGCAGAAGGACATCTGCGCGGGGCCGGCGTGCACCTCCGAAGAAGAGATAAACCGTCTGCTGGACAAGTATTCGATAAAGCGCGAGGCGCCGCCGGAGAATACAGACGATATTGTCTCCTGACGACGAAAGCACAAATTTTTACGATCCGTAAACAATCGGCACGGTCCCCGGCATCGATATCGATGCCGGGGACCGTGCCGATCTTATCATAATATCGCACCGGATCGGGTCAGCTTTTGCCGATCCTTTTTTCTATCTCCTCTGCGGCTTTTTTTCTGAGCGCCTCAAATTTCTCCTCGTGCATACTCTTTTCGCGGGCGGAATAAGCGTGCATGACGGGGACGCCGGGGATCGCGTGAAGCCGCTCGTCAAGATACCACCAGTCATAATATGTTTCCATGCCGAATCCGTCCTCATCGGGGCCGTCTTCACCGCAGTATGAGCTGACCTCGACGACGCCGTCTTCATCAGGAAGGCGGATATAATATGTTCTGTCGGGATCGAAAAAATCATAGCCGAGATCGCGAAGCGCGGAACCGGAACGGTTTCCCGCGAGCTCATAAGGCATACGCGCGGCAATAACATGATCCGGGTGCTGCTTTTTCCAATACGGCGTATCAAAAAAGGCGGCGGCGAAATTTATATCGTTCTCGCAGTCGATATTTGCAAGCGCGGTACATTCCGCAAACGCATATCGGCTTATTTTTTCCGTTGCCGGCGGAATAACGGCGCGCCTTAGCCCGGAGCACCCGGAGAATATACCTTTTTTGAGCTCCCTGAGCTGCCCCGGGATAACTATTTCTTCAAGGCTTCGGCAGTCTTTGAATGCGTATATTCCGAGCTCCGCAAGCGCCTCCGGCAGTATTATATGCGTCAGCGATGTGCATCTGTCGAAGGCATACATCTCTATCTCTTTGACGGATCCCGGTATCTTAACGGATCTAAGCGAGACGCACCCCTCAAATGCGCTGTCATCGATCTTTTGCGATCCGTCCGGCAGCGATATTTCCCGCAGGCTCGTGCACTCGCGGAATGCGCCGCTGCCGATGCACGATACGTGCGGAGGCAGCTTCACATTTTCAAGCGCGGTACATTCGCGGAACAGACCGCCCGGGATATCGGTCAGTTTCGGCGACAGCTCGACGGAGCTCAGCGACGGGCACATCTCAAATGCGCTTTCCCCGAGCGACAAAAGGCTGTCCGGCAGCACGACCGACCTCAGAGCATCACAGCCGTAAAATGCACGCTTCCCTATCTCGGTGACGCCGTCCGGTATAACGATACTCTCCAAATTATCAAAACCGCTGAACGCGTCCGGCCCGATCTTCCGCAGGCTTTTGGGCAGAATAATGCTGCGCGCCTCCGGGCATGCACCTTTGACGATCTCGGTGACGCCCTCCGGGATCATGTCCTCCGAAACGCCGATACACCCCGTATATTCCTTGAGCACGCCGTTTTCGATCAGGTGGATCGGCGGCAGAAGGTGACTCGGCGCATCGATCCCCGTGAGCTTTTCACAGAAGCTGAACGCATCTTTTTCGATTTCGGTTTTGCCGCCGGTTATGCGAACGTATGTCAGCTCTTCGCACCACGAGAATGCATTCTGACTTATACGCGTCAGCGTATCGGGGAAAACGAGCTCTTTTACGGCCGTTCCGAAGAACGCGGATCTTCCGATATATTTCAGATCAGGTGAAAACGAAACGGACTCGAGCTTTGAGCAGCCGGCGAAGGCCTCGTCCGAAACGCTCTTTATTCCGGGAAGCAGCTTCACCGCAGCGAGGCTCGGGCAATACGAAAATGCTCCGCGCCCCATTTCGGTGATGCTTCCCGGCAAATGCAGCTCTTTCAGATTTTTGCAGAAGGCGAACGCCTCGTCCCCGACAGCCCGGATATTGCTCCCGAACCGAACGCGCTCCAGGCTTTCACAGCCGTAAAAGCACTCTTTGCCGACGGAAACAAGGCTTTCGGGGAATATAAGCTCGCTCAGTTTGCCGCAGTTTTTAAATGCATAACTGCATATCTCAAGAAGTCCCTCCGAAAAAATCAGCCGCTCCAGATTTGAGCAGATGAAGCTGCCGCTGCCTATTCGCCTCAGCGTTGAAGGAAGCACGATCTCTTTGATCACGCCCTCGGTGTCGGTAACGGCGAATTGAGCGATCTCCGTTACGCCTTCCGGTATTATACAGCGTTCGGAATCGACCTTGCAGTTGACGAGCACGCTGCCGTTCACGTTGTATTTGCTTTTGCCGGACGCGTGATCGTGTTTACGCATATGTGTTCCGCCGCGGTCGGCGCGGTTATAATCATCGTGACGTTTTTCAGACATAATTATATCTCAGCTCCTGCTTTGCGCGCATATTTATCAGACACAGTTCCACTCGACGCGCGCGGCCTCGGTCCTCTCGGGAAGTGTGATTTTTTCAGCCATATTGAATATGACGCTTTCGGGAACGGCGTCGGGTCTGCTTGCGTTACGCCTCAGCTGCTCGCCGAGCTCGGTCTCGAGGTATACTATCTCGGGCGAGGCGCCGTAAGAGACAAACAGCTCGACCTGCCTCTGCCGTGTCTGCGCCGTGATGTTCGTCGCATTCCAGACGAAGGGGGTTTTGCGGCGCAGGAATTGTTTCGCGCGCTCGGTCGCCGTATTTATGACGGTGCCCTGCGGTCCCTCGGGAGATATTT
>CANROT010000038.1 GCA_947632285.1 uncultured Clostridia bacterium
TAGAGATAAAACCGTCCCGATCGTTTATAATTATACATAATACTGCGAATTTGTCAATAGGTAAAAGAGAAAAAACACGGTTTTTTTTAATAAAGCCTGATTTTTGTCGGATCCAATCGTCATAATTTGAGGTTTTTGACATGTTTCAAGCATCTTTCGCCGTCAAATTCATGGTCAACATAATACAATTCGAAAGGGACGCTGTCATGGCAAGAAAAGGAGAAAACATTTATAAAAGGAAAGACGGCCGATGGGAAGGACGGTACATCGCGGCTTACGGCGCGGACGGGAAGGCAAAATATGCATATGTTTATGCGAGATCGTACAGCGAAGTGAAGAAAAAGCTGTCCGCGAGGAAGTCGGGCTGCATTGAAAAAGCCGCAAACGGCAGCCTGAACAAAAAGTCGTTCGGGAGCTGGTGCGACGAATGGATCGAGACTAAACGGCAGACCGTAAAGGCATCGACCTTTATCAGATATCGAAATATGCTCGATAATCATATCCTCCCCGAGCTGGGAGACGTGCCGATCACATCTATCAGCACCGCCCTTATGAGTCAATTCGTTCAGGACGGACTTGCAAACGGGAGACTGGACGGCAAAGGCGGATTATCGACGAAGTCAATGACGGATATTTTGGTGATAGCCAAAGATATATTCAGATATGCCCAAAATTCGGGAGTTCAGACAATATGTAACTTTAAGCAGATCCCGATGAAGAGGATCTCGCATGAGATGAGAGTCCTCAGCCGCCTTGAAGAACAGCGCCTCATTTCCGTGCTGCTGAATGATATGGACAGGTGCAAACTGGGCGTATATATTTGCCTTTTTACGGGATTGCGCATCGGTGAGCTCTGCGCCTTACAATGGAAGAACATTTCTTTTTCGGAAAAAACATTAAAGGTCGAGCACACGATGCAGCGGCTCCAGGTCGAGGACGCACATTCGGAAGAGAAAACGAGGATCATCATCACGGAGCCGAAAAGCTGTTCGTCCGCAAGGGTCATACCTCTGCCGGATTTTTTGCTTGACATTCTCCGCCCGTTTGCCGGAGCGCCGAATTCATTTATACTGTCCGGCGAGCGCAGCGAATATATCGAGCCGAGAACGATGCAGAATCGCTTCAAAAAATATTTGAGGGAAGGGCAGATCCGGGAGGCAAATTTTCATTCTCTGCGGCACACGTTCGCGACAAGATGCGTCGAGCTCGGATTTGATGTCAAGACGCTCAGCGAGATACTCGGTCATTCAAGCGTTAAAATAACGTTGGATAGGTATGTACACTCCTCAATGGAGCAAAAGATGATGCACATGGAGAAATTAAGCTGTATCGCATAGCTTGAAATTCGCCGTCAAAAATATAGTCATCAAGCGGGCATTCTTCCGGCAATCGTCGGGAGAAGCCCTTTTTTTGCCGTCAAGTGAAATGCTCTACGAAAGAAAACCGCGTTGATATTGACATGGATCATTCTTTCATCGTTGCTTTTCCCGGTTGCTGCGCTGCGGCATCTGTCGGACGGTGTCCGCGCGGACTTGAGCGGCGCTGAAGATCGGATAGGGGGCTCTCTTACCCGACCGTCATCATTCAAAGATAGTTCTCGCGGGCATGCGTTCCTTCGGGCGCCTTGCGGCGGGGCAGGTCAAAGTTCATGGTACTGCTGTAAGTATACCACAAAACCCGGCGGCGCGGGTGCGCCGCGCACGAAAAAAAGTCTCAGTCGCTGCGCTCCTTCGCTTTTTTTCGTGCACCTTTTTCGAAGTGAGCGTAAATTTTATGAAAGGGTATGGTATGGAGCCTCTATATCATACGGGAAAGTAAAGATGAAGCATGATCAGAAACGCGCTTTCACTGTGGTTGAGCTCGTGGTCGTTATCGCTGTGATCGCCGTTCTTGCGGCGGTCCTGATCCCCACATTCTCAAACCTGATGGAGAAAGCCAAGCAGTCCGCCGACGAGCAGACTGTCGACAACATGAATCTCGCTCTCGAGGCGGAAGAGCTTGCCGGCACGAAACCGGAGGACATGGAGAAGGTCAAGGAGATCCTCGTTGCCGCCGGCTTCCGCGTGCCTACGGAAGCTACGGGCGAAGGCTACCAATACTACTGGATCAAAAATGATAACCGCGTGGTGCTGGTGAAGATGGACGGAGAAACCCCCAAGGAGATCGTGTACCCGTCTGATCTTGCGACGAAATATAAAACCAACCTGCCGACAGAATGGTATTCGCTGAAGGGCGAACCCTGCAAGCATGATGGCGAACTTAAATATGAGGCACTTGTGATCAAAGACGAGAGCTACTATCATAAGGTAATCTGCACTAAGTGCGAACAGTTCATAGGTGTGGAGGTCCATGACAAATCGGGTGAAGCCGGGGCGTGCTCCAAGTGCACCTACATGACCACCATCGTGATCCCGGCGGAATGCGACCATAAGAATGCCGAGGGAGAGTTTGATCTGGAATTTGTCGCCCTTGCCCTTGATACCGGCGGCTCCCAGTATCACATGGTCGTCTGCAATATTTGCAAGAAGGTTATTACGAGAGAGGCCTCGCATCAGTGGGGCGAGGACGGCAAAACATGCGAAGACTGCGGCTTCGTGCGCTTGACCGGCGATTCGGGCGAGGAGTGCAAACACGCGATTAAAACCTACAAGTCCAACGTCGACGGCACGCACACCGTGACCTGCGGCATCTGCAACGAATCCTGGACGGACGATTGCCAATACATCCTTGTAAAAGACGAGAGCGCCGGAACGGAAACGATTAAGTGTACCTATTGCGGCTATGAGTATCCTAAGACCGAGCATGTTCATACATATACATATCAAGACAATGGGAACGGAACGCACGATCGCACCTGCACAGCTTCCGGCTGTGACGATCCGGATGCGGCAAATGTAAAGGGTATTGCTTGCTCCTACGGCCCCGTACAGACGGAGGCAGACGGCAGCAAATACAGAGAGTGCATCTACTGCGGCCACAAAAAAGCACAGACGGAACTTAAAAACGGTCTGCAACCCGACGGCTACTATTACAAAAACGACCAGTTGTTTACCGGTGAGGAAGACGGTTATGAGTTTGAATACGGAAAACTGGTGTTGAGAGTTGACAGCACAACCCCCGGTGGGGGCATTGATTATGAATGGAATTTCGAATTCAAAAACGACTCTGGACAGCCCATTGATCCAAAATATGTGACAGACAATATTGTGCTTAAATTGCCGGATAATGAAGATAAATTCGCGCCCGGAGAATGCACCAGCAACCATGTGGTTCTAAACGGCTTTGACAACTACACTGTAAATGCTGTGAGCCTTACGCCCAGTATTAATGTAAAAGCGGCTATGGACATGCTGAAGGAGGCTGTCGATTCGGGAAATACAAAAGGCATTATGGATTTGATCGAGAGGGTTTTCTATATCGACGCAACCTTTTATCCCGTTGGCACCGTTACTTCATTTTATAATGACTGGAAAACGAAAACCGACACATATAGCACATATGCTGGTTATTTAAAGGATCATTTTGAAGTTGATCATTTGTACGAACTGCTGACGGAGGAATACTGGAATTATCTTGCCAGCGGAGGCGGATGGGAATTGACCAGCGATGACTCTGATCTGTTTGGAGGAGCAACATGTGTATCAACAGGTTCTGAGGGAAATTTTGTGTCGGCGCTGTCTGATGATGACTGGGTTTGGGATGGTTCTAATTATTATAGATACAGGGATCCGGAATATGTTTTGATGTTTTGGAAATTTAATTACGAACATGCCTTTTTTGGTGTAATATCATACGACGCAACAAATACAGCAAAATTAGGAAATGACATTTGGAGTTTTAGAGGCGGATTATACCGGAACAAAACTATCGATTGGAAAGAAGCGTCAGGAAGATACTATTCAAGTAAATTTCTTTCCACACTTGATCTATATGATGGCGTGAACCTTGAAGACAAAAAAGATTTCTTTGTAACTTCCGCGGCACATATGTATTTGATGATGAATGCAAATCAAAATATTTCATTGCCAAATCAGAGCTTTAACATTATGTTGCAGAAGAAGGCGTAATAGCAGAACAATCTGGCTTTATAACCTGCATTTCTAACAAACCTAACGGACTACGGCGGTTTTAAGCAGAGCCGCCGTGGCTCGGACGGCCTGTGCCGCATAAGAGGCGGCAAAACTACCGGAAATAACATCTTGCGAGGCATAATGGATGTGAAGGCGTTTGTGTTACCTCCGCTTCGCGTCAGTCGGGAATGTATCACAGATATGCTCGTGTCCATGCGGCGGGAAGATGTGTTTCATACTTAAAATTTAAAAGAATTTTCTATTCAAAGGAGAAAAATCAATGAAGAAACTTAACAGGAAGGGCTTTACCATCGTAGAGCTCGTCATCGTTATCGCTGTTATCGCGATCCTTGCCGCAGTTCTTATTCCGACGTTCGGCAACGTGATCGAGAAGGCGCATCAGTCCGGTGCAATGCAGGAAGCGGCAGCTTGCTATAAGGAAGCAATGGCAGTTGACCTTGCTGACGGTAAGCAGGATGGTAAGGAAGGAACAACACCCATTTCAACACTTACTGGATTTGATGGCACGATGAGCTACTCAGTAAATGAGGCAGACGGAAAGATAACCTTTACTTACACACCGAAAGATACCAAATATCTGGTCACTCGTTTGGATGATGGCACTTTCTCGGTGACCAAGACTAATTAATTCCAATAGACAACACCATTTCACTCCTTTAACGGCGCTTGGCGCCTCCGGCGGGGGGACCATGTGTTCTCCCGTCGGATCATTTCCAGAATAGCTGCGAGACGCGCTCCGCGTGCCGGTGCGGACCGGCTTCAAACGCGGAGGCGCAGCTCTGAAACGGCTGCCCCCGCAAGGGGGCAGCATTTTATAAGCGGCGGCGGCACGTTCGCCGCGCCGCTCATCGGTCATTTATCATGTATTTTATTCGTAAACAAAGCCGCTTTTCCGCGCTCCGCGCGGTCAACGGCACAACAGACACGTCAGAAAGGAGGACGATCCCCATGCGGAACTCGCGCGCCCGCCGGGCGGCTTACAGGAGACGTGGAACGACGCTCGTTGAACTGAGCATCGTTGTGGCTCTGATCTCCATGATCGCCGTTATGACGGTCTCATTTTGCACTCTTATCGGGACATACGTTCAGCGCACGAACGGCAGATATGATCTCCTCCATGAATGCGAGCTGATCCGGTCCGAGGTCTCGGACTGGCTCTCCGCCAGAGACGACGCCGCCTCGACCTGTGAGGTCGCCGGCGACTCGCTCTCGATCGGCGGCGATACCGTTTCCTTTTCCCCGGGTTCACACGCTCTGCGCATAACGGACGGAGGACGGACGCACAACGTCTCCCTCGACGCCGTGACCGATGTCGTTTTTTCCGTCGGCTCCGACGGGGCGGACGTGATCCTCTTAAAATGCACCGTCACCGGTGCGGAGTCGGACAGCGGCACAAATACGATGTCCTTCCTTCTCCCGTTCCGCATCGGCGGCCTTGAGGAAAAGGAGGCGGGCGGTGAATAAGAGATCTTTGGGTCGCCACGGATTCAGCATCGTTGAGGTTGTCGTGGCGATGGCGGTCATCGCGATTGTCACCGCGTCCGCGCTGACTATCACGCTGCTGTCGCTCAGCTCCGAAAAAAAGGCGGTCGAGCTGAGCCGCGCTCAATATTTCGCCGCCGACGCGCTGGAGGCGTTCCGCGCGGCGGAGGATCAGTCGGCATTTGAGAGCGCCATGGAATTTGCCGGCGGATATTCTTCCTTTGAAAAACAGGGAGAGAACACATATATATATAAACTTGAAAACAGCGGCTGCACGGCGACCGTTACGGTCGAGTACGCCGATACGGATAGACCCGCATTTTCCCTGACCGTCACGGACGGAGGGGGAAAAGAGATCCTCAAGCGTTCGTTTCGAAAGGGGGACGCCTCGTGAGAAGCTTTACAAATCATATTTTTAAAAGCCGAAGGGGAGCGGCGATGGAGAGCGCCCTGGCCTTTTTGATCATCATTTTCCTCTTTTGCTTCCTTCTGACCTCGGTCGCGTTTATGGGCCGATATCGGGCGAGCACCGAGAAGAGAAGGTATGACGGCGTTTTGGAGCGGGAACAATTAGCGGAGGATTTTATCGCTTACCTTAAGACTGCCGGGGACGCGGCAGACGAGGACGGGTTTATCGCCTCCCTCGGCGAACCCGACGATAAATATACGGTCGCCGTCACGAAAACGCCCTCGGGCGCCGGCGCGACCGATTATACGCTGACGCTGACCCGAACCTCGGACAGCGCCGTGATGCTGGAGCTCCACGCGGAGCTGGACGCGGGGAGGGTGACGGTCACGTCCCGGCACAACTCCGGCTTCTGATCACATTGTAAAGGATACTCATATGAAAAGAAACAGCTATTCGACAGCGATCTCGATAGACACGGAGGTCTCGACGATCCACCGCTTCACTATGGTCGGGTCGGACGAAAAGTCGATACTCCATCAGGTCAAAAATTATTCCGGCTCACGGTTTGACGACGCGTTCTTTCAGGTCTTTCGGGACGCGGTGGCGGAATTTGTGAAGGATAATCCGTCGCAGTCCGTCGGGCGAATATCCTTGATCCTCCCGGACAACGCGGTCGCGCTGGACTCGGTCAATGTTCCGACGATGAAAAACGTCGCCGCAACAAAAAAAGCGCTGAGCGACGCGCTATCGGAGACGTACCGCAACATAGGCGAGCTGAAGATCCAGTCGTATATCGCGGCGCAGAACAAGCAGTATACCACGTTCAGCACGCTGGCGGTCCAGAATAAGATACTCACGAAGCTGTATTCCATCTTCTCCGAGAATCATCTCGTGGCGGAGACGACGACGTATGCCGCCAGCGCTTCCGTTGCCGCAGTTTCGGCGATCGATCCGAAGCTGAAAAACGCTTCGTACCTGCTTTTGGACATCAAGGACACGTATTCGCGGTTCGTGTTTGTCGTAAGCGGCAGGGCGGCGGGCTTTTTCCATCTGCCGTTCGGGCTGGAATTCCTTAACCGGCCGCGCTTCATACAGGAGGATATGCTGTTCGATCACACGATGGGAGAGCTCACCGTCCTGAACGCGAAGGAAAAGGCAAAGGCGAGGAAGCTGTCGATCCTGGCGGAGGATCACACGGCGGACTACGGCACCGCGATCTACGGCGACGAGCACGACGCCGCGCAGCCCGCCGCCCAGGACGTGGACATCATGGCCGTGCTCGACAGCCTGTCCGAGGAGGACGCTCAGGATCCCGACCGCGACGGCGAGCCGAATGATGACGGGACCTCCGACCCCTTCACGCCGACGCCCGGGACGAATATCAGCACGCCAAAATATATGGCAAAGAAAACGCCGCGGAGGCTGCCCCGGTTCATGCAGAGGCCCGTCCCCGAGACGCCGGAGGACGTCGCCCGCGAGAATTTCCGCGTTTTCGCCAAGTGGGCGCTCACGCTGATTGCGGCAAACGACAGGATCACCGCGCTCGGCGCACCCGCATTTGTATGCGTGAATCTTCCGCAGAGGCTTTCATTCGTGCTGGACACGATCAACGAAGAAAAAGAGGAGAACGGGATCGAATTCAGGCGCCTCGGCGCGGACAGCCGCTCCCCCGCGATCACCTCGCATCTGGAGCTTTACGGCGGATTCTTCCCGAAGCTCATTCATCGGGGCAATCAAGTGTGAGGTGAGCGCATGAGTCTTTATTACACGGTCACAGTATATGTGCTGGCGGGGCTTTTGGGAGTATGCGTCGGCAGCTTTCTGAACGTGGTGATATACCGCGTGCCGATCGGGGAGAGCCTGTCTCACCCGTCCTCACATTGCCCGAAGTGCGGCCGCGCGCTGCGCTGGTATGACAATATCCCGCTTTTGTCATTTCTGATCCTGCGGGGAAAGTGCCGAAGCTGCGGGGCGCGGATATCGTTCCGCTATTTCGCCGTTGAGCTGGCGAATATGCTCTTGTGGCTCCTGTCCGTGTTCCTGTTTTGGGAAAAGAGCATTCCGTTTGCGGTCATCGCTGCCGTGACATCGTCGGTTTTGCTCTGCGTGTCATTTATCGATCTGGACCACAGTCTGGTCCCCGACCGGTTCGTGGTGATACTGGGGCTCGTCGGCGCTGCAGCTGCGTTTTTTGACCCGTACTACGGGTGGCTTTCTCATCTGCTCGGCGGGGCGATCGGTCTTGCCGCGTTCTGGGGAATCGCGTTTATATATTATAAGATCAGGGGCAGGGAGGGCCTCGGCGGCGGCGATATCAAATTGGCTGCCGCGTGCGGGCTGCTGCTCGGCTGGGAGCGGCTGCTGCTGTCTGTGCTTGCGGCATCGGTCGCCGCCAGCGTCGTTCTGGGCGTTCTGTCGCGCCGGGACGGCAAAAAAGACGAGGAGAGCGAGGGGAGCGGCGAATATCCGTTTGCGCCGTTTCTTTCGGCGGCGTTTGCCCTGGCGCTGTTCTTCGGAAACTATATCATATCTGCCTATTTGTCGCTTCTGAGCTTTTAAGCTGCTGTCGGAAACGAAAAAGGGCGGAGAGGAGGATCTGCATTGCCGATCTATAAATATACCGCATTTGATCTGACAAGGCAAAAAATAAAAGGGAAGTTTATCGCTCCAAATGAAAAAGAGCTTGCTTTGCAGCTCGCAAGGCGCAATTTGTATCTCATTTCCGCAACCGAATATAAGGGCGGGACGCCGTCGTCGTTCTTCACGCTCGGGACGGGCAAGGTTAAGATGCAGGAGCTCACGTCGTTCTGTCGGCAGTTTGCGATTTTGCTCACCTCCGGCATCGAGGTGGTGGGGTGTCTGGAGATCTTGTGGAACCAATCTTTTTCAAGGTATTTTAAATCGATACTTCAGGTGATCTGTGACGACGTCAAGAGCGGCGAAATGCTGGGTAAGGCTCTGGAAAAGCACAAAAAGGTTTTCCCATCGTTCTTCATCAGCATGGTGAACGTGGGCGAGGCCGGCGGAAGCCTTGACGTGATCTTCGTTTCCCTCGCCGATTATTACGAGGGCGATGCGGCCGTCAAGCGAAAGATCAAGAGCGCCACGACTTACCCGATGATGCTCGGGGTGATGACGATCGCGATCGTCATACTTATGCTCGCCTTTGTCGTTCCCATGTTCAAGAACGCCATGTCCTCGATGGAGGTCGAGGTGGAGGGCTTCACCGCCGCCGTATACGCCGTTTCCGACTTTATGGTCGCGTATTGGCAGATACTTCTGGTCTGTCTCATCTTGATCGTCGGCGGGCTCGTGCTGTTTTTCATGACGTCCGCCGGGAAGAAATTCCGGGACGCAGTCAAGGTCAAGATCCCGTTCGTTCGAAAGATCACGCTGAATGTGGCCGCCGCCCGCTTCGCGCGTGCGTTCAGCATTTTGCTTTCCAGCGGCATGGATACGGTGGCCGCGCTTGAAACGACGGGGATCATACTCGACAATCATTATCTTGAGGAAAAATTCCGCCGCGCGGTCGACGAGGTGCGCCGCGGCATGACGATCACCAAGGCGTTTCAAAAATATCACCTGTTCCCGCCGCTGCTGATCCAAATGGTGGCGGTCGGGGAGAGCTCGAACACGCTGGACGAGGTCCTCACCCGGTCATGCAGATTCTTTGACGAGCAGGTGGAAATTTCCCTGAACGGTTTGTCATCAAGGCTGCAGCCGATCATGCTTGCGATCATGGGCGTGGTCGTCGGGCTGCTCTTCCTGGCGGTATATTCGCCGATGCTGAGCATCATGACAAATATTGACAATATGTCCGCAGGTGTTTAAGGAGATGGTTTCGTGAATATAAACAGAGAGCTTATCCAGTTCTATATCTGGAAAAGGATCATCAAAAAGAAACAGGCGGAGAAGATCCTCGAGGATTGCGAAAGAGTAAATGTCTCCGTCAGGGAATATATGCTCGCGAAGGGGTTTGTCTCCGATGTGCGCGAGCTCCCGGTGCTGGGCGACTTTTACTGTATGCCCTATGTCGAGATCGACATGCTGGACATCGACAAGACGCTGTTCGACCTCTTCTCATTCGAGCTGATGAAGCGGAACAAGATCGTCCCCGTGTGGATGAACGACGACGGGGTCCTGCTCGTCGCGACGGGGAAGCCGCTCGACTGTCTGACGATATCGAACATTTCGTCGCAGCTCATATGCCGGGTCGATTATGTGCTTGTCCCGCCGGCGCAGATAGACAGGTATATCGATTCCATCACGGCGGTGATCTCCACGTCGGAGGCGCTCGACGACCTGAACGCGGAAGGGGACTCGGCACTTTTCTCGGAAAAGGGGAGAGACGATTCCTCGGACGCTCTGGAGGGGGACGTTGTCAACAACCCGTCCGTGCGCCTCGTGGACTCCGTCATAAAGGAGGCCGTTCCGTACAGGGCGAGCGATATCCATATCGAACCGTTTGAAAAAAACGTCAAGGTCAGGTACCGCATCGACGGCGATCTGCAGGAACGCGCGGTCTTCCCGATCAATTCTTACGCGGCGATCAGCGCGCGCATCAAGATCATGGCAAAGATGAACATCGCCGAGAGGCGCGTCCCGCAGGACGGACGCATCAACCTGATCGTTGGCGGCAAGGAATTCGATTTCCGCGTATCCTCGCTGCCCACGGTGTTCGGCGAAAAGTTCGTCATACGTGTGCTGGACAAGACGTCGTTCCAGTTCACAAGAGAGGACCTGGGGTTCACGCCTGACGAAAACGTGCTGATAGATAAGATGCTGAGCAAGCCTCACGGCATTATCCTTCTGACAGGCCCCACGGGCTGCGGCAAATCGACGACGCTCTACGCATTTTTGAAGGAGCTGAATCGGTCTGACGTGAATATCGTGACGGTTGAGGACCCGGTAGAATACATCATGCCCGGGATCAACCAGACACAGGTAAACGAAAAAGCGAATATGACCTTCTCCGTTGCGCTGCGGTCCATTTTGCGTCAGGACCCCGACATCATCATGATCGGCGAGATGCGCGACGAGGAGACTGCCGAGATCGCAGTACGTTCGGCGCTGACCGGCCATTTGGTCTTCAGCACGCTGCATACGAATGACGCGCCCGGCGCCGTCACCCGTCTTGAGGATATGGGCATGGAGGACTATCTGCTGGCTGATGCCCTTGTGGGCGTTATCGCCCAGCGACTGGTGAAGCGGCTCTGTCCCGCCTGCAAAAAGCGCGGAAAGACAAATGCGAAGGAGATGGAGATCCTTGGGATCGATGAGCCGATCAGCATTTTCAGGCCGCAGGGCTGTCAATTCTGCAACGGGACCGGATACAAGGGCAGGATCGCAATTCATGAGATCATGTACATGAGTGAAAATATGCGAAACGCCGTTTCCACCGAGAAGAATCTCGAAAAGCTGCGCGAGACCGCAAAGGAAAACGGCATGGTCACTTTGTGGGATTCGTGCCGCGATATCGTCATGAAGGGCATCACAAGCATTCAGGAGCTGATGGCATTTAATATGGGATAATTTTCCCTCACCACGTTACGCATTCGCTGAGCGGGGAAGATCTCCGCCGAGCGGCGCAAAATAAATAATCCGAAAGGAAAATGAGCATTATGGAATCTACGACTCAGGAAAAGCAGGAAACGAAAGAGACAAAGGCGAAAAGCGAGGAGACGAAAGCGACGAAGGAAAAGAAGACCGCATCAAAATATCTGCCCCCGGTCGTCGGATATGGGATACTTTTTGCGGCGATCCTGATCATCGTCGGCATCGCTCTTCTCAAGCTGCTTCCGCTGCTGTAAAGGGCTGAAAACGGCAAGAACCGTACAGACGTTCGTGCCGTGCAAAATCAAAACGGACCGAGAGCTGCCGTATCCCGGCAGCTCTCGGCCCGTTTTTTATCCGACCGAAACGCTTGAGGGCGCAAAAATATGACCGATGGGCGGTTTTTTCGTATACGGCGGGGAAGCTTGCGGCATAATAACCGTATAAAAACATACGGGGGATAAGCATATGAATATGTCAAACGAGGAATACAAAAAATACGCCGACAAGTCGGCGAAAAAGTCGCCGTGCGCGAAGAACTGCGTCCACGCGTTTCTGGTCGGCGGGCTGATATGCGTGATCGCGGAGGCGCTCGGCGCGCTTTATAAATTCTGGGGCGCCGAGGAAAAGGACGCCGCCGTGTACGCGTCGGTCACGCTCGTGTTTCTGGCGGCGCTCCTGACGGGGATCGGCATCTTTGACAATATCGCGAAATGGGCGGGCGCGGGAACGCTCGTCCCGATAACGGGATTCGCGAACGCCGTCGTCTCGCCCGCCATCGACAACAAGGCGGAGGGCTGGGTGCTCGGCGTCGGCGCGAAGATATTCACGATCGCGGGGCCGGTGATCCTCTACGGAACGATGACGGGCGCCGTCTACGGGCTCATTTACTGGATATGTCAGATGTTCTAAATCGAAAAAGGCTTGCCGCGCAGCAAGCCTTTCTTCGCATGAGCCTTATTTTATCATGGGGTAGATTATATTTTTTATTATGTAGTAGATTATAACTCCCAAAAAAATCAAGAAACTGACAATATAAAGGCATCCGATACCGCAGCCGCCTTCGCTTCCTGCATTCGGATCGGCATCGCCCCAATCGAAGCCGTCATCATCGAAGTCGCTCATGCTTATTCTCCTTTCTCACAATAAAGAGAGGCGTTTTCGCCATGAGATACAGCGCTTCTCATGCGAGTGATCATCATTAACTCGTTTGTAAAAATATTGTACTACTTGCCTCGGCAAAATGCAAGACATTTTGTAAACAAATAGGCAACAATTCGACACCGCGGAGGGCCCGGTGCCCGGAGTCGGCACAGATATTCACGATAGCGGGGACGGCGCCGTCTACGGGCTCATTTACCGGATCGTCACGCTTGTGAGATAAAGGAAACAGGGCGGGTATTAACCGTCCTGTTTCCTTAAAGGATTTTTCGTTTCAATATATTCTGAAAATACCGATGCCTTCAAATTCTATTATTGATTTTTTACAACGAATTCAGTCGGCTCGTCTCCATGTCTTCAACTTTAAAACTTCCATCGTTAATTTCGGACAGACGTTTTTTAATTTGCTCTAATAGTGAAAGAAGTTCACATTTGATTTTTAATTCCTTCTCTTTACTGAACCAGCAGGCTTTATTATGCGAATCAAATTCATAGCAGCTGCTGTATAGTTCACAACATCGCTTGTTAAGTTTGGGTAAAACTATATCGTTGTCCACGATGGGGATGCCCGTCATAGGCTCCCCCGTTTCAGCATCACTGATCCAAATAGGACCTTGCATATAATCAAGCATAAGTTTTATCTTTTTCTGCTCAGTATTCATTTCCCATACCTACCTTTCAATTTAAGCGCCACGGAAATATCAATCGGATAAGCTGATACGATAAAGCCGTTTGTTCCCACACCGCTCAATAAATAATATTGTTCTTTGTAGCGATAAAGCTTTTCAAATCCTAAATGCCCGTTTTTATTTACAGTTCTTGTATACTCAATTGTGCCATTTGAAAAAATATCTTTTAAATGCTTTGGAATATCCTCCTCACGTACTCCGTGTTTATCCATAAAATCATTGCCATGCCGTTGAATAATATGTTCAAGACCCGCGAAAGGCGTACCTATCTCTAACCATATGATTTGGCCGTCAGCATCTTTTGCTATGAAGATTATTTCTTCTTTATTTAGTTTCACTCCTTTTTGTTCAAGCTCCTCGATTAATTCGTTGTAACCCCCTTTTGTTTTACCGAATCCGCCGTAAAAACCTCCTCCCATCAGGTATTCACCACCCTTCTGCTCTGCATAAAGTCACTGTCGAACTGCAGTATTTCAATGCCTATTTTTTTGTATGATGCAAATACCTCATCCGGCGCTGCGCCATAGACTACAAGGGCTTGCGGTTCCAATGTATCAATCACATATTTTAAGCCGTTTATGAAATACTTACGTTCTCTTAGCAGTTTCATACATCCGTGAGATCCTATTGAGATTACGCCATACTTGGTTACTCCGGCACAGGATAACCCATATGTACGATCATCGCCAAAACGTATGTTTGGAATAACAGGCATACCATTTTCCTGCAGCCAAAAGCCGATTGCTCGGTTTCGGTAAATATTCCATTGTTGCATAACCAGTGGCATATCACGATAGACACTGAAATCCGGTGAAATAATGCCACTGAATTTCTTTAGGATGGGGAGGTAAGTTTTAGGCCTATTCCACAACCGTTCAAAAGCGGCGTCATCCTCATAAAAATGCACCCATGCATCATGATCCTTGCTGCGGATCGCCTTAGAAAACGCAATCAGTTTATTTGGTTTTTGCATTTCCGCCTTCAGGCATGGAATTTCAAGCGGACTATCGTAGGTCGCATTTTTTACTAAAAATGCGTGAAAAACGTCTTTACACCCACTTCGAGTACAGTTTTCTTTTGACATAATATTATGCCTCCTTAAAATTTATTTTGAAAGCCTCTTGAAATAATTCTTTGGATGTGGCATAATATTAATACCACTTAATAGGATGCTTGCATCCGAAGAAAGGTGCTTTGCAAATTGCCGCAACCAATTTGTAAGGCACTTTTTATTTCCAAAAGTATTTTCACTTTTTTGTTCTCTGTGCTTAAACTGATAAACTGCTGCGTCACGTGAAATGCCGCAAAAACGAGCAATTTCAGCAGGGGACATTCCCTCAGTCAAATGGTACGCTGCCATAAACTCCCCGGCAAAACATTTTGCCTGCCACTCGGGATCCATGTATGGGGGGACCTCTTTGGCATTGAAAGCACGCTGTAATTTAAAACCGCAGAAACATAGCATGAAGTAATGAGCAATTTCATGGGCAATTGTCATGCGATCACGCCCTTTTCCGTCACAAGCGCGTTCGTAAACGCTTTCTTTTATAAAAATGTTTCCTGAACGTATGTCTGTCTCAGCGTGAACTCCTTTCGGCAAAGCGTTATCTTGAACGATCTCATAATTGAAGTCATCAAAAATTTCCGCGAATACATCTAAGAGCTCTACAATCGGTATCCACCGCTCATTCTCCAATCCGAGATGTTTGCGAAGTGCATTTGCAAGACATCGTAATTCTTTTCTGGATTTTGGTTCAACAATGTAGTCGGACAAAAAAATCAATCCTCCGTATGCTTTTGCAGAATATGGAATATTTTCCTTGCTGTTTCATCATCCAGAGAGTCGAACTTTCTCGCAAATGATACGGCGAGCTGTCTGCTTTCTGTTGATGCATTCCGTATGTTCAGAGAAATAGTATCACTTGATTCCATGGCTGCGTATTTAATTTCCGAAATTTGCTCGGCGGAAAGTGAGTAAAGTTCCTTCAACTTTGAAATCCATGATTCCGGCAATTTCTTTTTTCCGTTCTCCACAGCAGAAAGAAAAGCAGATGAAACGCCAAGTTTTCTTGCCATATCTCTCAGGATTTCACCTTCGCTTATTCTTATGCCTCTCAAAATCTTTCCCAGGCTTGTAAGCATAGCAGTATCTCCTTAACCTTATTTGGTTAATCATATGATATCATATGTGAGTCCGCTTGTCAACCCATTTTGGTTAACTTTTTTGAAAATTTTCCTCTTGCTGCCGTGCAGCACTTTTTATAAAAACGGTGGTGACAAAAATATAATAGCGAAGTTTTTGTATATGAGTCTTTTACATAAAATCTTTTCTACCGATGGAAATGCGCGCCGTTTTGTGGTATACTTAGCATATAAACGAATTTGGAGTATTTTTGCCGTGAGATCGCTTAAAGAATTATTCAGAATAGGGTACGGCCCGTCGAGCTCGCACACGATGGGGCCTGCGCACGCGGCGGAGGAGCTTTTGCGCCGCGCGCCGGAGCTTGACGCGGCGCGCGTCATTTTATACGGCTCGCTCGCGAAGACCGGGCACGGTCACCGCACGGACGCGGCGATCCTCGAAGTGCTCGGAGAAGAGCGCACCGAGATCGTTTTCGACACGGAAAAAACGGACCTCCCGCACGAAAACACGCTCGACCTCATAGCTTACCGCGGGGGCGAGGAAATATACAGAATGCGGGCGATGTCCGTCGGCGGCGGCGCCGTCCGGATCGAGGGCGAGACGGCGGAGGACGCGGGCGACGTGTACCCGGAGAGGTCGTTTTTCGAAATATCGCGCGTTTGCCTCGAGGGACGAATGCGGCTCTCGGACTACGTCTTTTGGCGCGAGGGCGACGGAATAAAGGAATATCTGGCGGAGGTATGGCGGGCGATGACGGCGGCAATCGACAGGGGCGTTTCCGCCGTCGGGGTGCTGCCCGGCGGGCTGAATGTCGAGCGCAAGGCGAGGTCGCTCTATGGCGGCGGATATACGGGCG
>CANROT010000039.1 GCA_947632285.1 uncultured Clostridia bacterium
ATTCTCCATTAACTTAATTCTGCCAATAAAAAAGCGTGCCCCCTTTCTCCCGTGAGCACGCTTTTTCGACAGACTGAAAACTCTTTCAAGAGTTTTCTCTTCCCCCGTTAATTCCCTACCCTATCAGTCTTCTTATCGCCTCGACTGCGATGCGGATGGCGCCGTCCGTGTCGTGGCAGTCCGGGTCGTCATAGCCTGCCGCCTTCCGCTCCTGGTTCCAGACGCATGAAAGCACCGTCCCGGCTCTGACGCCGAGGGCGGCGGCGACAGTGAATATCGCGGCGGACTCCATCTCGCTCGCGAGCACGCCGAGCCTTTTCCACGCCTCCCATTTATACTGCAGCTCCGCCGATACGGGCATACGCCCGGGAGAGTGCTGCCCGTAAAATGAATCCTTGCACTGGACGACGCCGGTGTGAGCGCGCATACCGAGCGAACGCGCCGCGTCAACGAGCGCGCGCGTCACCTCAAAATCCGCGACGGCGGGGTACTCTATCGGCGCATATTCGCGGCTCGTCCCCTCCATGCGGACGGCGCCCGTCGCTATCACGGCGTCCCCCGCTGTGACGTCCATGTTTATCCCGCCGCACGTGCCGACGCGGATGAACGTGTGCGCGCCGAGCGCCGCCGCCTCTTCCATCGCGATGGACGCGCTCGGCCCGCCGATCCCGGTAGAAAGCACCGAGACGGGGACGCCGCCGAGCGAGCCCGTGTACGTCGTGAATTCGCGATTCGACGCGACGTGACGCGCGCCGTCAAGGCAGCGCGCGATAAGCTCGCACCGCCCGGGGTCCCCGGGGATTATGACATATTCTCCTATGTCCCCTTTGCTGCACGCTATGTGATACTGTTTTTCGTTTACTTCCACTTCCGGCTCCTCCCTTTTTTAAAAATTAAGGGGAAAAGCCGATGCAAGGCTTTTCCCCTTTTAGCAGTCAAATATTCAGTCCGCGTCCGAGAAATGCTTGTTGCAGGCGGGGCAGACCATGTCCTCCGGCTCGATGTCGGAATCAAAGCAGACCGTTTCGCCACAGTGCGGGCATTCTGCCTCATAGTAATCCTCATCGCATCCGTCGCAATCTTCGCAGTCACAGTCGCAGTCGTCATCGTCCCAATCGTCATCGTCGTCGTATTCGTCATCATCATCGTCGTCACATTCGAAAACGTATGATTCGACGTCGCCGAGATCGTGATCGAGCTCCTCGACATATTCGTTCAGCTCCGCGATATCGCTCTCCCTGTCCTCAAGTTCTTCGGCCATCTCGCCGACGAGCGCGATGAGCTCGGAGATGAGCTTTGACTCGGGCTTTGACTCGTCGAGAGAAAGACCCTCCGCGAGCCCCTTGATATATGCGCATCTTTCCTTTATCGTCATTTCGTACCTCATTATTTCGCGCGCTCGATGTATTCGCCCGTCCTCGTATCGATGCGGAGAACGTCGCCCGTGTTGATGAAGAGCGGAACATTGAGCTGAGCGCCTGTTTCAAGCGTGCATACCTTCTTCGCGTTCGTTGCTGTATCTCCCTTGACGCCGGGCTCACAGTCGACGACTTCGAGAGTGACGAACATCGGCGGCTCGACGGAGAACACCTTTCCGTTATAGGAAACGAGCTTGCACTTGTCGTTTTCCTTTACGAATTTGAAGGTGTCGGGCAGCAAGGAAGCGTTGATCGGGATCTGCTCGTAGGACTCGGGGTCCATGAAGTAGTAGAGATCGCCGTCGTTGTAGAGATACTCCATCTCGTTGCGCTCGATGCGGGCCTCCGGGAATTTGTCGGTCGGGCTGAATGTGCGCTCGATAACGGCGCCCGTCATCACGTTGCGGAGCTTGGTGCGGACGAATGCCGCGCCCTTACCCGGCTTGACGTGCTGGAACTCGATGACCTGAAGGACGACGCCGCCGTCGTCAAACGTGATACCGTTTCTGAAATCGCCTGCTGTTACCATAATAAATTATAAAATCCTTTCGATTTGTCCATACGGTTTAATTATAATACGAAAACCGTTATTTTGCAAGACTTTTTTTCACCAAAAAGGCTCCGCCGCGCTTTTTTTATGTAAAAGGCGCGCTTTTTCATATGTCGAGCTCGATAAGCTCCTTCGGGCAGTCGGTCAGGAGCTTGGCTCCGCCCTCGGTTATGAGCATCATGTCCTCGATGCGGCAGCCGTACTTCCCCTCTATATAGATCCCGGGCTCGACGGTGACGATCTGCCCCGCCTTGAGCACCGCATCACCTGCGGCGGTCGACAGGCGCGGCGACTCGTGGATCTCGAGGCCGACGCCGTGGCCGAGGCTGTGACCGAAGCAGCCGTGATATCCGGCGCCATCGATGATGTCCCGCGCGGTCTTGTCAGCGTCAAAGTTGCGGTATCCCTCGGTTATGACGGCCTCTGCCGCGAGCTGTGCCTCAAGGACGGTGTTGTAGAGGCGCTTCATCTCGTCGTCCGCCTTGCCGATGACGATCGTGCGCGTCATATCGGAGTGATAACCGTTTACGAGCGCGCCGAAATCGAATGTGAAGAATCCGTCCTCGATCGGTACATTGCGCGGGACGCCGTGCGGCAGCGCGGACGCCGAGCCCGAAACGGCGATGGTATCAAAGCTCTTGTCCTCAGCGCCGAGCTTGCGCATCTTATATTCGAGCTCGAGCGCGACCTCCGTCTCGTACATGCCGCGCCTAATCTCCGGTATCAGCTCGGCAAACGCGCGCTCTGCGATCCTCTGCGCGCGCACGATGTCCTCGACCTCGTCCGGCTCTTTATAGAGGCGCAGCTCCTCAACGAACATTCCCGCGGGCGAGAGCGTTATATCGGGGAGACGGTCGACGAGAGATTTGTACCCCGAGTAAGATATCGAGCCGTCCTCGAATCCGAGCTTTTTGACGCCGTTGTCGCGGCAGAGCTCATAGAGGTAGTTGCCCTTCTTCGAGGTGATTATCTCGTAATCGCCGACGACCTTTGACTTTGCGGCTTCAAGATAGCGGAAGTCCGTTATAACGTATGATTTGTTTTTGGTGATGAGCACCGAGCCGTCCGTAAAGCTGAAGCTCGTGACATAGCGCTGGTTTATTTCGGACGTGATATAAACCGCGTCGAGCTCGCGCTCGGCAAGCTTCGCACGCGCGCGGTCAAGTCTTGTCATTTTTCGTTGTCTCCTTTTTGCGGTTTTTGATTTATTACCAGTGGGTACACATGTAATCAAAGAGCTTTCGGCACGCTTCCGGCGTCCCGTGGACGCCGTCGCTCGAATAATTCGCCGGGAGATTGCCGTCGCTGCCGGTCAGCGCCTCGGCGGCGTTTACGAGGCGAAGGTTTTCTTCATATGCCATATTTGCGATAAGCTTGTTAAGGTTTTGTACGCGGTCATTGCCCATCATCGAATGTGACTGCCAATATGCATACGTTACGGGAAATACGTTCAATATGTAGATCTCTGCGTTCGGATTGACCTCTCGGATCAGGGCGATGACCTTTTTATACTGTGCTATGACTCCCTCGTGTGACGGCCACGAGAGCTCGTTTATGCCGAACATTATGTAGCACTTGTTGAACTTAGACATGCGTATCGCGTCCGCGACCGTGACTTTGTTGCCGCCGCCGATGTCTATTGCTTTCGTCGTGAAGACCGTGACGACATTGAGCGCAACGACGCTGTAATCCGCGGCGACCTGCGGCCTTGCATAAAGCATGATCCCGGCAAGCCTTGAGTCGCCGACGAAGATCGCGTCGGAAAAGTAGCCGTCCGGCGTGTGCTCCCTTTCGGGGAGCGCATTATCATATTTATACATGTCGTTCGGCGAATATGTGGTGTCAACCTGAGGCGGAGTCGTTACCGGCGGCTGCGTTGTGACAGCCTCGGTCACAGGCGGCTGCGTCACGGGCGGTTCCGTAACCGGCGGCTCGGTGACGGGCGGCTCGGTGACGGGTGGTTCCGTTTCCGGCGGCTCTGTCTCGGTCACCGGCGGGTCCGTCTCTGTTTCCGTTTCGGCAGGCTCCGTCCCGGTCGTTTCCGGTTCGTCGGTCTCGGTCTCGAGAGCGCTTGTCGCGGGCGGCTCGGTTTCGGGAGTGTCGGTCACGGGAGGCGCCGTGTCCTCCGTGACGGGCGGGAGCTTGTCCGGAGAACGGAGGCAGCTTTTGATCAGGTCGAGTATGTCATTCTTTTGCTTTGACACGACAAGGACAATGAAGCCGCCCTCTTTCCCGATATATGCGTCTCGCAGATTTGAGACGTCGGCGGGGCTGTAAAGCTCGTATACCGTTTCTTCTTCCTTGATATGAGAGCGAAGCATACTTAAGATCTCGTTATGATCCGCTTTTTTATCCGGCTCAATGATAGCGACCTCGTCCGCACTGAGGCCGGACGAAACGGCGAATGCCATTTCGCTTACGGCCGGGACGTCTCTGTGATAGAACGATTCAAAGCGCTCGGCAAAATCCGCGTCATCAGACTCAAAAATGAGATCCGGGGATTCAAATTCGCCGAGAGTGAGCACCCCGTACAAGAGCTCATGCGCGGTCGGGGCATCTGCGACAGGCGCGTCGCTTTCGTCCGGCCGTGCTTCGGGCGAGGACGAAGGCTGTACGATCCCTATATCGGCAAAGACGATCGACGGCAAAAGACACGTCAGGCAAAGCATGACCGCAATACCTTCAACAGATGCGATTTTTCTTATAAATGAATGTATCAATTGCGGATCATCTTCTTTCTCTTACTTCGAATACGGATAAAGGCTCCGGACGTCACCCCCGGCTCACCCCTCCGCAGACTTCCGTCATATATTTTTTCATAAACGGGCGCTCTATCGCGCGCTTTGCGCGGAAAAGCAGCGTCTTTTTGTCTTTTATCGGCGGCACGACGATGGCGCGGATCCCGGAGCGCTTCGCGGACATAACGTCTGTCAAGAGCTGGTCTCCGAGAAAAACAGTCCCGTCCGGGCTGCTTTCCATCGCCTCCATCGCTGCGCGCACTCCCCGCCTTGACGGCTTACCGCACTTCGGAAATGCCGGTACGCCGAGCGGCGCGGCGAACGTGAACACGCGCTCCGGCTCATTGTTTGAGACAAACGAGATCGGGATCCCTGCGGCTTTCAGCTTTCTGTACCATGCGAGGACGGGCTCGGTCGGCACGGGATCGTCATATGTGACGAGCGTGTTGTCAATATCGCAGATCAGCGCCGTGATGCCGTGCTCCCGGCAGAACTCGGGCGTTACCTCGGAATAGGTGCCAAGGATAAAGTCGGGCTTCAGATATCTGTCGAGCAAGGCTGCCTCCGGCGAGTAAAAATCAACAACTTATATTTTACCACGCCTCACACGGTTTTTCAAGGTTTTTTTGAATAATCGGGGCAATGCGGCCGAATAAACGAAAAATACGGGCATGTACCGCGCCCGTTTTGGGTCCTGATGATGCAAAATATCAATGCAATTCTTTGTATCGATAAAATACATTATAAAATTTTAAAAAGAAATTTTTCAAAAAATTGTCCCTTATCAATGAAAACTTCAAAGAAATTCATTGACAGTTTATAAAAAATGATGTAGAATTATACTATGTTCATAGAATGGAACAATTTTTGAGAAAGTGGGCGCAAGGCAGATGGAAAAACTGGAACTACATGGAATTAGACCTGAAAATGTCAAGAGTATATTTATTGATATTGCATCTCGGGACAAAGTCGCACGTGCTTCTATTGCGAAAGACACGGGCCTCAGCGTTATGACCGTCGGTAAAGTCGCCGACATTCTTCTCGAAGCAGGACTTCTTGATGAGCAAAAGACAAAGAATCTGGGTGCCGGTCGCCGCGCCGGGATACTGTCCCTCCGCAACGAGCGCTACTCCGTCGTGCTCGACTTGTCCGAGCGCGCCTTTTGCCTCAACGTCATCGACATGAAGATGAACTCCGTCAACTTCATGCAGTATACATACAGCCCTAAGCGGTATTATGACGAAAATCTCCTTTCCTTCCTGAAATGTGCCAGAGACCATATAAACGTATTCCCCAATCCGGACGATCTGTACGGCTTCGGTATCTCGGTCCCCGGGATATATCTCGGCTCAAGCGACCGGGTCGTTTCGACGAAAATACCGGAGCTTGAGACGGTAAAGATCAAAGAAATGGCGGAGGACGTGTTCGACCGTCCCGTTACGCTGATAAAGCGCAACGTTGAGGCTGCGGCGCTTTCGTATGCCGCGGAGAACGACCGGGTCAACACCGGTGTGATCGTTTATATGTATATGGGTGAGAGTGTTGACGGCGCCGTATACAGCAAGGGCCACTTCGAGGGCGGCGCGCATGAGTTCGGCTGCGATTTCGGCAAATTGATAACGCGCGGCGGCATTACGCTTGAGGAGCGCGTCCGCATGTGCGGCAACGACTACGCCGTGGCGGACGAGATCGCGGAATCCGTTTACAATTTGATAATGATCTTCGACCCGGACGTTTTCGTCATAGAAAACGATTTTCTCCACGAGCCGGAGTTATTTACGAAGCGGCTTGAGGACAGGCTGCGCAATGCATACAAGATCCCGAATGAACGCATGCCTTTCTTCCCTGCCGTCAGGCGGAAGATACGCCACAACGCAAAGGGCATCGCGATGCAGATGCGCGACATGTGGGTCGACAAAATAATATGCTGAGCCTGCACATCAAAATGTGCCCGCTCCACGGCGGACGTAAAACAGTATAACAAATCAAAAGGACGGTATGGTATTTGCCATGCCGTCCATTTTTTCAGTATATGTCGTAGTATGAGCCGGAGAGCCCGAGAAACTCTATGATCGAATTGTATTCCGACATGAGCTTTTCCCGGTCGGCGGATAAGCGGCGGCGTGCGCGGATAAGCACGTTTTTCGGCGTCTCGTCCGGGTCGATGAGCTCGACCGTTTCCACCTTGTACCCTTCGACTTCGAGCATTTTCACGCGCAGCCTGTCCGTCACGGCGTCTGTCAGCTTCTGCGACAGCATCGAATGCGACGTTATGAACGAAAGCGGCGCGGACTTTATTTTGCCGTACAGCTCGTGGTGGCAGCACGGCGTTGACATGATCACGCGGGACGACAGCTTCACCGCCCGCCGCAGCACAAGATCGGTCGCGATGTCGCACGCGTGCAGCGAGACGGTGAGGTCAACTTTGGCATCTTTGCCGAACGCATCGTCGTAAACGGACTCGGACTCGTCCGCGATGTCTGCGGCGACGAAACGGAGCCCTTCGGCTCCGACCGAGGCGGCAACGCCCGCACAGTATTCGATGACGTCCCGCTTCCTGTCGACGGCGAGCATATTGACGCGCCTGCCGCGCTTTTCCGTCAGATATTCATAAACGGCAAAGCTCAGATAGCTCTTGCCGCAGCAGAGGTCGCACACATTGAGCTCCCCCTCCGGCGGCAGCTCCCCGTATATGTCGTCGAGCAGCTCCGTGAAGCGGTTGATCTGGCGGAATTTCGAACGGCGCTTGTCATGAACGCGGCCGCTCGCGTCGCTTATCCCGAGGGCGATGAGCCACGGCTCGTCCCCCTGCCAAAAATAGCGTTTTTCGTTGTCCGCGCCGACGGATATCGGTGCGGCGGACGGGGACGAAAGCGCCTCACGGACGGCGCCGATGCCGCTGACCGATACCTTTCCCTTTTTCGAGACGATATATTGCGCCTCCCTGCCGCCGACCGCGAGGTTTCCCTGCCTGTATTCCGCCGTCAGCGAGGAGAGATGCTCGGCGGCGTCATGCTTTGAGCGGTTCTTTCTTATGCATTTCCCGTCCGCCATCATCGACTCCGTCGCGACCATGACCTCCCCGCCCTTTGAGCGGTAGAGAGATGATGTCACCTTTGTCGGCAGATCGGCGCGCATCGGGCGCGAAAACGTCAGCCTCGAGAGCGCTTCGGTTTCTATTGCCCCGGAAATAAGAGAGGTGAACTGTGAAATATCGCTCATTTCTTTTCTTCTTCGCTCTTCTTGCCGAAGACTTTTTTTATGTCGATCTTTGACTCGGTGCGGTCGAGCAGGCGCTTCATATTCGGATAGTGCCGCCAAAGCACGAGGACGGCGAGCATGACCGAAAACGCCATCGACGGCATCCAGAACCGCCCGAGCATAAATCCTATGCCCATTGTCGCCCTGTGTGCGAGCGGGTACATCAGCGCCGCCATTATCGAGGCGAGGGAGACATATTTGAACCCGAAGAACACGATGAGGAACACGGCGAAGATTACAAGAAACGCAAACGGGTTCAAAAGCAGGATCATTGTACCTGCGCAGACGATGCCCTTGCCGCCGTGGAATTTATAAAATATGGGGAAAATATGGCCGACGACGCACATGAAACACGAAAAGTACGCGCCCCGAATGCCGAGCAGCGCCGTGCCGACGAAATATGCCGCAACGGTTTTTCCTGCGTCGCCGAGCAGCGTGAGCCCGGCGGAGCCCTTGCCGTATGTACGCAGGACATTTGTCATGCCGGCGTTCCCGCTGCCGCTCGAACGAATGTCCGCGCCGTACTTCATTTTTGAGATGATTATCGCGGAGTTTATGCTGCCGAGCAGATACCCCGCGATCATCGCGACGAGAAATCCTCCGACGTAGAGGATCATGAACGTCGTGGTATCGGTGCCCCGGATCAGGTAGTGCCCTATAAATCCGTCGTCTATAAAATCGAAAAAGGTCATTTTTGCGCCTCGATATATTATCAGTCTTTTTCGTCTCCGCGCGCGCGGATAATGAGCCTTATCGGTGTCCCGCGGAAGCCGAAGGTCTCGCGGAGATTGTTCTCGATATATCTCTGATACGAGAAGTGGAACAGCTCCGCACGGTTGCAGAATATAACGAACGTCGGCGGCGCTATGCTCGCCTGCGTCATATAGTATATCTTGAGCCGCTTGCCCTTGTCGGACGGCGGCTGCACGCGCATCGTGATCTCCGAGAGCAGATCGTTCAGCATGCCGGTCGTGATGCGCGTGTTGGCGTTTGCGTGTACGCTGTTGATCTCCTCGAACAGTCCCATGACGCGCTGCCCCGTTTTTGCGGAAATAAAATGTATCGGCGCATACGTCATATACGAGAGCGCGGTGCGGATATCGTTCGTGAACGTCTTGACCGTGGAATTGTCCTTTTCGACGGCGTCCCACTTGTTCACGGCGATTATGCACGCCTTCCCCGCCTCGTGCGCGATCCCGGCGATCTTCTCGTCCTGCTCGGTTATGCCCTCCGCGCCGTCGATCAGAAGAATGCAGACGTCGGCGCGCTCGACCGCCATCTGCGCCCGCAGCACGCTGTATTTTTCTATCCTGTCGTTGACGCGGCTCTTTCTTCTGATGCCGGCGGTGTCAATGAAGTTGAACCTTCCGAATTCGTTTTCGACTATTGAGTCGACGGCGTCGCGCGTTGTCCCGGCGATGTCCGAAACAATGTGGCGCTCCTCGCCGAGCATTTTGTTTATGAGCGAGGACTTCCCGGCGTTCGGCTTGCCTATGACCGCGACGTTTACGATATTGTCCTCGTCTTCCTCTGTGTCGGCTTCAGGCAGGCAGTCGATGACGGCGTCGAGCAGGTCGCCGGAGCCGCTGCCGTGCAGCGAGGAGACGGCGATGGGTTCGCGGTCGAATCCGAGCTCGAAGAATTCATAGAACTGTTCTTCAACGTCGCCTATCCTGTCCGCCTTGTTTACGCAGATGACGACGGGCTTCCCGGAGCGGCGCAGCATCGTTGCGATATCGCGGTCGTCGGCGACGAGCCCGGTCCGCACGTCACACATAAAGATTATGACGTCGGCGGTGTCTATGGCTATCTTTGCCTGTTCGCGCATTTTCGAAAGGATTATGTCGTCCGTCTTCGGCTCGATCCCGCCCGTGTCGACGATGATAAGCTCGCGCCCGCGCCATTCGGCAACGCCGTATATGCGGTCCCGCGTGACGCCGGGCGTGTCCTCGACGATCGCGCGGCGCTCGCCGATGAGCTTATTGAAAAGAGTGCTTTTGCCGACATTCGGTCTGCCGACTATCGCTATAATTGGTTTTGACATCGGTATATTTTCCTTTTCCTTAATTTGAGGGCGAATACACGGCGCCTCCGAGCGAGCCTGTCGGTATCTCGAAGAGCGCGTAACCGTCAAGGGTGAAGACGAGCTCTATTATAAGGCCGAAGCCGCCCTCCGTATAGTATACGCCCGGATAAATGTCGTATTCCGCTCTGTACTCGATGAACATATCCTCGTAGCTCATCTCGTTCAAGAGGCCGTTCATTCCTTTTTTAAGCGTAAATTTCCCGTCAAGGAACGATCCTTTGACGGCATCAAAGTCGTTTATGAGCTCGCCGGACGTAAGAACGCGGCATTCGTTCGCGTCAAAGTTGATCGCGTATGCAAATATCGTCGGGTGCGGCGAGGCATTTATATAGAAGTGTCCGACAACGACGGCGGAGAAAAACGACTCGTTCACATACGTTATATCTGTACTCTCAATGATGTATTCATATGCGTCCGCGGACGAGGTTCGGCACATGTTCTTCCGCTGCTCGTCCATATAATATGCGATCTCTTCGTTCAGCTCGTCCGTGCTGTGCTTTGACGGAGACGGGGACTTGATCTCCGGATAGATCATTTCTATCGTGATGTCTCCCTGCCCGTCGGTCGTCTTCTTCGTTCCGATCTCCATCGGCCCTGCGGGAGCCGGTATATCGTCAGTCGTGTCGTCCGCCGTGCTTTCGCTCGGGGCCGTGCTGTCAGGCGCCGTTTCGGGGGTCGTGTCATCGGTGGCGGCGTCCGTTGATTCCGGGGCGGCCTGAGTTGTGTCCGTCGCTGCATTTGTCGTTCCCGCAGGCGCTCCGGTCGTCTCGGCGGGCGCTTTTTTGTCGCGCAGGCTGAGAGACAGCAGCACGACGAGCAGCATCACCCCGGCTATGACAAACAGCGTCGTAATAATATATACGCGGTTCTGGTCAGACAGCTTCCGCTTATTTTTAAGTGATTTTTTTTCCATATCAAATTCTCCGTTTCTCAATTCAAACCGTCACCGGCCGGATCGGGGCACCCGATCACCGCCGAAATGAATTCGGAGGCGGTGCCGCCTGCCGCCCTGACCGGGACGCCGAGCTCCTCCGAAAGCCACTCGGGCGTGTGTCCGCACAGGAAAAGGTCGCCTTCCGCGCGGAGAGTTGACGGCGGGATCAGAAGCTCGTCCCCGAGCTTTTGCCCCTTCAGCTGTTCCGCCATGTCGACCCCGGTCAAAAGCCCCGCAACGGTGACTTCTCCGCCGAAAAAGTTGTTTTTCACGGTATAGACCCGACAGTCAAGATTATAGCACACGCGCCTGATTTTTTCAACAGCCGCCGAGATAAATGCGGCGGCAGCCTCGCCCGTCGCTATGGAAACTCTGCGCACTTTTTCCGGGTCAAATTCATATGTGTCTATGAACCCGAGCTCCTCGTCTATTTCATCGAGAAAGGACGTCACAAGGCCGACGCCGTTGTCGAGCTGGTCGTAGTCGTCGTAATAGTCCGCGCCGGGCAGCGGAAGGTTTGCCTTGATATACAGCTCGTCCGCCGCGCGAAAGATGCGTGCCCCGTATTTTTCAAGGCACATGCTCCCGTAATCGTCGACGAGGCGGATAATGTCCGCACATTCCTCGGGTGAAAACGGGGCGAGCGGATAGAGCCCGTCGCGGTGCCCCGTCAGCCCCGCGGGGACAACGGCGACGCTCGTCACCCCGGGGTAAAGGTACGAAAGATCCGTCATCGTCCGCCGGAGCGCGTCTCCGTCGTTTATGCCGCGGCACAAAACTATCTGACAGTGCAGCTCGCACCCGCCGTCGGCGAGCTTTTTCAAATATGACAGCACCTCACCGGCGCGCTTGTTCTTCATCATCATAACGCGCAGCTCCGGGTCCGTCGTGTGGACGCTGACGTTTATCGGGGTGATGTGCATCTCAAGGATCCGGTCGATATCGTGCTCGGAAAGATTCGTCAGCGTTATATAATTTCCGTGTATGAACGAAAGGCGCGAATCGTCATCTTTAAAATATATCGTTGACCGCATACCGCGGGGATTCTGATCTATAAAGCAGAAGATGCAGCCGTTTTCGCAGCGGTGCTTTTTGTCCATGAGCGCCGTCTCGAAGTTCAGGCCGATATCGTCGTAAGTATCTTTTTTTATCACGAAATTGAGCGCTTCCCCGTCGCGCAAAACGGAGATCGAAACGCGCTTCTCCGTGAGATAAAAGCCGTAGTCGAGCACGTCGTTTATTTCATGACCGTTTATTGACAGAAGGACGTCACCGGCGCGTATGCCCGCGCGCTCCGCTCTGCCGTGCCGGTCAACGCTTTTTATCGGAACCAGAAGTCATCACCGCCGCACACATTATTAACCGATTATAATTATACATAATGACGGCGTATTTTGTCAATATCAAGTGATCTTTCCGTTTATATAATCGCGCATTTCTGAAAGTGTGCTCTTTTCGATGCGCGAAACGTATGATCTTGATATCCCGAGCTCGGCGGCGACCTCGCGCTGCGTCAGCGGACGCTCCCCACCGAGGCCGTATCGCAGGATTATTATCTTCCTCTCGCGCTCCCCGAGCCTTCCCTTTATGTATTCCAGCGCTTTGCGGCACTTCATTCTGACGTCGAGCTCGTCTGCGATGTTGTCCTCGGTCGAGATGATGTCGCCGTATGTCAGCGGGTTCCCGTCCCGGTCCGTGTCTATTGTCTCGTTGATGGAGACCTCATAGTTGAGCTTTTTCTGCGAGCGGAAAAACATCAGTATCTCATTCTGTATGCACTTTGCCGCGTATGTTGCGAAGCGAGCGCCGTTCTTTATATTGAAGGAATCTATCGCTTTGATGAGCCCTATCGAACCTATCGACAAAAGGTCCTCCTGATTTCTGCTCGACGAATAATACTTGCGGACGATGTGCGACACAAGGCGAAGATTGTGCTCTATGAGTATGCGCCTCGCCTCCATGTCGCCGTTGCTGAATTCGTTGAACAGGCGGCGCTCCTCCTCCGGTGAAAGCGGCGGCGGAAAGCTCTGTGCGCCGGTGACGCTCAGAAAAAAGCAGATCAAACACCCCATCAAATTTGAAAACACAGCTCTAACGCCTCCGTATGCCTGAAAGTGACCCACCGTCATTATATGTCCCTTCGCGCGCATTTGATACAAAAAACGAGCTTTCGCTCGCTTCAAATGGCAGAATATACCATGCTTTTTTCAAATATTCCGTCGGCAAACTGCGAATATTATATATAAAGCGTCATGCGGCGCTCTATTATACTTCATTTGGAGAATATTGAAATGGTAATGGATAAGATCTCACTGGTGCTCACGATAATCGGAGCGATCAACTGGGGAAGCATTGGGCTGTTCAGCTTTGACATCGTTGCATGGATTTGCGGCGGTCAGGGCAGCATGATCGCCCGCATCATATATACGCTCGTCGGTCTTGCCGGACTCTGGTGCATAACTCTTCTCTTCCGTCCGACAGAGTCTTACTCAAGCGATAGCAACAGCTGATTTTCAGGGGAGGCGCGCCATTGACGAACGCCTCCCCGCTTACTACATATGAATGAGGAAAATTTTTCTGCCGCACCTCCCGTATCAAACGCGGCGCGGCAGAGGATAATATAAATACAAAAATCTGTTTTCGGAGGGAAAAAAGAGCATGTCACAGACAATGATGAAGGTCACAAAGGGCGTCATGGCGGGGGTCATGATAGGCAGCGCGATAGGCGCCGTCTCGGTGGCGATGGTGAAGCCGAAAAAGAGCAAGTTCAAAAAGAGCGCGAGCCGCGCGCTCGACGCGGTCGGCTCGATGATGCAGAACTTCTCGGACTGGGCTTTTTAAACCGGGAACGGATACCGGCGGAGGGCGACCCCGCCGGTATCTCTTTTTTCCGAAAAAATATTTTTCGACATTATAATCTGACACGATTTGCATTTTACGGGGCGTAGAATTATCTCATATAAAATCCTTTTTCCGAAAGGCGGCAAATATGGGGAGCAGAATGAGAAACAGTAAGGCGGAAGCCGTTTCGGTGGTCGACGGCCACACAATGATAATATCGCTCACCGGCGATATAGATCATCACAGCGCGAAGAGAATACGGGGCGAGATCGATTCTTCGCTTTTTACATTGAGGCCGAAGCGCGCCGTGATGGATATGTCGGAGGTGGAATTCATGGACAGCGCCGGGCTCGGGCTGATACTCGGCAGGATAGCGTGCGCCGAAAAGATAGGCTGCAAGCTGACGCTGCTCTCTCCCTCTCCGCAGGTGATGAAGATACTCGACCTCGCGGGCGCCGGAAGGCTCATCGAAATCAGGCAAAAATAGATCCGAAAGGGAAAAAGATATGACAACGAATCTGAAAATCGAGACTGAAAGAAGAAGGTCCGGCAGGCCGCCGGAAAATCTGAAAAACGAGCTTCGGCTCGAGCTGCCGTCCAACTCCATAAACGAAGGGATCGCGCGTTCCATCGTTTCGGTATTCGTCTCACAGCTCGATCCGACGTTTGAGGAGCTGGCAGACATCAAATGCGCCGTTTCGGAGGCGGTGACGAACTGTATCGTGCACGGCTACCGGGACACGCACGGAATGATCTACATAACGATAAAAATTCTCGACGAGAGAACGGTCAGGATCGAGATACGCGACCGCGGATGCGGCATTGAGGACATAAAGACGGCGATGCAGCCGCTCTATACGACGGACAGCGAGGGTGAGCGGAGCGGAATGGGCTTCACCGTCATGGAGAGCTTCACGGACAGGCTGTCCGTCGTCAGCAGTCCCGGGCGCGGGACGAAGATCACGATGATAAAAGTGCTCGGGGACGGACGGCGCCAGAGCATAAAATGACCTTTTCTGTCGCCGGCGGGAGGAATTGATGAACGCTGCCGTAAAAGATGCTGCCGAAAATAACGCATATCGCGACGAAAATCTCGCGCTGCTCATGCGAGTCCGGGAGGGCGACAGCCGCGCCGAGGAGGAGCTCATAACGGCGAATGCCGGGCTTGTACGCAGTATTGCCGCGCGCTTTGTCGGCAGGGGTGCGGAGTATGACGATCTGTACCAGCTCGGAATGATCGGAATGGTGCGCGCTATACGCAGCTTCGACCCGGAGCGCGGGTGTGCTTTTTCGACATATGCGGTCCCGCTAATAATCGGAGAGATAAAGCGGTTTTTGCGCGACGACGGCATTATAAAAGTGAGCCGGGACAGAAAGCGCCTCGGCTCACGGCTGCTGTATGAAAAGGAGAAGTTCGCCTCCGAGTTCGGGCGCGAGCCGCACATCTCGGAGCTCGCCGAGCGCGTCGGCACGGATATCGCGACGGCGGCGGAGGCGCTTGAATGCTCATACCCGGTAAAATCGATCTCCGATCCCGCCTATGACGACGGGACCGCGACGATTTCGGACGTGCTTGAGGCGCCCGATACGACCTCGGCGTATACCGATTATATCGCGCTCCACGAGGTCACGGACTCGCTGCCGCAGCTCTGGAGAAAGATCATTTCCCTGCGGTATTATCACGATATGTCGCAGGAGTCAACGGCGCGCGTGCTCGGTTTATCGCAGGTCAAGATATCGCGCGAGGAGAAAAAGATATTTGAGTATATGCGCGAAAAGCTCAGCTGAACTGCGAATTGTACAGCGACGCGTAAAAGCCGCGGAGGAACAAGAGCTCATCGTGCGTCCCGTGCTCGATTATGTTTCCGTCGCGGACGACGAGGATCATGTCTGCGTCCTTGACGGTGGAGAGGCGGTGAGCTATTATGATGGAGGTCTTCCCCTCCATCAGCTTCGCCATCGCGGACTGGATCCGTATCTCCGTGCGCGAGTCGACGTTTGAAGTCGCCTCGTCAAGTATAAGGATCGAGCAGTCGGGCAGCATTGCGCGCGCTATCGTCAAAAGCTGCTTTTGACCTTTGGAAAGGTTTATGCCGTCCTCGGTCAAGACCGTTTCGTAACCGTCCGGCAAGCTTTCTATGTAGTCGTCGATCATCGCGGCCTTTGCCGCCTCGACGATCTGCTCGCGCGTCGCGCCCTCTTTGCCGTAGGCGATGTTTTCGGCGATCGTGCCGCCGAAGAGCCATGTGTCCTGGAGCACCATGGTGTAGGCGCTGCAGAGGCTCTTTCGCGTTATGCCGAGCGTGTTTATG
>CANROT010000040.1 GCA_947632285.1 uncultured Clostridia bacterium
CAGCGTATGCACAACTCGTCAGCTTTCTTCCGAGGCGGCGGGACTGCTCCAGCGCATCGCTTACGGCAAAGATGCAGCAAACAGCTACATCGAAAGCATGAGTGAATCTGCACAGAAAGAATTCACAAACTGGGACGAAATCGTTGAATACATCAACGGCTTAAGTTAAAGGCACAATTTTTATGACCCGCTCCTCCCTGAGGGGAGGGCGGCTATCCGGCGGCACCGGGGGACGGCGCCGCCGGATAGCCGAAGAATCTGGAAGGAAGGGAGGCGCCTCTCATGAAGCTGAATATAAAAGTCAGAAATACTCCGGGGGGGGGGTATTGTCCGCCCGGTTAGCAAAGGCGACAAGTCACCTTAGGACAGGAGAAAAAACATAGACGCGCTCCCGATTTTGAAGGCGTTTTCCGGGGGGCGTCCCAATACTCAAAATGCCGCAAAATCACCAAGGAGTTTTAGGAAATGACAAAAGTCAAGCGTACAAAAAAAGCGCTGCTTGTCAGCATGCTTTCCATGCTGCTGTGCTGCGCAATGCTGGTCGGTTCCACGTTTGCGTGGTTCACCGACTCCGTGACGAGCGGAAAGAACAAGATCGTCGCGGGTAATCTCGACGTTGAGCTGTATCATACGAATGCACACGGCGAGAACGAAAAAGTCAGCACGACAGAAGACGAGTTGTTCACCGATGTGAACGGCGATCCCATACTCTGGGAGCCGGGTGCGGCCGCGTTTGAAACATTCAAGGTCGCAAACGAGGGCACGCTCGCACTCAAATTCGAGCTGGCGCTCGAAACAGCTGACGCGAACACCGTTGTGGGCGCGGACGACAGAGACACGAAAAAGACGATCGCGGACGTTTTGAAGATCGCTGTCATCGATGACGGAAGCGAATACGATACGAGAGATGAGATGCTCGCGGCTGTAAAGGAACACGCGGTCACGCTGAACGAGTATGTCAGCGGCGATAAAGTTCTCTCGGGAAAGCTTCTTCCGAAGAATGCGACGCTTCCGACGCCTTCCGACGAATGGAAATCCGAGTCTCAGACGTTCACCGTTGTTCTTTATTGGGAACCCGGCCCGGACGACGACCTTTACAACCTGAAGAACGGCGCGTATGCAAGTGACGCAGATGCTGACAGCAGGCCCGGCGAGCTGAAGATCAGCCTTGCTGTTACTCTGCTTGCCGCTCAGGTTCCTTTTGAGTCCGACTCCTTTAATGATCAGTACGATAATAAGCCTTTCATGACATATGAAAAGATGGCTGCGCAGAAGGAAGCCGACGAGGCGGCGTATAAAGAGAATAAGCCGTTCAGAATCGGTGAGGGCGAGGAAGCTGAGTATTATGACAAAATGAACGGCAAACGTCAGGCCGATTTCCTCGAAATGCTTCAAGGAGACGGTACGCCGGCAGTCCTGACCGGGGATTTTGAGCTTAAAAGCACAGGCACCGAGGGCTACAAGGGTATCGAAGGCAAAGCCGAGGAAAACGGTATTTACCGTGTCGATCTGAACGGGCATACCGCGACCTCAAACTGGATCTTCATGAGAGCGAAGGATCCGAATGGCGCAGGATATGATTTCGAACTGCGCAACGGTACGATGCAGTCATATTTTTCTCACTACTGCGACGTAGATGTATACGGCGCGAAAAAGGTGCTGCTTGAGGATCTGATTCTGGGGACGTTTAGAAATGGTGACTGGCAGGATAAGGACGATAACTTTGCCGAGGCCGGAAAAGACAGCTGGGGACCTCAGGGCAACTATGGATCCGGATCGACCCAAGTAAACGGATATTGCAGCCCGATCAAGATCTTCATGAACGAGACTTCGAACGGTGAAATCGTTATCAGAAATGTAGAAACTCATGGTGGAGCAAACCGCATCAAGGCTTATAAAGACAAGATACTGATCGACGGCTGCGAATTTATCGGAAGCAAAGGCAAGGTTACTGTTAGCGGCAGTTATAAGGCGGATCCCGAAGCGCTTTATATCACCGGCGCCGACGGCACAAGCGTAGATATCAGGAACACCACAGTCACCAACAAGCAGGTTCGCCTGGAAAATGCCGGTAAGGTGACTATCACAAGCAGCGACCTGCTGGCCGGGCTGAAGATAGAAGGGTACACACAAGTTACTCTGGTCGGCTGCACGCTTACAAATAAGGAGAATACCGAACCGAATAAATATCCGGCAATAGATATCAACAGCGGCAGCGTTACCATCGTTTCCGGTACATACTCCTTTGATCCGAGCAATACGCACAATGTCCATCTCGCCGAGGGCAGCACGGCTGTTCATGAGGGTGACGTTTGGATCGTGACGGCGTCTAAATAAGGCGTGAGTCTAAAATCGGGCGCGATTCTTTGGCACTTGTCAAAATGAATGACCCCCTGGCGGCAAATTGATCCGCCGACGGAGAGATGACGGCGTCTCCCTTATAAAAGCCGCAGAGGGCGGGGGAATGCTCCCGCCTTTTGCGGATATTATCCTTCCCGACTTCGGCTTGATGTGCAAATACGTGGACGGAGAATTTGCGTTCTCCTACCCGCCCGCGACGCGGGCGGGCACGTTTTGCACATCTTTTTTTTCGCTTTTTCGGGGCGGCGCGTGACGCACTTGACACGGGGGGCGGGGAGAGATATAATTATAAAAACCGCAGCGAGACGGGGGTAGGTTTGCCTTGATACCGACAAGAAATGAAGCATGGGCGCTTTTGCGCGAATACAATTCGGAGCCGTTCCACCTGAGGCACGCGCTGACCGTTGAGGGCGTGATGAAATATTTCGCGCGCGAGCTCGGGTACGGCGATGAGGAGGAATTTTGGGGCATCGTCGGGCTTTTGCACGACCTTGATTTTGAAAAATATCCGGAGGAGCACTGTATAAAGACGCGGGAGATCATGAGCGCGCGCGGGCTCGACGAGCGTCTCATTCACGCGGTCGAAAGCCACGGGTGGGGGCTGACGGTGGAGGTCATGCCGGAGCACGAGATGGAAAAGGTGCTGTACGCGACGGACGAGCTGACGGGGCTTATCGGCGCTGCGGCGCTGATGCGCCCGTCAAAGAGCGTTTGCGACATGGAGCTGAAATCGCTGCGCAAAAAATATAAGACCCCGGCGTTCGCGGCGGGGTGCTCGCGCGAGGTGATCGCGCGCGGCGCGGAGCTTTTGGGCTGGGAGCTGGACGACCTGCTCGGGCGCACGATACTCGCGATGCGGGACTGCGAGGCGGCGGTCAACGCGGCGATGGCGGAATTTGAGGGGGCGGGCGCTTGAAGGTCACCGTGGCGATGAGCGGCGGCGTCGACAGTTCGGCCGCGGCGCTGCTGCTTTTGCGCGCCGGGCACGACTGCATCGGCGCGACGATGCGGCTCTATACGAATGAGGACGCCGGGCTGCCGGAGGGACACACGTGCTGTTCGCTCGACGACGTTGAGGACGCGCGCGCCGTTTGCAGGCGGCTCGGGATCGAGCATTTCGTTTTCAATTTTTCGGACGACTTCCGACGCGGCGTCATGGACCGCTTTGCGGCCGAATATGCGGCGGGCAGGACGCCGAATCCGTGCATCGAATGCAACCGCCGCCTCAAATTCGGCGCTTTGCGCCGCCGCTCCGACGAGCTCGGGCGGGACGCGGTCGCGACCGGGCACTACGCGCGGATCAGATTTGACGAGTTGAGCGATCGGTGGCAGCTTTTGCGCGCGGCGGACAGGACGAAGGATCAGAGCTACGTGCTCTACACGCTGACGCAGGACGAGCTGGCGCACACGCTGTTCCCGCTCGGGGATATGACGAAGACCGAGGTTCGCGCGCTCGCGGAGGAGGCGGGGCTCGCGACAGCGAGCAAGCACGACAGCCAGGACATCTGCTTTATCCCGGACGGGGACTGCGGCGCCTTCATCGAGCGGTACACGGGGCGCGCGTGCGAGCCGGGCGATTTCATCGATGCGGACGGGCGCGTGCTCGGGCGTCACCGTGGGATCGTGCGGTACACGGTCGGGCAGCGGCGCGGGCTCGGGCTCTCGTTCCCGCAGCCGATGTACGTTTCGCGCATCGATCCCGGAGCCAACACGGTCACCCTCTCCCCGGAGGAGGGGCTGTATTCGACGGAGCTGACGGCGCACGGCGTCAACCTCGTTTCGGTGCCGTCGCTCGCCTCGCCGATGCGCGTGACGGCGAAGGTGCGCTACTCGCATAAGGGCGGGGCGGCGGTCGCCGTCATGACGGACGACGACACGCTCTCGGTCCGCTTTGACGAGCCCCAGCGCGCCGTCACCCCCGGCCAGGCCGTCGTCCTCTACTCCGGCGACACAGTCATAGCGGGGGGGACTATAAATTAAGAGTTATTTGACGCGGGGGAAAAACTTTTCGGGAAAAGTTTTTCCCCCGCGACCCCCTTTTCAAAAGCTTTTATTGACTTGGTTTTTTATAGAGAGATATGGCGCGGTGGGCTTTTAGGTTTTATCATTTATGACATGGGCGGGTGCGGGCTGTTCACAAAAATTTAATAATTATTCTGTTTATTATTTCGTGGAAATATGTTATACTATTGTGTCTAAATATGTACCGAAAGGCGGGAGGGAGAGATGAAACGCGCGTTTGCGGCTGCGGCGGTGCTGCTCGCTCTGCTTGCTCTGTCTGCGCTTTCCTGCGCGGTCTTTGCCGCGGGTGAGGACGACGAGCTTTTGATCGACGATATGTCCGACGTCTCCGAGTGGAGCTCCGTTTCGGGCGACGCCTCCCTCGTCCGCTACGGCAGCGAGACGGAGACCTTTTCCTCCGGAGACGACGACGAGGGATATATCGCGGTCCGTCGGTTCGACACCCCGACGGGGGAGCCGCTCGAGATCAGCCGCAGCTTTTCCGAGGCGGTCGATCTCTATGAGTGGGATTCCGTCGGCTTCTACATAAACATCACGGACGCGGGAGTCCCGGGCGCGGTCTACACCGTCACCGTGACGCTCTACACGCGCGGGCCCGCGTATTCCGTCAGCGGCGAGGTCGGCGCGGGCGGCTGGGTCAGGTATACCGCCGACATCGGCGGCTACAGCCTGCGCACGGACGTCGTCGGGATATCCGTCTCCGTTTCGGCGGCGGTCCCGGACGGGGCCGAAAAGCTGCGGCTCTCGTACCGCGTTGACGCGATGTACGCGGTCGGGAAGCGGGACACCGCGCATGAGGCGCGGTTCCTCGCGGATTCGTTTGAGGCGCGCGGCGGCGTCCTCGAGCGGGGGGACGACGGGGCGTATTCCGTCGTCGCCGCCGGGGGCAGGGCGCGCATCACGGGGCGGCCCGTCATCAGGCACCGTCAGGACGGCGGGGACGATCTCTTCCGCTTCACGCTGACGACGGACGCGCCTGCGGACGTCACGCTGAACGTCACATACCTTGACGGGACGGAGGCGGAGGCGGCCGATCCCGTCCGCGTCACGGGCGGCGGCGTTATGACCGCCGTGTACTTTGACATTGAGGATATCGACCTCGTCCTTTCGTTCACGCTCACGGCGGAGGGCGAGGGGACGTGCGCGCTGCGGCTGTACGGCGCCTCCGTCGTCGATCTGCCGGAGGGCGAGGCGGCGGGGATCGGCACGCTTGAGGTGTGCCGCGCCGTGCCGGGCGGCGGCGTCAATCTGCGCGGCACCGTGCCGCCCGCCTCCGTCGCCGACTATATCGACGGGGAGATAGGCATTTTCTGCGTCCCGCTCTATGCGGACGTTGAGAATTACATAAAAGACGCGGACCCGGTCGCGACGCTCGACGTTTCGACGCGGTTCGACGTGACGGTCGGCGCGTCCTCGCTGCCGACGGGGTATATCGCGATGCGGTTCGTCGCCGCCGTGTGCCGGGGGGACGAGAGGATAATCATCGCGACGCCGAAGCTGCCGACGTTCTCGGACGAGATCGGCGCCGCGCTGCCCGCGCGCCGCGCGGGGATAAAGGGGCTTGCGTCCGACGACGCGGGGACGTGCGCCGAGGCGGGCGCCGCCGTCGTCATCGTTGACGCGGATCTCGACGAGCTGTACGGCACGGCGTCCTCGGGACGGCTGTATTCATACGGCGGCAGGATCTCGTATTTCGACAATTCCGCGATATCCGCGCTCGACGACGTCATAAAGACGTCGTCGCTGACGGGGGCGGCTTGCTTTCTTCATCTGCGGTATTCCTCGCCGCGCGGCGGGTACCGCGCCGTGACGGTCAACGATGCGGACGAATTTGCATATCTCGCCGCCGCCGTCTCGTATCTGACGCAGAGATACAGCTCCACGGATTACGGGTTCCTCTCCGGGATAATTTTGGGGGACTCCGTTTACACGGATAAGAGCACGGGCGGCGCCGAGGCGCGCGCCGAGGCGGCGGCACGGGCGCTCGCGGTCACGTATCAGATCGGGCGGTCGCGCATCGCGGGGTTCCGCGTGATGGTCCCGATCGGCGGGAAGCTCGCGGACTACACCTCGTCCTTTGACGCGGCGACGCTTTTGCGGCGGCTTTCGGACGCGGTCGAGCCATACGGCATCGGGTACGGCGTCTATATGAGGTCGGGCGAGCCGCTCGCGCTCGCGGACGCCGTCGGCGCGTTCGCGGAGACGCTCGGCGGGCGCGCGCCGACATGCTTTTTCGCCGAATACGCGCCCGGGTCGGCTTCGCGCTCGCCGGAGCTTTTGCGCGAATTTTCCCGGCGGTATCGGCTCGCCGCCTCCGGCGGCGTGCTGTCCGGGTTCATTCTCGACATGCCGGTCGGGGGAGACGGTGATTTCCTGGATATGTTTTATCTGCTCGACACGAACGAGCACGCGCGCGCGGACAAGTACGCGGGCACGGAGGGGGACGTGAGCGATCTGTCATACCCCGTTTCGCTGACGCGCGGCGGCGCGTCTGCGGCGGAGGCGCGGCTGGCGGGGACGTATACGCTGTTTGACTTTACCGATTCGTACAACACGGCGGGGTGGTTCCCGGTCGCGGGCGGCGGGGAATGCGTGACGGTCGGCGCGCTCGGGCGGCGTATGCTGCGCGCCTCGGGCGGGGTCGGCGCGATGTGGTCCTCGGCGTCGTCGCCGAGGGACCTCACCGCCTGCCCGCACGTCCTGTTTGAGGCGTCCTCGCCGGACAGCGGCGTGTTCACGTTCACGGTCTATTCCGAGGACGGCATATTTACCTCGCCGCTCTCGCTCGTTGGGGGCGACCGCACATTTGACATCGACCTCACCGATTTTCCCGGCGTCGCCTCGGTGACGGGGTTCGCCGTCACGGGGGGCGACGGCGCGGAGATCCGCATTCGCCGCCTGTCGCTCGGGAGCGAGACGCTCGGGGGCGACGAGCTGGCGCTCCTGTTCACATCTCCCGAGGGCGGGGAAGGCGGCGACATCGAAAGGGACAGCGGCGCTTTGAGCGTGACGGCGCTGGCGCTCGCCTCGCTCGCGTTCGGCGCGGCGTCCTTCGGCATTATCCGCTCAAGGTCGCGCGGCGGGAAGAGACAAATTTCCGAGGAAAAATTATGATCGACAAGTATAAGCTCATCGGGCTCGCCTCGGCCGCGGTGGCTGCCGCCGCCTGTTTTATGTCGTATTTTGTCGGCGGACCCGATACGTATGGGGCGGCGCTCGCCGTCGCGGCGGCATCATTCTTTGCGACGGGGGCGGCGGAGCTATGCTCCGCGCGCAAACGGGACCGCGAAAGCAAAGGCGGCTCGGGCGTGCTGATATATATGAAGCCGGCGCTGTTCTTTATTATCTCGGCGCTGACGGTGTTTGCGGCCGTGTGGTTCTTTGCGGCCGACTGATCGATTTTGGAGACATTTTATCATGAATGATACGCTGAACGGCGGCACGGGCATACGGTACCGGCGGTATTTTGTCCGGTTCACGCTCGTTTTTGCCGCGCTGGCGGCGCTGTGCTTCTCCGTCTATATCTTCACCGGGAAGACGCTCATATGGGAAGTGGACGCGTGGAGCCAGCACTATAAGGCGCTCATATATTACGCGCAGTACCTGCGGGGGATCGTGAGGACGCTGTTTACCGAGGGGCGGCTCGTCATTCCGAGGTGGGACTTTGCCTTCGGCGAGGGCGGCGACATTCTGACGACGCTGCACTACTACGTCATCGGCGACCCGCTGACGGTGTTTTCCGTCTTCGTTCCGTCGCGGTATATGCACATCTTTTACGATGCGCTGATGTTGATCCGCATGTACGCGGCGGGGGCATCGTTCTCGTGCTTTTGCTTTTACATGGGCGAGAAAAACGCGCGGGCGGTCGCCGTCGGCAGCTTTACGTATGCATTTTCGTATTGGGCCATCGTGAACGCGGGGCGGCACCCGTATTTTCTCGGCCCGATGATATATTTCCCGCTCATTCTCATCGGCGTTGAGGCCGTGATGCGCGGGCGGCGGCCGTATTTCCTGATCGCCTCGGTCGGGATCGCGGCGCTCTCGAACTTCTATTTCTTCTATATGCTCGCGATCGTCACGGCGGTGTACGTTGCCGTGCGGCTCATATACGAGGTGCGCGACAAAAAAATTGACGTGAAGGGCGCGCTCGGGGCGGTTTTGCGCATCGCGGTATGCTCCGCGATCGGGTTTGCGATGGCGTTCGTCATTTTCCTTCCCGTCTGCATGGCGTTCCTCGGGGACTCGCGCGCGGGCGTCGATTACGCGGTCGGCGTGTTCTATCCGCTGTCGTATTATGCAAAAATTCCGGGGCTTTTGATGGGAGAGGGCGGCGGCGACTTCTGGATCTGCGCCGGGTTCTCGGTGCTCGCGCTGCCCGCGTTCGTGCTGACGCTCCGGTCAAAGGAGCGGCCCGTGCTGCGCGCGTGCCTGATCCTGTGCGCGGTCGGGCTGTGTTTGCCAGTTGTAGGGCATGTGCTGAACGGGTTCACGTACGTGACGAACAGGTGGTGCTGGGCGTTTGCCGCCGCCGCGGGATATGCGGTCGTCGTGTTTTATGAGCGGACAACAGAGCTTTCGCGGCGCGAATACGTCGCGGTCGTCATCGTTGAGAGCGTGCTTGTGATCCTTTGCTTTGCGCTTGACGAGTCGCGGACGGTCGGCGCACAGTGCGGCGCGGCAGTATCGCTTGTGACGCTGCTGCTCCTTTTGCCGCGAAATCCCGCCGGGGTGCGGCGGTGGGGCGCGTTCATCATGGCGTGCGTCAGCATCGTTGTAAACGCGCTGTCGTTTACGGCGCCGTGGGGGTATGACTACGCCTCGGAGCATATCGCGTCGTCCGGGATATTCGAGAGGCTCTATAACAACGAGTCGTCGAGGATAAAGGCGATCGCGGAGGAGGCGGGCGCTGACGGGTTCTTCCGCTATTCGGGGCCGAGCGTCGCGCAGAATGCGGGCGCGCTGACGGGCCTGTCCTCAACGCAGTATTTCTGGTCGCTCTCGAACCCCGGCATAACGGCGCGGAACACCGAGCTTCAAATGCGCGACTACTGGATCTTCCGATACAGCGGATATGACGGCAGGACGGCGCTGAACCTGCTCTCCTCCGCGCGGTACTACGTTGTGCCGCAGGGGAGCCGCGCGCCCGTGCCGTATGGGTACGAGCAGGTCGATTCTCCGCTCGCGGGCAGGTATTTGATATATGAAAACAAGAGCGCGCTGCCGCTCGTCTACTGCTGCGGCGCGGTAATCGACGCGGACGCGTGGGAGGCGATGTCCGCCTCCGAAAAGGAGGCGGCGATGCTGCGCGGCGTCTATATCCCCTGCGCAGGCACGGAGGGGCTGCGCGATGCCGATATGGCGGCAGCCGAGCGCGAGCTCGGGCATGAGGTGCGCTGCGGCGAGGGCGTTCACTATGAGGACGGCAGATTCGTCGTCACCTCGAAGGACGCGGAGGCGGAGCTGTATATCGACAGGGCGGACGCGGCGGAACTCTATCTCTCGCTCGGGAACATCAAATTCAAGGGAACGCCGGAATACGATCTCTATTTCGGCGCGGACGGCGTCGATCCCGAGGGCATATACGGCAGGGAAGAATGGGACGCGCTCGGGTTCGGCGAGCATATGCGCATCATTCGCGACCGCGTCTTCTGGCGCGAGCCGACGGGCGCGACGCTCGAGCTTGAGGCCGGGTTCACGGAGAATTCGGTCACCTGTTACGGGAACGGGTTCCAGTTCTACAACGGGCGCGACGATTTCGTCGTCAATCTCGGGTACCACAGCCGGGGGCTCGAGAAGATAACGGTCAGGTTCGGGCGCGCGGGCGTTTATACGTTTGACGAAATGAAGGTAACGGCGCGCGACGCCGCCGAATACGTCGCGGCGGCGGACGAGCTGTGCGCGAATGCGGCCGACTCGATCTCTGTCGGCAGAGACACGGTGTCCGGCACCGTCACCGCCGGGGAGGACTCGATCCTCGTATTCAACGTGCCGTTCTCGGAGGGGTGGCGCGCGTACATTGACGGCGAGCCGGTCGAGACGTGCCGCGCGGACATCGCGTATATCGGGGTCCGCATCGGGGCGGGGAGCCACGATTTCGCCCTGCGGTACGAGACGCCGTATCTTACGGCGGGCGCGTATGTGTCGCTCGCGGGCGTCGCGGCGTTCGGCGTGACGGTGTTCGTCACGGAATACGGCATCAGGAAAAGGAAAAAGAGGGAGGCGTGAGATGGCGCTTTTGTCAGTGATCGTCCCGTGCTACAACGAGTGCGAGGCGCTCCCGATATTTTATCAAAAACTGAAAGAGACGCTCTCCGGTATGGAGTGCGGCCACGAGATAATTTTCGTCGACGACGGGTCGACGGACGGGACGGCGGAGCTCCTCCGCCGCTTTGCCGAGGACGACGGGACCGTCGTCTGGCTCTCGCTGTCGCGCAATTTCGGGAAGGAGGCGGCGATGTACGCCGGGCTGTCGAACATTCGCGGCGACTACGCCGCGATCATGGACTGCGACCTCCAGGACCCGCCGGAGATGCTGCCGGAGATGCTCGCGGCCGTCGAGAGCGGGGAATACTCGATGGCGGCGGCGCGGCGCGTCGACCGGCGCGGGGAGCCGCCGATAAGGAGCTTTTTCGCGCGGCGGTTCTATAAATTCGTGAACAGGATCTGCGAATCCGAGATCGCGGACGGCGCGCGCGATTTCCGCGTTATGACGCGCGAGGTTGCGGACATCGTCGTCTCGATGCACGAGCACAATCGGTTCTCGAAGGGGATATTCAGCTGGGTCGGGTTCAAGACGAAGTGGGTCCCGTATGTGAACCGCGAGCGCGTCGCGGGGAAGACGAAGTGGAGCTTCTGGCACCTGTTCGGCTACGCGATAGACGGGATCATCAATTTTTCGCACGTCCCGCTGACGATCGCGTCGTGGTTCGGGCTGTTCATGACGTTTTTCGCGTTTGTGACGGAGCTCGTCGTCATCGTGCGGCGGCTGCTGTTTGACGAGCCGGTCGCCGGTTGGGCGTCGCTCGTCTGCATAATCGTGTTCATCGGCGGGCTGCAGCTATTCTTCCTCGGGACGATCGGGAACTATATCGCGAAGCTTTACCGCGAATCGAAGGGCCGCCCGCACTATATCGTCGAGAAATCGAACAGGGACGACGTAAAAAAGGTCGGTTAGCGAAAAAAACGGGGCGGACATCTTGACAAGATGCCCGCTCCGGTGTATAATAAACAGGACGCGGAGGCATAGCTCAGCCGGTTAGAGCGCACGGTTCACATCCGTGAGGTCATGGGTTCGAGTCCCCTTGTCTCCATAATATATGGGCTCCCCCTTTGGGGAGCCCATATATTATGAGAGCCAAGGGGAGAAAGCTTTAGCGGCAAACCCATCTCGAGACTGCGCGCCAGCGCAGGCTCGCACGCCTCGACAAGGCGCGGGACGCGCCTCTTGCGGCGGCGTAAGCCGACGCTCTGTCGAGGCGTCCGGGTTCAGAGTCCCCGCGGACAAGCCCGCACCCAAAGGGGTGCCCCATATATTATGAGAGCCAAGGGGAAAGGCTTTAGCGTAGAGCCCATCTCGAGACTGCGCGCCAGCGCAGGCTCGCACGCCTCGACAAGGCGCGGAACGCGCCTCTCTTGCGGCGGCGCAAGCCGACGCTCTGTCGAGGCGTCCGGGTTCAGAGTCCCCGCGGCAAGGCTCGCCAGAGCTTTGCCGATTTTTACTTCTTCACTCTTCACTTTTCACTATTCACTTCGCCCGATTGAGCCGATTTTTGGGAGGTAAGAGGTAATAGTGAAAAGTGAAGAGGTGAAAGCGGAAAGTGAAGATACAACAGTGAAGAGTAAAGAGGAGAAAGCGAAATGTACAGGTTTATCGCGGAGCATAAGACCGGGGTGAAATTCATAATTTCGCCGCTGGCGGCGCTTTTGGTCACGATCGTGCTGTATATAATGCATTGTTCGGTCTATGTGATCTTTGTCGTGGACTTTTTCGTGAGCACCGCGATCTGCTTGTTTGCGGATCTTGCGCAGAACAAGGTGGTCATGACCGCGCTGCGGGCGGCGGACGAGATGTGCGACCCGACGCCGTTTCTGCTCGAGACCGAGTGGGCGCTGTCGCTGCCCAACAGCGATGACGCGGAGCAGCTGCTGCAGATCAATCACGCGGCGGCGCTTTCGATGCTCGGGGACGACGAGGCGGCATATGACGAGCTGTCGATGATAAATATTGACAAATTCCGGGTCGCGGCGGCGGTGAGGATCACGTATTACAACAACCTCTCGGAGGCCGCCGACGGGGTCGGCAGATTTGACGAGGCGAGCCTCTGCTATGCCAAGCTGGCGCAGCTCTTCCGGGACCTCAGGCACGAGCGGGACAGGCGTAAGTTCGAGGCGAGCATGAATGACGCGTGGGCGCGCGAATGCTTTCGGCGCGGGGACTACGAGGAGATGCTCACGGCGGCGGACGCCGTTATGACGGCGTCGCGCAGGCAGGAGGTCGGGCGCGCGATGCTGCACGCAAAGGCGTTTTTGGGCCTCGGCGACGTCGAGGCGGCGATATCGTGCCTCGACTACGTGATCGCATACGGCAACAGGCTCGGCGACGCGCGGCGCGCGGCGGAGATGAAGGCGAGGATCAGCAAATAATAAAGGGCGCGGATCCAAAAATCGGCAAGGCTCGCCGGAGCTTTGCCGATTTTTACTTCTTCACTATTCACTTTTCACTATTCACTTCGCCCGATCGAGCCGATTTTTGGGAAGTAAGAGGTAATAGTGAATAGTGAAGAAGTAAGCGTGAAAAGTGAAGAAGTAACGCAGCCGAGCCGCTTTTTTCAGTTGAAATCGGGGAACGAATCGTTCCACTCTATGAAGGGCGAGCCGGTCTCGGTGAAGCTGAGCTTCAGTATCACATACGAGGACTTCGAGTAGTCAAACGGGTGCGACATCGGGAAGCCGCCCCAGCGGTCGGCGAAGTAATAGTATTCGCCGCCGTGCGGCAGGACAAAGGCGGGCTGGCTGTGAAACGTCGTTTCGTCGCCGAAGGGGAGCAGCGGCGACCACGCGCCCTCCATCGAGTCGGCGGAGGCGTGGCAGCCCTGATTCGGCGCCCAGCCGGTGCAGGCGGAGGTCAGCATGTGATATTTTCCGTCCCGGTAAAAGACGGCGGGCGCCTCACGGAACTGCCCCGGAAAGAGGACGTTGACGAGCTTTTCGACGCGCGTGCAGTCCTCGGTCAGGCGGTAGACGTGCAGGTCGGCGTTGTCGCGCGAGGCGGAGATGAAGTAGACGGCGCGCGTGACCGGATCCGTGAAGAGCGTGCAGTCGCGGCTCATGTGCCCGAGCGGGCGGAAGTGGCCGTGATATTCGAAGTCGCCGTCCGGCACATCGCAGACGGCGACGCAAGCCGCCGCCTCCGTGTAGTCGGCGCCGTTCTCGTAGTGCGCCCACATGACGAATTTGCCGGTCGCCTCACAGTATACGACCTTCGGGCGCTCGATATTGACGCGGCGTCCGTTACGGGAGAGGTCGGGGCTGCTGTTTACCGTCAGCACGTGGCGGCGGAATTCCCAGTTTTTGAGGTCCGCCGAGCGGTAACAGGAGACGTAAAAATCGCGCCGCCGGTCCTCGCCGTACCAGTAAAAATATTCGCCGTGCCTGATGATGTGCCCGCCGTGCGCGTGCAGCACGCTGCCGTCGGTATCGAATAAAAATCCACCGTTATTCATTTTTTTACTCCTTTTTCAATATGTCATTTGCGAGCGTCTCACGCGTCCGCACAGCGGAAAAGCTGCCGCTGCCGCACAAAAAATTCGGTAAAAGCCATCGCGAGCAGGTCAAGCGCTTCCGCTCTCCCGTTAGTGTAGCGGAAAGTCTGTCGCTTCCGCCAAAAAAGTCAGTAAAAAGTTTTGTGAGGGGGTGCGGGGGCAATGTCATTAAGATAAGCTCACAAAAAAGGAAGGACAGGGCAGCGGGAAAAACAAAAAGAAAAAATAGAGATGGAGAAAAGAAAAAGCGCGCGACAAAGGAGCGGACAAAAAAGTCCGCAAAAAAGGATTGCAAAAAACAAGGAATTATGGTAATCTGTAATTGAAACTTGGAGCGGGTTTGGAAATCAAATTGCGAGGGTATGAGCGACCCGGACGACAAGGCAAGATATTCTTCCGCAGCAAAGTTTCAAGGGAAACAAGGGGCATATTCTTCAAGAAGAACGAGCGGCAAATAAGTACGGCAGCGGAAAAGCAGGGCTTGTAAGGGAGTGATCTGTTTTTCTTATCGACAGTCACGAACGAGGTGACAAGAGAGACAAAGTTGTACATGATAAGCCTGGCAAAGATCTCAAGAAGGATATGCTCCGTATTTTTTGAATGGAAGAAAGAAAGGGCAATAGAATGCTTGAGATCTCTGAAGGAAGATTCGATACCCCATCTTAAAGCATAAAGCTTTTTGAGAGCAGAGGCGTCAAACTGACCGCATTCAAGATTTGTGGCGAGAAACTCATAAGAATCATCGGAAATTTTAAGTCGAACAATACGGAAATTGAGAGGGTATGTAGCCAAAGGTTCATCTTTTGCAGCGTGATCCGGCAAAAAATCAAATGTGGACCCGGACGAGATAAACTTCATATGTTGAAGTTTAGTCTGTTTAGTCTGCCTTCGTGTCAGGAGCATGGAGACGGGAACATCAAATTCATCATCAGACGGGAGATCAAGCCCGTTCATGATGCCGTTCCAAGATTCCTTGATCCTGAACAGAAAGAAATGACCGCTTTCAATGATATGGGCGATATTGTTGTAAGTCTCGTAGTATCTGTCGCCGATGTATATCGTAGGAACGGGAGAATTGTCTCTGGAAAGCATTGTCACAAGTGCTTTGTGTTCATTTTTGAGTCTGTCGGCTTGAACAACGGCGTCAGTGTAAACATTGGATAAAAGGTCGAAAGTGGTATTTAAATGGAGTAGGTTGTAGGAACGGACGCCATCGATACCTTTGAAAAAGGAATCGGATTCATTCGCATTTGTAGGGACATGAAGGTCGGTGCCGTCTACGGCAAGAAGGCGGTATCCCTTGTACAGTTTTCTCACCTCAACAGCATCATTGAAATTATGGAACAGCACTTCAAACGCGGAGCTTTTGATTTTATCTCTTTGTTGAATAAAAGCAGAAGGAGTGGGGGCCGTCGGCTTAAGATCAAAAAAATCTATGAGTTCACCGCGAATAGACTTTCCTGACATAGAGAGGAAAATTTTCACAACCTGAGAAAACGGAAGTTTACGATTTCTTGTGAAGTCTTTTTTTGGATTTTTTGCATACAGTTCCGGTACTGCGGACAGATCATCGATACATTTCAGCAATGTTTTTTTAATACTTACGGGTGTGTGTTTCATGCGATTTTCTCCTTGCAAACGGCAAATTTTACCTATTTACAAGGGCTGCACTAATTAGCAAAGCTAATTAGTGCAGCCGCACACTTTTTTTCTTTTGTCAATACTTTTTTCTAACTTTTTTTAAACTTTTTTCCTGCTATTTTCATTCTTGAATCCTTAACTTAATGACATTG
>CANROT010000041.1 GCA_947632285.1 uncultured Clostridia bacterium
CCCCCCTTGTGCCGGAGGGTGGTTTCATAAGGAGGGGGTTCCGGAGTAACCCCCTCCTTGTGACAAAAAACTTTTGCGATAAAGAAGGAATTATGCAAATAAGGAAAAGGAACTGCTTCCCCGCACGAAAGGCAATTTCGGCAAAAGGAAAATAAATAATATCAAGCTAAATAACAGAAAATCGTAAATTCCCTACTTTTTTCGTGAAAACGAAAAAACCTCGCCGGACGGCGAGGTTTTCGTTTTCGCGCCCTAAAGGATTCGAACCTTCGACCTACCGGTTCGTAGCCGGGCACTCTATCCGCTGAGCTAAGGGCGCATGCTTCTTTCTCAAAGCTTTACTATCATATCACAAACGCGCGCCCGTGTCAAGCGGTTAGAGCGAAATTTTTTCCGCGATATCCGAACTTTTCCCGAGCTCGTTTTTTATCTCGGTCGAAACGGAGCGCGCGTCGAGCGCGCAGCGGTGCAAAAGCTCCGGGCGCGAGCCCGCTGCCATGAAGACGCCGTCCACGGCGCGGACGACGACGCGGCACGGAAGGGCTGCGCGCGATGCCAAAACGGCGATATTCTCGCCGACGCCGCCGCGCCTCATTCCCTCCTCGAGCACGTACACGATGCGCGCGCCCGAGATGAGCGGGAACAGCTCCGAGGTGTCGATCGGGTGGACGCGGACGAGCTTGACGATGCCGACGGAATACGTGCCGGACAGCGCCTCCGCTGCGGCGACGGCCTCCGCCGTTATCTGCCCGTACGTGACGATGACGGCGTCACAGCTGCCCGGGATCATGTACGTGAGATTCTCCGACGCGGTAAAGCCGCGCCGGTCATATTTTATCTCCGCCCCCTTCGGATAGCGGACAATGCAGGCGCCGACGCCGCCCGTCGCGCGGGCGAGAGATTCATCTAATTCTTCATACGTTTCGGGCGAATATATCGTTGTGTTCGGAATGGGAGAGAACAGCGGGACGTCATAGAGCCCCTGATGCGTCGCCCCGTCCCCGGAGACGATGCCGCAGTGATCGAGGGCGAGCGTGACGTGGCAGCCGTTCAGCGCGACGTCGTGAAAGACCTGGTCGAAGACGCGCTGCGAGAACGTCGAATAGAGCGCCGAGACGGGGTTCATGCCCGAGACGGCGAGCCCGGCGCAGTACGCGACCGCGTGCTCCTCCGCGATGCCGACGTCGCAGTACCTGTCGGGGAAGAGCTGCGCGAACCTGTCAAGCCCGGTGCCGCTCTTCATCGCGCCGGTGACGGCGTAGATGCGCTTGTCCTCGAGCGCGAGGCGGCAGAGCGCGTCCCCGAAATGAGTCGTAAAGCTCTCGGGCGCGCCGTCCGGTATGCCGACGGCGGGGTCAAAGCTGCCGGTGGAGTGATATTTTTCGGGGCAGCGCTCGGCGAATTCGTACCCGAGCCCCTTCTTTGTGACGATGTGGACGAGCCAGACGCCGCCGCGCTTTTTCACCTCGGAGAGGACGGATTCGACGCGCCGCTCGTCGTTCCCGTCGACGGGGCCGACATAGGGAATGCCGAGGTTCTCAAACAGCGTGTCGCTGATGAAGAGGCGCTTGAACGCGTCCTTTATCCACTTGAGCGTTCTTGCGACCGGGCGGCCGAGGACGGGGATACGCTCGAAAAAGTCGTCGAGCGAGTGCTTGAGGGAGAGGTATCCGCGGCTCGTGCGTACACTCGAGAGATAGCGCGAGATGCCGCCGACGTTTTCGGAGATGGACATTTTGTTATCGTTCAGGATTATGCAGAGGTCGAGGTCGCGGTGCTCGGCGCAGTTGTTGATCGCCTCATATATCATGCCGTTCGTGAACGAACCGTCCCCGACGACGGCGACGGCGAAGGCGCCGCTGCCGGAGAGCTTTGCCGCCTCGGCGATGCCGAGCGCCTCGGAGATGGAGCTGCCGCTGTGGCCCGCCATCACGGTGTCGTATTCGCTCTCGGCGGGGTTGGTGAAGCCGGAGATCCCGCCGTCCTGCCGGAGCGAGGAAAAGCGGCTGCGCCTGCCGGTGAGCAGCTTGTGCGCATAGCACTGGTGCGAAACGTCGAAGATGATCTTGTCCTTCGGCGCGTCAAAGACGCGGTGGATCGCGATCGTCGCCTCGACGATGCCGAGGTTTGAGCCGAGGTGCCCGCCGTTCCCGGCGACCGTTTCGATGATCGTGCGCCTGATGTCCGCCGCGAGCACGTCGAGCTCGTCCTGCGAGAGGCGCTTTAAATCTTCGGGGGAGTTGATCTTTTCAAGCATATCGTAAAACGGGGTGGAGATCCTTTGCCCCCGTGCATTCGTATTTTGTCGCATTCTACATTTTATCATAAGAGCCGCGCCCGTGTCAACCGCGCGCACGCTTTTTGTTTTTCGCCCGCACGCGGTTGACACGGGGCTCCGGATATTGTATAATATCGTAATAATGCCTTATTTGCGATTTCGCGCGGGAGGTCCGTATAATGGTGATACTCGGCGTCGACCCGGGAATAGCCATCGCCGGCTGGGGCGTCATAGAGTGCACGGGCTCGCGGATACGCGTCCTCGGGTACGGGTCCGCAACGACGCCCGCCGGAATGAAGACGGAGGACAGGCTGCTCTCGCTGCACCGCGACTTCGCCGGGATAATAAAGCAGTATAAGCCGACGGAGTTCGCGGCGGAGGAGCTGTTCTGGAACACGAACCAGAAGACGGGCATCGTCGTCGCCGAGGCGCGCGGCGTCATCGTGATGACGGCGCGCGGCTTCGGGCTGAACGTCTCCGAATACACGCCCTTGCAGGTGAAACAGTCCGTGGTCGGATACGGGCGGGCGACGAAAAAGCAGGTCATATCTATGGTGACCTCGCTCCTGTCCCTGCCGGAGCCGCCGAAGCCGGACGACACGGCGGACGCGCTCGCCGTTGCCATTTGTCACGCGAACAGCGCGGGCTCGCTGCTCGCGAAATACTATAACAATTAAGGAAAAGAAAATGCTGATTTCAAAGGAATGGCGCGATTATGAGCTGCTCGACTGCTCCGGCGGTCAGCGGCTCGAGCGCTGGGGAAAATATATTCTCGTTCGGCCCGACCCGCAGGTCATATGGAACACGCCGCGCGACCGCGCCGAATGGCGCCGGGCGGACGGCATATACACGCGCTCCGACAAGGGCGGCGGCTCGTGGAGCGGCAGCCTGCCGGAGAGCTGGGAGGTCGGATATGGGAGCCTCCGCTTTGAGGTGAGGCCGATGGGGTTCAAGCACACGGGGCTATTCCCGGAGCAGGCGGTCAACTGGGACAGAATGGCGGAGCTGATCTGCGGCAGGCGCGGCGGCGTCTCCGTCCTCAACCTGTTCGCGTACACGGGCGGGGCGACGGCGGCGTGCGCCGCGGCGGGCGCCTCCGTCTGCCACGTGGACGCCTCGCGCGGAATGACGGAGCAGGCAAAGGAGAATCTGCGCCGTTCCGGGCTGTCCGACGCGCCGGTGCGCTATATCGTTGACGACTGCCGCAAGTTCGTCATGCGCGAGATACGCCGCGGGCACAAGTATGACGGGATCGTGATGGACCCCCCGTCATACGGGCGCGGGCCTTCCGGCGAGGTGTGGCACCTCGAGGACAGCATACACGAGCTCGTGTCGCTCACCTCGTCGCTGCTCTCGGACAGGCCGCTGTTCTTCCTCGTCAATTCGTACACGACGGGGCTGTCGCCGCTGTCGATGGAGTACATAATGAATGTTGAGATAAAGAAAAAGCGCGGCGGCCGCCTCGAGGCGGACGAGCTCGCGCTCCCCGTCACCGAGACGGGCGGCGCGCTGCCGTGCGGCGCGTCCGCATGGTGGACCGTATGACGCCGTATATCGAGACGCGGGGGCTCTCTTTCTCATACGAGGACACGGACGGCAACCTCCACCCGGCGCTCGAGGACGTCTCGATAGAGATCCCGCGCGGGCAGTTCGTCGCCGTCCTCGGGCACAACGGGAGCGGGAAGTCCACGCTCGCGAAACTGATCAACATGATCCTGATCCCGACGAAGGGCGAGATATACGTTGACGGGCAGCTCGTCTCGTCTCCGGGGGAGCCGGACGAGGACGTGATATTTGATGTCCGCCGCAGGATAGGAATGGTGCACCAGAACCCGGACAACCAGATCGTCGCCTCCGTCGTTGAGGAAGATGTGGCGTTCGGCCCCGAAAATCTCGGGCTCTCGCCGGACGACATACGGCTGCGCGTGGACGCCTCGCTCGAGGCGGTCGGGATGCGGTCGTATGCGACCTCGTCCCCGTCGCGCCTGTCCGGCGGGCAGAAACAGCGCGTCGCGATAGCGGGGATAATCGCGATGCTGCCGGAGTGCATAATTTTTGACGAATCGACGTCGATGCTCGACCCCGCCGGTCGGCGCGATGTCATGAATACGATACTGTCGCTGAACCGCAGCCGCGGCATGACGATCATTCACATCACGCACGACATGGCGGAGGCGGCGCTCGCCGACCGCGTCATCGTCCTCTCCGACGGGAGGGTAACGCTGACGGCGCGCCGGACGAAATTTTCGCGCGCGTCGAGGAGATGAGGGCGGTCCGCCTCGACGTCCCGCAGTCAACGGCGCTGCTGTACGCGCTGCGCGACACGGGAATCCGCCCGCCGGAGAAGACGCTGTCCGCAAAGGCGTGCGCCGAATATATCAGGGACGAGATAGAGCGGCTTTCGGGCGCGGCACTCGGGAACGGGGAAGACGATGGACGCGATCAGGCTTGAAAACGTAACGTATACATACAGCGCCGGGACCCCGTTTGAAAAGCGCGCCGTGGACGGGGTGACGCTCGGGTTCGAAAAGGGGCTCCTGACCGGGATCATGGGGCACACGGGCTCCGGCAAGTCAACGCTCGTCAATATGCTGAACGGGCTTTTAAAGCCGGACTCGGGGACGGTTTTCCTCGGGGAGGAGGACATATGGGCGGACAAGAAAAAGCTGCGCTCGGTGCGGTTCCGCGTCGGGCTCGTGATGCAGTACCCGGAGTACCAGCTGTTTGAGGAAACGGTGCGCGCCGACATCGCTTTCGGCCCCGGAAATATGGGGCTGCCGAAGGAGGAGATCGCGGAACGCGTCGCCGAGGCGGCGCGGTTCGCGGGCGTTGGGGAGGAGCTGCTCGATAAGTCGCCGTTTGAGCTGTCGGGCGGACAGAAGCGGCGCGTCGCCGTCGCCGGAGTCATGGCGATGCGGCCCGAGGTGCTCGTGCTCGACGAGCCCGCGGCGGGGCTCGACCCCGCCGGGCGCGAGTCGATACTGTCCGGGATCCGCGAATACTGCCGCATAACGGGCGCGACGGTCATCATCGTCTCGCACAGCATGGAGGACATGGCGGTGTACTGCGACAGGATCGCCGTCATCGCGCGGGGAAAGCTCCACATGTACGGCACGCGCGAGGAAATATTCGCCGAGCGGCAAACGCTCGTCGGCCTCGGCCTCGGCGTCCCGATGATAACGGACATCGCGCACGAGCTGCGCGCGCTCGGGATAACGCTGGGGGACGATATTTACACCGTAGAAGGTGTTGAAAATTCAATCAGAAATCTTCTCGCCGAACGGACAAATGCAAGGAAAGGATAATTCGGAAAATGCACGATCTTGTGCTCGGGCAGTATTTCCCCGGAAATTCGATAATACACCGGCTCGACCCGCGGGCAAAGCTGATAATGCTCGTGCTGTTCGTCGTGTTGACGTTTGTCGCGAATTCGGCGGGGGCGTTCCTGCTCATATTGGCGGCGGCGGCCGCCATGATGGCGCTCTCCGGCATTCCGCTCGCTATCTATATGCGCGGAATGAAGCCGATACTGTTCATCATCATCTTCACAACGGTCATAAACGTCCTGATGACGACGGGGGAGGTCCCGCTGTTCGAATTCGGGATCATACATATCTACAAAGAGGGGATAATAAACGCGGTCACGGTGACGCTGCGCGTCGTGCTGCTCGTGCTCGGCTCGGGCATACTCCTGACGTACACGACCTCGCCGATCTCCCTCACGGACGGGCTTGAAACGCTGCTCGCGCCGCTCGCAAAGCTGCGCCTGCCGGTGCACGAGTTCTCGATGATGATGACGATCGCGCTGCGGTTTATCCCCACGCTCGTCGAGGAAACGGACAAGATAATGAACGCGCAGAAGGCGCGCGGCGCGGACTTTTCGTCCGGCGGGCTCATAAAGCGCGCGAAGGCGCTCCTGCCGGTCATAATCCCGCTCTTCGTCTCGGCGTTCAAGCGCGCGGACGAATTAGCAACGGCGATGGAGTGCCGCTGCTACCGTGGCGGCGAGGGGCGCGGGCGGCTGCACGTCCTCCAATACCGCGCGCGGGACGGCGCGTTTCTCATCGCGGGGGCGGCGCTGTTGGCGGGCGTCATCGCCGTCAACATATTTGTGCCGCTGTACAGGCTGTGAGCGCAAAAAGTCAACAAATACAAGGCAAAACAGGAAATAAAGGCGATTGCATAAAATATATATGCATTTGTCGAAAACACACGAAATTCGGGAGGGCGCGCCGTGAAACTCCGGCTGACAATATCGTATGACGGGCGGGGTTACTCCGGCTGGCAGGCGCAGGACAACGCAAAGAGCGTCCAGCGGACGCTGACGGACGCGGCCTGCGCGGTATACGGGCGGCGCTGCCTTGTGACCGGGTGCAGCCGGACGGACGCCGGGGTACACGCGCTCGCGTATTCGTGCACGGTGGCGCTCGAGGACGGCGATATCGCCGCCGTTATGGCGCCGGACGCCGCCGTCCGCGCGCTGAACGCGCGCCTGCCGGACGATATAGCCGTCGCGAACGCGGAGCCGGTCGGCGACGCGTTCCACCCGCGCTACGACGTCCGGGGGAAGACATACGAGTACGTCTTCCGGGACGCGGGCGTCCGCTCTCCGTTTCTGTCCGGGCTCGTGTACGAGACGCGGCCGATAACGGACGACGAGGTGCGCCGCATGGACGAGGCGGCGCGGCTGATGACGGGGCGGCGGGACTTCGCCGCGTTCATGGCGAGCGGCTCAAAGATCACGGACACGGTGCGCTGCGTGACCGAATGCACGGTCGCACGCAGGGGCGAATTCGTCGTTTTCCGCGTGAGCGCGGACGGGTTTTTATATAAAATGGTAAGAACGATGGCGGGGACGGCATTTGCGGTCGGCAGGGGGCGCGCCGAGCCCTCCGCGGTCGGAGATATGATCGCATCACGCAGCCGCGCGCGCGCGTTTGAAACGCTGCCCGCGTGCGGGCTGTACCTCGTCCGCGTCGAATATTGACGGGAACGGAAAAATAAATCACGAAAGGGGGTGACGGGCGTGAAACTGAAGCGGAACGACGGCAAGCGGGCCGTCGCGCGCGTGCGCGAGGAGCCGGAGATCCCGGTCGAGCTGCCGGAGGCGCCGGAGAGCGGGATAGAGAAAAATAAATACTACCTCACCGTGTCGCGCAGATACAAATTCATGCGTCTTCTGACGGCGGGCGTGCTCTTGATATTTGTCCTATTGATGATCGCCCTTCGCCCCGAGGATATAACGACGGCGAACATTCTCTACCTCTTCCGGGACATAAACGTCAGCGCCGAGGGCGGGGACGCGTTTTCGGGCGTCTCGTACTCGGCGGAGCCGATACAGCGGTTCGCGGTGTACCGCGGCGAGCTTTTATACGTGACCGGCAGGGAGGCGAAGCTCTATTCGGCAACGGGCGGGCTCGGGCTCTCGACGACGATCTCGTATGAGCAGCCCGCCGTCGACGTCACCGACAAGTACGCGCTCATATACGACATCGGCGGGCGCGGGTTCTCCGTCTACAATTCGTTTTCGGAGCTGTACCGCGAGACGCTCGAATACGGCATCGTCGCCGCCGACATGTGCAAAACGGGCGATTTTATCCTCGTGACGACGGGGCGCGAGCACCGCTCCGAGGCGTATCTCTACGGCGACGACTTCGAGCTGCGCGCGACGTACAAAAAATCGGATTACGTCTCCGGCGCGGCGCTCTCGGACGACGGGAGCCGCCTCGTCCTCGTCTCGTTCGGCGTCGACGAGGGCGGGGAATACTACACGGACGTCTCGTTCTACAACGTCGGGGAGGATTCCGTGTCCGCGACGGCGCACGCGGCGGGCGAGTGCCCGCTGCTCGTCCGGACGATGGACGACGGCTTTGCCGTCATCACGGACAAAAGCGTCCGCATATACGGCACGGGCGGCGAGCTGCGCGGCAGCTATGCGCACGGCGGCGCGGTCGGCACCTCGGCGGTGTCCGGGAGCCACGTGCTGCTCACGTCCCCGAAAAATTCCCTCGGCTCGGAAAACAGCGTCATAATACTTGACGCGGACGCAAAGGTTTGTTACAATGCAGTTGTGGGCGAAAAGCTCACGGACACGGCGCTGTCCGAGCACGGCGAGGCATTCCTGCTGACGCCGGCGCACGCCGTCATGATAGATATCGCGTCCGGTGAGGAGCGGTCTGCCGCCGTCGGCGCCGGGGCGCGCCGCATTATCCCGACCGGGGAGGGGACGGCGCTGCTCTGCATGACCTCCACCGCGAAGACGGTGCAGTTCGGCCGCGCGCAGGACGCGGAATGAAGAAAACGGAAAAATATAAAACGCACAGGGAGGCGAAAAAATGAGTATAGTTTTTGATATTGTAATAGTTGCGGTCATCGCGCTGTCGCTCTGGTCCGGCTGGCACAACGGGCTTGTCAAGTCCGTGATGCACTTTGCCTCCGGGATCCTCGCGTTCTTCGCGGCGGTGTTCTTCACGCCGCACCTCGGCCCCTTTATATCGGACACCTTTATTCGCGGCCCGCTGTCCGCCGAGGTCAGCGAAACGCTCTCCTCGCTTTTGGCGACCCATTCGGAGGGCGCCTCCCGCACGACGGCGGACCTGTTTGCCGATATGCCGTCCTCGCTCACGGGCATTCTTGAGCGCTTCGGCGTCGACACGCAGGCGTTCGTCGCGAAATTCTCCTCGTCCGCCCCGGCGACGGAAAAGCTCGTCTCCGATATGGCGGACGCGGTCGTGACGCCCGTGTCGCTCGCGGTGTCCTCGGCGATAGCGTTCATCGTCGTGTTCGTGCTCGTGACCGTTATCCTCCGCATCGTGACGGCGGTGATCGGCGTCGCGTTCGAGCTGCCGGTGTTAAAACAGTGCAACGAGCTTGCAGGGCTGCTGTTCGGAGTCGTCATCGCGGCGCTGTACGCGGTCGTCCTCTCGAACGTGTTCGTGAACCTGGCGGGGGCGCTCTCCGTGTTCGACCCGAATATGTTCTCGGAAACGGTGATAAACGATACATACCTCGTGCGGTTCTTTTCCGGGCTGCGCCTCTCGATGCTGCACGACATTCTCGCATCAGTCAAAAACGGCTGACGGGCGAAATATATTATTTGAAGAAGGTCAACTGCTGAATGGAAATGTGTTCAAGATGCCACAAGCGGCTCGCTGTGGTGTTTATTACAAAGATAGAAAACGGTGAGACGAAGAACGAGGGACTGTGCCTCAAGTGCGCGAAGGAGCTCGGGCTCAAGCCCGTTGACGATATCCTCTCCCGCATGGGCATCTCCGAGGACGACGTCGACAGGCTCGCGAACGATATGGAGGGCATGCTCTCAAACGGGCTCACCGAGACGGACGAGGGCGACAGGGGCGACGAGGAGGAGGACGCCGGAGCGCCGCCGATAGATATCCCGCGCCTCTTCCGAGGCGGGCTCGCGGGCCCCGTCCGCTCACAGTCCGGCCAGCCGGGCAAAACGGAAAAGCCGGGCGGCGGCAGGGAAAAGGACAAGGAAAAGGGCCGCGCGCCGAAGCGCAAATACCTCGACGTCTACACGAAAAATCTGACGGCTGAGGCGAAGGCGGGCAATCTCGACCGCATCGTCGGCAGAGAGCGCGAGCTCGCGAGAGTCATACAGATCCTCTGCCGCAGGCAGAAGAACAATCCCTGCCTGATAGGCGAGCCGGGCGTCGGCAAGACCGCGATCGCGGAGGCGCTCGCGCAGCGGATCGCGGACGGGGACGTCCCGTACCGCCTGCGCGGCTGCGAGGTCCAGCTCGTCGACCTGACGGCGCTCGTCGCCGGGACGCAGTTCCGGGGCCAGTTCGAGTCGAGGGTGCTCGGGCTGCTCAATGAAGTGAAGGCCGCGGGCAACGTGATCCTCGTCATAGACGAGGTGCACAATATCGTCGGCGCGGGTGATGCCGAGGGCAGCATGAACGCGGCGAATATATTGAAGCCCGCGCTCTCGCGCGGCGAGGTGCAGGTCATCGGCGCGACGACGCTGTCCGAGTACCGGAAACATATCGAGAAGGACACGGCGCTCGAGCGCCGGTTCCAGCCCGTGACCGTGAACGAGCCGTCCGTCGCCGAAACGGTCGCGATACTGCGCGGCATCGCGCACTATTACGAGAGCTTCCACGGGATAAAGATCCCGGAATATATACTTGAGCGCGCGGTCGTTCTGTCGGAGCGCTATATCACGGACAGATATCTGCCCGACAAGGCGATAGACCTCATAGACGAGGCCGCGTCTCACGTCGCGCTGTCGTCCGACCTCATCAACCGCCGCCTCGAGGTGAAAGATGAACTCGCGGAGAAGCGAGCGGCGTATGACGCGCTCGAGTCCGCGGACGTCCCGCAGAAGACGGAGGAGGAGATCGAGCAGCGGTATGAGGAGCTCGCCGCGGCAAAGAGCGAGATATACAGGCTCGAGGACGAGGTGCGCGCGCTCGACATCAAGTGCGAGACCGTCGAGATGACGGTCGCGAACCTCGCCGAGGTCATCGAGATATGGACCGGCATTCCGGCGACGGATATAAAGGCGGACGAATTTGACAGGCTCGCGGGGCTCGAGGATCGGCTCAAAAAGCGCATCGTCGGGCAGGACGAGGCGGTCGCCGCCGTGGCGCGCGCGGTCAGGCGCGGGCGCGCGGGCGTGTCGTACAAGCGGAAGCCCGTGTCGTTCATCTTCGCCGGGCCGACCGGAGTCGGCAAGACGGAGCTCGTAAAGACGCTCGCGGAGGACCTCTTTAACTCGCCCGAAACGCTTATAAGGCTCGATATGTCCGAGTTCATGGAAAAGCACTCGGTCTCGCGCATCATCGGCTCGCCTCCGGGCTACGTCGGCTACGACGAGGCGGGGCAGCTCACCGAAAAGATCAGGCGTCGCCCGTATTCCGTCGTGCTGTTTGACGAGATAGAGAAGGCGCACCCCGACGTCATGAATATTCTCTTGCAGATACTTGACGACGGGGAGATAACGGACGCGCACGGCAAAAAGGTCGATTTCGCGAACACCGTCATCGTCATGACGACGAACGCGGGCTCCGGCCTGTCCTCGAGCCCGGCGGGCTTTACGGAATCCGTCGATATGCTCGCGAAGGAGAAGACGGAGAAGGCGCTCTCGGAATTTCTGCGCCCCGAATTCATCAACCGCGTCGACGAGGTCGTGACGTTCCGCTCGCTCTCTGAAAAAGACTTCGTCGAGATCGCGCGCATCATGACGGGGGACCTCGCCCGCGCGCTCGCCGAGCGCGACATAAAGTTAGTGGTCCGCGAGGAGGCGCTCTCGAAGATCGCGCACGACTCGTATTCGCAGAAGTACGGCGCGCGCAACATGAGGCGCTATATCGAGCGCAATATAGAAGACGAGCTGGCGACGCGCATCATAAACGCGCGCGAGCACAAGATATTCGAGGCGGAGGTCGGCGTCGGGAGCGACGGCGCGCTCACCGTCGAGACGTTCGGACTGCACTGAAACGGTATGGCAAAGATAAAAGGGCCCGCGATAACGTATAAAACGCCGCGAGAGGAAGTCCTCGGGCTGCTCGGGGCGGACGTTTCGTCGGGCCTTTCCTCGCGCGAGGCGCGGCGTCGCCGCCGCTCGGGCGAAAACAGGATATACGACGAGAGCCGGACCTCGGCGCTCCGGTACGTCGGCTATTGCAGCTTTGACCTCCTTCTGATCCTCCTTTTGCTGACGGCGGTGACCGCCGCGTTCTTCGGAGAGGGGGAGGCGGTCGGCATAGTCGTACCGATACTCGCGGTGAGCATCGTCATGCGGACCGCCGCGTACATCGCGGCGCGCCGGTTCCTCGAATCGTGCATGACGGCGCCGGACGTCATGCCCGGCGTCACGGTGCGGCGGGACGGCAAGGACGAGCGGCGGGACGCGCGCGAGCTCGTGTACGGGGACATCATATTGCTGCGCGCAGGGGACATCGTCCCGGCGGACTGTCGGCTCTGCTCGTCCCGGGCGCTCTCCGTCTTTGAGGAGCAGGCGTCCGGCATCCCCGGCACTGTGAGAAAGGACGCGGAGCTCGTTTCGCGCGCGAACACGGTGTACGCGGGCAGCTCCGTCATCTCGGGCGAGGCCGTCGCGGTCGTGATATACACGGGCGCGGACACGCTGCTCGTCAGGACGCGCGGCCGCTTCCGCCCGCAGGAGGGCAGAATGAGGCTGTCGCAGCTGCTCGATTCGTACAGCAGGAAGTGGGGCGCGGTCATGGCGGCGCTCGCGTTCGGCGTCACGGTGCTCGACCTCTTCATCGGCGGGCGCGGCGTGTACGACGTGTTTTTCCTCGGGCTCTCGCTCGCGACGGCGGCGACCTGCGAATATTATTCCGCGATAGGCGATATCGCGGCATCGTTCGGGACGTATCTTCTGACAAAGCGGACGGGCGCCGCGGTTCGCGGCGTCGGCACGGTCGAGGCGGCCTCGGACATAGACGTTCTGATCGTGCCCGCGGACGGCGTCCTTGTGACGGACGGCGTCGAGTGCCGCGCCGTGTATTTTGACGGCGAGGTCACGGAGCTCGCGGACGGGGGGCAGCTTCCGTCGGAGCTCATCTCATGGGCGGCGGCGCTGCCGTCCCCGTCGGAGGAACGTGTCGTCTCGGACAGCGCGAAGACGCTGGCCGAATATATCGGGAATTCGGAGCCCGGGGTATCGCCGCCGGGCAATATGAAAAAGCTCTATGACTGCGGCGCCGGGGCGGGCGTCATGTTCGAGACGGCGCTCTACGACCTCGGCGACGGGTTCATGTCCGTCTCGTGCGGCGAGGCGGCGGCCGTGCTCGGCGCGTGCGCCTTTGTCGCGAAGGGGGGCGGGAGCTTCCCGCTGACGGACGCGCTGCGCGGCGGCATCGCGGGCTTTCTGTCGCACCACGAGCGGCGCGGCGCGCTGACGGTCGCGCTCGCGCGCAAGCGGACGCCGTTTTCCTCGCGCGAGCGGATAATGTTCACGCAGACGGATATGGAGCTGTACGGGATATTCGTTTTATATACGCCGCTCTCGGCCGGGGCGGAGGCGACGGTCGCCGCCTGCCGCGAGGCGGGCATACGCGTCGTTCTGACCGGGGAGGGCAGGACGGCGGCGCGGTTCGCGGACAGGGCGGGCATAATTTCCGGCAGGGAGGACATACTTGACGGGAGGCGCTTCCTCTCATTGACGAAGGAGGAGCGCGAGACTTCGGCGAAGTCGGCGCGCCTCTGCATAGGGTTTGACGCGGAGGCGATGGGCGAATTCATAAAGACGCTGCGCGCCGGGGGCGAGCGCGTCGGATATGTCGCCGTGAGGACAAGGGAGATGAAGGGCGAGCTCTCCGCGCTCGGCGCGGCGGACGCCGCGTTCGCACTGTCGGAGTCCGGCGGGAACCACCTCGCCGCGGACACGCTGAGAATGCACGCGGACGCGGCGGTCCCGTGCGCCGGGGACGGCGGCGGGCTGCGGTCCGTCGTGTCCGTCGTCGCGTATTCGAGGCGGATATACAAAAACATTTCAAACATAGCGGATTATATGCTGACGTCGCAGGCGGCGCGCATCTTCGCGGTGCTCCTGACGGTGATCTTCAAAAACAGCGCGATAGAGGCGCCGGAGATCCTTCTGTGGGGCCTGATATTTGACTTTTTCGCGGTCCTCGTGCTCGCGACGGAGCCGCCGGACAGCGGCTCACTCTCGGACGCGCCGACCGTGTATGAGCGGCTGCGCCGCCCGCTCTCAAAGCTCGGGAAGACGTCGGCATACGGCCTTTTGTGGGCGGCGCTGACGGTTTTGACGCCACAGCTCTACGGCCGCATTCGCGGCGGGGACGCCGGGGACATGGGCGGGACGATAATTTTTGTGTCCGCGCTTCTCGCCGTCGTCGTCGTGTGCGGCGAGTACCGCTCGGGGTACGGCGTGTTCTCGCGAAAGAGAAGCCTCCGCGCGGGGCCGATAATGCTTGCCGCCGCCGTGTCCGCTGCGATCATCGTCATAACGGTCGTGCCCGGCGCGTCCGGGGCGCTGCTCCTGCCCGCACCGGACGCGGTCGCGCTCTCGGTATCGGTGATCCCGGCGCTCTCGCTGCTCGCAGCGTTTGAGGCGGCGAGGCTCATTTTCAAATAAAAAAGAAACCGCCTCGCGGCGGGGAATATAAGGGAGAAAACGAAAAAATGGCTGAAGAATGCACACATGACTGTTCGACCTGCGGGGTCGACTGTCCGTCGAGGAACGGGGAGCCGGAGTCGCTTTTGCGCCCGGCGAACAAGGACAGCAGGATAGGGAAGGTGATCGCGGTCGTCTCCGGGAAGGGCGGCGTCGGCAAGAGCATGGTGACCTCGCTTTTGGCGCTGACGATGAGGCGGCGCGGCAAGAGCGTCGCCGTCATGGACGCGGACATAACGGGGCCGTCGATACCGCGCGCGTTCGGGCTGCGCCCCGGCTGCGTCGAGGGCAGCGAGGACGGGATAATCCCGGTGACGACGGCGACGGGCATCAAGGTGATGTCGGTGAATCTCCTGCTCGAGGAGGAGAGCGCGCCGGTCGTCTGGCGCGGGCCCGTGATCTCGGGGACGGTGCTCCAGTTCTGGGAGGACGTCATCTGGGGGCAGACGGATATAATGTTCATAGACATGCCGCCCGGGACGGGCGACGTACCGCTGACGATATTCCAGTCGGTGCCGCTTGACGGCATCATAATCGTCACGAGCCCGCAGGAGCTCGTGTCGATGGTCGTATCGAAGGCGGTGAACATGGCGAAGATGATGGATATTCCCGTCATAGGGCTCGTCGAGAACATGAGTTATGTCGAGTGCCCGGACTGCGGGCGGCATATCCCGCTGTTCGGCGAGGGGCGCACGGAGGCATACGCCGAAGAGGCGGGGCTCCGCCTGCTCGACAGGCTGCCGGTGAGCCCGGAGCTTGCGAAGCTCTGCGACGCCGGAAAGCTCGAGTTAACGCCGCATGAGTGGCTCGTTGCCACAGCAGATACGATCGAGAAGGGGCAGTAATGCCCCTTTTTTATTCCCGGAGGTTTTGTTTTTTATCTTAATTTATTTTCCTTTTCTTTCTTTGCAAAAATTTCCTTCTTTATCTCAAAAGTATTTTGTCACAAGGAGGAGGGTACTCCGGACCCTCCTCCTTATGGATCCACCTGCCGGCACAAGGAGGGGGATAAAACCCCCTCCTTGTGAATCCTCCCCGGGCGCTCATGCGCTTGCGGAAGCGCTTTTTTTATTTGCCGCTTCCGCGAAGGGCCAACAGTGTCTGCCGGAAACATGCTCGAATCGTTCCTCAGGCTTGTACAGGAATGTTTGCATCATGCCGTTTGTGTACAAAGGAACGAAACCGTTTTGAAGAACACGCGGGAATGTGAGTCCGTTCCCAGCAGCCGAACCGCTCGTTGTAACGTGTTCCAAAACAAGCGCCGCAGCCGGGCAGCGCCCATCAAAGGCATAGCTTCCGAAACTGCGCCGCAGCCGCGACAGCGTTCAAAAACTGCTCAAGCGCTGTTGTGTGCCGCCCCTTCGGGGGAGCGAAAACGCGCGATGTTGCTCAAAAGCTTGAAGGAGCACCCTATAAGGGGGTTCCACAAGGGGGTCTCCCCCCTTGTGCCGGAGGGT
>CANROT010000042.1 GCA_947632285.1 uncultured Clostridia bacterium
CGTATGAGGGAGAAGTTATGATGGCATATCACGCGCAGCTCCCGGGGCAGGACGGAAGGCGTGCCTCGTCCGTGTCGCGCGTGCATATTGCAGAATGCGCCCTCCCGCGCCTCTACCCGCTCACATGATCGCGCGTTTCTGTGTTCCCGTAATTAAACAACTCAAATATCATACTCCCTATATCAAAAGTTAATGAAAAGTTTTGAAGCGGGGGGCTGGGGGGAGGAACCTTTTCAAAGGTTCCTCCCCCCGGAAAACTATTTATAAATGTGACTCGAAAAATGACAGCACGGAGGTTACGGCTCGGTCGAGATCGGGGCCGGAGAAGCCGTGACCGGCGCCGGGGAGGACTTTCAGCTCGGCGCGGCTGCCGTAGGCTGCGACGGCGCGGTCGATGTATTTTCTTGCGACGAGCGCGTCGCGGTCGCCATAGACGATGAGGACGTCCTTTTTAAAGCCGCCTATTACGGTGAAGGGGTCGAGCGCGCGTATTGATGAGATGTAGTCCTCGCCTATGGAGTAGCCCATCAGCGGCGTGTGCCTTGCGGGCGCGCGCCTCCAGTCGTCCGGGATGTTGAGGGCGGGGAAGTACATGGCGACGGCGGCGACATCGTCCCGCATGTCCGGGGCCGCCGCAGCCATTGCCGTGACAAAGCCGCCCTGGCTCCCGCCGAAGAGGAAGATCCGCGACGCGTCGACGGAATTGAGAGCTTTTATGTCGGCGACGACCGCCTTCAGGTCCTCGATCATCGTGTAGGGCGTGTATTCGTCCGCCGCCCTGCCTACGCTGCGCCCGCCGCGCTGCGCGCCGCAGAAGTCAAAGGCAAATGCCAAAAAGCCGCGCGAGGCGAGGTGCTCGCACTCGGCGGGAAAATCCGAGAAGTGCCCGTTAAAGCCGTGGCTCAGGATCACGGCGGGGTGCTTGCCGCCCGCATCGGGGGCCGTGATCTCGCCGTACAGCTCGATCATTTGCCCGCGCGTGTCCGTGTACGCGAGAGTGTGTATTTGCTTTGAGATTGCGTAAGTCGGTCGGTCGTCATTCATGGGAGGCTGCCTCCGATTTTGATTTTGCGGGGCCGCCGCGAGGGATACGGCGTGCCATTATGCTGATGTGGAACGGGATCGAGATCGCAAACGTCAGAAGATCCGCCGCGGTCTGCGTAATTTCGATGCCGGTGAGCTCGATGAAGCGGGGCAAGATGAGGATAAGCGGGATAAAGAATATCCCCTGGCGGCACGAGGCGAGGAATGTCGCGGGCGCGACGAAGCCGAGCGACTGATAAAGCTGATTTACAAATGTCGAATATCCGAGGACGGGGAGCGAGATGCTGAGATAGCGGAGCATGCGCCCGCCGATCTCAATGACGTCTTTGTCGCCGGGGCGGAAGATACCGATGATGTTCCCGGAGAAGACGAAGAGCAGGACGCCGACCGTCACACCGTAGAGCGTGCCGAGGAAGATCGCGGAATTGAACGCTTTTCGAACGCGGTCATAGAGCTTTGCGCCGTAGTTGTACCCGGCGACGGGCTGGAACCCCTGACCGACGCCGATGAGCATGCTGCGGAGCAGCATGTATATCTTGTTCGAGATGCTGACGGCGGACATGGCGGTGTCCCCGTAGGGGCGGACGGCGCGGTTGAGGAGCGTCGTCGCGATGCTGCCGAGACTCTGGCGGAAGACGGTCGGCAGCCCGACGCGGAAGATGTTCACATAGTCGGTGATACGGCGGCTCGTGCGGAAGATGTTAAGCTCGACGATAGACATCTTAGCGAGGAAGAACGAGAGCAGGATCAAAAACGAGACTATCTGGCTCACCATCGTCGCGACGGCGGCGCCCGCGACGCCCATCTTGAATACGAAGATGAACAGCGCGTCAAGCCCGATATTGAGTATGCCGCCGCTGCACAGCCCGATCATCGAGAGCGACGCCTTTCCCTCCGCGCGCAGAATGTTGTTCAGCACGAAGGACGAGCAGAAGACGGGCGCGCCGAGCAGGATCCAGAATCCGTAGTCGCACGCGAGCGGCAGCGCCGTTTCGGTCGCGCCGAAAAGGTTCATGATGAAGGGAATGTTGATGAGCCCGAGCAGCATCAACACCGCGCCCGCCAGGACGGACGCGACGAATCCCGAGGTCGCGAAGAGGTCGGCCTCCTCCTTGTTCCGCTCGCCGAGGCGGCGCGAGATCAGGCTCTGCGAGCCCATTCCGAACCCGTACCCGACCGCCTGTATTATCGACTGGATCGAGAAAACGACGCCGACCGCGCTCGTCGCCGCGTTCCCGAGGGACGAGACAAAGTACGTGTCCGCGAGGTTGTAGATCGAGGTGATGAGCATGCTGAACGTCGTCGGTATCGACAGCCGGAGGACGAGCCCGAAAACGGGCGATTCGGTCATGCGCTTAAATTCTTGATTATCGCCTTTGTTTGTTACATCTGTATATGGCATTTATTTCCTCTGAATCTGACTTTTGCGGCCCTTTTTCGTGGGCCGAGAATATTATACATTATCCCGCCGCCAAATTCAAGGCGGCAGGGACGGGAGGCGGCGAAAAAGTTTTTCGGAAATAAAACAAACAGCCTATTGACAAGACCTATACTTCGTGATATGATGTATATCACGAGAGGAGGTATAGCGTGGATATTCAGTTAAAACGAGGTCTGCTCGATGTGTGCGTGTTAGCATCGATCAAAAGCAAGGATTCATACGGCTATCAGATAATAAAAGATATGAAGCCGTATATTGAACTCTCGGAATCGACCCTGTATACAATTCTGAAACGATTGGAAACGGCCAATATGTTGACCGTTCGCACCGCAGAGCACGACGGTCGGCTCAGGAAATATTATCATATCACCGGGGCGGGGCTGAAGCGTTTGGAAGATTTTAAGGGCGAGTGGGGAGAGATCATGTCTATATATCGCTTTATAATCAGGGAGGACAATGAAAATGAATAAGCAGGAATTTCTTGCACAGCTCCGCTGCGGCCTGTCCGGTCTGCCGCAGGAAGATATAGAAGAGCGGCTTGTTTTTTACGGTGAAATGATCGATGACCGCATGGAGGAAGGGGTCTCGGAAACCGACGCGGTGAGCGCGATCGGAGAGGTGAGCGATGTTGTTTCTCAAATTTTGGCAGAAACACCGCTCACAAGGCTGGTAAAAGAAAAAATCAAGCCGCGCAGATCTCCGAGACCGTGGGAGGTATTGCTTATCATACTCGGCTTTCCGGTATGGTTTCCTCTTTTGATCGCCGCATTTGCCGTTGTTCTTGCGATCTATATCGTTGTGTGGTCGGTGATCGTTTCGCTGTGGGCAGTTGAAGTGTCACTGTGGGCGGGTGTGCTCTGCGGGATCGTTTCAGCGGCGGCTTTCGCCATTCGGGGAAACGGACTTACGGCCGTTTTAATGATTTCGGTCAGCCTTTGCTGCGCCGGGATTTCTGTTTTTCTTTTCTTCGGGTGCAAGGCGGCGACTAAGGGAATCTTGCGGCTGACGAAAAAGGCGGGCTTATGGGTCAAATCTCTGTTTGTCGGAAAGGAGACAGCGTAATGAGTAAAACGGTAAAAATATGGCTCGTCGCGGCAGCGGCGCTCATTCTGTTTGGCGGGATTCTTTTTGCGGGCGTGATGTTTGTAAACGGCTGGGATCTTCATAAGCTCGGCACGGTCACATATACGACCAACACGTATGAAGCGGACGGCGATTTTCAGAGCATATACATTAATGTCGACACGACCGAGATCGATTTTGTTTATACCGGCGGTGAACAATGCAGGATCGTTTGCTTTGAAGACGAAAAGGTAAGGCATTCCGCCACCGTACAGAACGGCACGCTGGTGATCGACACGGTCGATACGCGTAAATGGTATGAATACATTTCACTTTCATTTGACAGACCGAAGATGACCGTATATTTGCCGCAGAATACGTATGATTCTTTGCGGATAGAAACAGATACGGGCAATATCACGATCCCGAAGGAGCTTTCTTTCGATACGCTTGAGATCAACGGCGATACTTCGAATGTGGATTGTTTCGCGTCCGCCCGGCAGGGCATGGAGATCAAATTGAGCACCGGAAACATTCGATTGGAAGCGATCACGGCAGGACAGCTAAGGCTGAAAACGAGCACAGGGCGAATTAATGTGAACACGGCGGACGTCGGCGGGGATATCAGAATTGAAACGGACACGGGCAAAGTGGACCTTGCAGATACCTCATGCGGCGATCTTTATGCGGAAAGCGATACAGGTTCCGTAACATTGAAAAATGTCATCGGATCGGGGAAATTCACGATAGAGAGCGACACCGGCAGCATCATTTTTGACAACAGCGACGCCGCTGAAATCTCCGCCGAAACGGATACAGGCAATGTTACAGGCACGCTGCTTTCAGATAAGATTTTTATAGCCGAGACGTCCACCGGCAGGATCGACGTGCCGAAAACATCAACGGGCGGCAGATGTGAGATCAAAACTTCCACCGGAAACATAAAAATAACGGTAACGGATCGGAAATAAGCGCAAGGTTTCATTCCCCCGTCCTTTTGAAAGGGGAATACAGAGCAAAAAAACAGAACGCTCGAAGAGTATCGGGCGTTCTGCTTTTTTTGCGATTTGAAAGTCAAAAATTATCCTGCTTTTCTCAAAGCATATCCAGTATTTCGCCGATATCCGCGTTGAGAATAATACTTCTGTCTGCAATCTGCTCCGGCGCCGATGATTCGCCGAGGTTGATGCATACGTAGACTGCGTTCGGGTTCTCCGCCGTCAGGCGACAAAACGGGTACTTGATGATGCCGGGGGTGTTATAGCCGACGCCGAGCTCGAGGAAGAGGACGCGGCCGCCGCGATGCGATTTGATAAATTCCGTGTACCGACCTGCCGCCGCGCGCCAGCCGTCGTCCTCGACAAAGCGGTCGTCGGAGCGGAGATTCATTGTCAGCGGGCGCCCGCAGTTCGGGCAGACGGGCAAAAGCTTCGTCGGGATACGCATATCGCGCTCGGCGGAGATCATTTTCCGGATTGCGTCTTCGTTGTCAAACGTCTTTCGGCAGCAGGGGACGGAGCACTGAAACAGCCCGTAATCCCCCTGGGTATAGAAAAGGCGGCTCTTGTCAAACCCCGCCTTTTGAAAACAGTGGTCGACGTTCGTTGTGATGACAAAATAGTCTTTGTCGCGGATAAGCGACAAAAGCTCGCTGTAGACGGGTTTCGGCGGGTCCTCATAACGGTTTATGAAGATGTAACGGCTCCAGTAGCACCAGAATTCTTCCGGCGTGCCGTATGGGTAAAATCCGCCGGAGTACATGTCGTGAAAGCCGTACTTCGCCTCAAAATCGGCAAAGTGCGCGCGGAACCGCTCGCCGCCGTAGACGAACCCGGCGGAGGTCGAGAGCCCCGCCCCCGCGCCGACGACGACGGAGTCCGCATTGCTGAGAGCCGAGCGCAGGCGCGCGATATCATCGGAGCAGTTTTTTGTATATCTCAAGATCGGCGTCCTTATAGACATTGAATATCACCTCCACGCCGCCCCGGTGTTCCTTCACGGCGCGGACCGCGATCTCTGCCGCCTCCGCGTTCGGAAAGCGGAACTCGCCCGTTGAAATGCACGGGAACGCGACGTTTTTTATATTGTTTTCCCTCGCGAGCGAGAGGCACGAGCGGTAGCACGACGCGAGCATGTCCCGCTCCCTTTCCGTGACCTCGCCGCGGATCATCGGGCCGACCGTGTGGATCACATATTCACACGGGAGATTATATGCGGGCGTCAGCTTTGCCTGACCGACCGGCTCTTCGTGATGCTGCCGCGCCATTATTTCCGCGCACGCGAGCCGCAGGCGGACCCCGGCATACGTGTGTATCGCGTTGTCTATGCAGCCGTGGCAGGGATAGTAGCAGCCGGTCAAACCGCTGTTCGCCGCGTTTACTATCGCGCCGCACGCAAGCGTCGTGATATCTCCCTGCCAGAGATATATGCCGTCAGCGACCGGCGCGAGCCCGGACGAGCGGGTGACGCCTTTCGACGCCGTCACCGCCCTCAGATATTCGTCCTGCACCGAGAGGAATTCATCGCTGACCGGGCGCGGCGGGCGCACGTTGAAGAGCGAGCGCAAAAGGCGGCGCTGTTCCGCCTCGCTCGTCGGTATTTTTATCCCGCGATACCGCGCGTCCTCCGCGAGCAGCGAGCTTATGAGATAGAGCCGTCTTTCTTCCTGAGTCATGGCGCGCCCTCCTTTACCGCATAAGATTTTACACCGACCGCGGGAAAAGCGCAAGAGCGCACTTTTTTGTAACCGCGAAAAAATCCGCCGCCGTTATTGATTTTTCCGCGCGGCGGCAGTAAAATAAAATAAAACAGCCCCCGCCGGACCGAGGCGAGGGAAAAACACAGCAGCGAGGTTGAGAGAAATGCGAGTACTTATGATAAACGGCAGCCCGAGACCGCACGGGAACACGTCGGCGGCGTTCGACGAGATGAGGAAAGTCTTCGAGGGCGAGGGGATCGAGGTCGCGGAATACCGTGTGGGCTCCGAGGCGATACGCGGATGCATCGCGTGCGGCACGTGCGCCGGGACGGGGAAGTGCGTGTTTGACGACGCGGTAAACGAGATAGCGCCGGTTTTTGAGGCGAGCGACGGGCTCGTCGTCGGCAGCCCCGTCTACTACGCGTCCGCGAACGCAACGCTGGTCGCGCTGCTCGACAGGCTTTTCTACAGCACACACTTTGACAAAACAATGAAGGTCGGGGCGGCGGTCGCGGTCGCGCGGCGCGGCGGACTTTCGGCGACGTTTGACGAGCTGAACAAGTATTTCACGATCTCCGGAATGCCGGTCGCCTCGAGCTTTTACTGGAACAGCGTACACGGCGCGGCCCCCGGCGAGGCGGAGAGGGACGCGGAGGGAATATTGACGGTTCGCGTCCTCGCCGAAAACATGGCGTTTTTAATGAAGAGCATCGCGCTCGGAAAAGAAGAATACGGCCTGCCCACAAAAGAAAAAATCACACGAACGAACTTTATCCGTTAAATCGCGCTGTAACAAGCGATTTCTGTTACACCCCTATCAATAAAAAGTTTTGAAGGTGGGGGTCCGGGGGAGGGAACCTTTTCAAAGGTTCCCTCCCCCGGATCATCTCCCCCTAAAAAAGCATCATGCCGTGACGATGCCGGCGGCTTCGCGGAATTCGGGGAGGTTTTTGGCGGCCTCGCGCATTTTATATTTGAGTATTTTTCCGGCGGCGTTCATGGGGAAGCTGTCGACGAAGGTGACGTACTTCGGCGTCTTATGCTTTGCCATATGCGTCCTCACGTAGTCCTTGACCTCGTCGGCGGTGAGGTCGGCGCCGGGCTTTTTGATGACGCAGGCCATTATTTCCTCGCCGTAGTCCTTATCCGGCACGCCGATGACCTGGACGTCCTGTACCTTCGGGTGCGTGTAGATGAAGTCCTCTATCTCCTTCGGATAGATGTTCTCGCCGCCGCGAATTATCATGTCCTTTATCCTGCCCGTCACCTTGAAGTTGCCGTCCGGCAGGCGGCGCAGCAGGTCGCCGCTGTGCAGCCAGCCGTCCTTGTCGATGGCGGCGGCGGTCGCCTCCGGCATTTTGTAGTAGCCCTTCATTATGTTATATCCGCGCGCGACGAACTCGCCGTCTACGTTGTCGGGGCAGTCCTCACCCGTGTCCGGATCGACGATCTTGCATTCGACGCCGAATATCGGGCTGCCGACCGTGTTGACGCGCACGTCGAGCGGGTCTGTTATTTTTGACATCGTCGTCGCCGGGGAGGCCTCGGTCTGCCCGTATGTGATGCAGATCTCGCTCATGTGCATTTTTTCAATGACCTCCTCCATGACCTTGATGGGGCAGGGGGAGCCCGCCATGATGCCGGTGCGCATGTGCGAAAAATCCGTCTTCGCGAAGTCCTCGTGCCCGAGCATCGCGATGAACATCGTCGGGACGCCGTGGAACGCGGTGATCTTTTCCTTGTTGATGCACGCGAGCCCCTTTCGCGGGGAGAACGCCGTTATCGGCGACATCGTCGTGCCGTGCGTCATGGACGCCGTCATCGCGAGCACCATGCCGAAGCAGTGGAACATCGGCACCTGGATCATCATGCGGTCCGCGGTCGAGAGATCCATGCAGTCGCCGATGGCCTTCCCGTTGTTGATGACGTTGTAGTGCGTCAGCATGACGCCCTTCGGGAACCCGGTCGTGCCGCTCGTATACTGCATGTTGCAGACGTCGTGCTTGTTTATCATCGCCGCGCGGCGGTATACGGCCTCTATCGGCGTCCGCTCGGCGAGCGCGTTCGCCTCGTCCCACGTCAGGCACCCGCGGCGGCGGGATTCGACCGTTATGATATTGCGCAGGAACGGCAGCCTGCGGCTGTGTATCGGGCGCGCCTCTTCCGAGTCACCCAGCTCGGGAATGAGTTCGTTTATTATCGCGACGTAGTCGGAATCCTTGTAACCGTCCGTCATGACGAGAGTGTGCGTGTCGGACTGGCGGAGCAGATATTCCGCCTCGTGAATCTTGTACGCGGTGTTGACCGTGACGAGCACGGCGCCGATCTTGACCGTCGCCCAGAATGTTATGTACCACTGGGGCACGTTCGTCGCCCAGATCGCGACGTGGTCCCCCTGCTTGACGCCGAGCGTGATGAGCGCGCGCGCGAATCTGTCCACGTCGTCGCGGAACTCGGGGTACGTGCGATTGTAGTCGCATTCGGTGTAGCGGAATGCGTACTGATCCGGGAATTCCTCGCACATTCTGTCAAGCACCTGCGGAAACGTGTAGTCAATGAGGCGGTTCTTCTCCCAGACGTAATAGCCGTCGCCACGAATGCTCTTGTGCAGGCGCTCAACGCTCTCGGCGACGCCGAGATAGCGCGACATGAAGTCGATATAGTGGGGGAAGACGATGCCCGCCTCCGAGAGCTCGGGCATATACTGCCGCACCCATTCGAGCGAGATATACCCCTCGTAATTGAGCGAGCGGAGCGCCTTCATGTATTCCGCCATCGGCGGCAGGTCCCCCTCGCCGACGAGGCGGTATTTCACCTTTCCGTCCTCGACGACGGAATCCTTGATGTGCGTGTGCTTGATGAACGCGCCGAGATTGCGTATCGTCTCCTCCGGCATCTCGCCGCGGAAGCGGTACGGGTGGTTCCAGTCCCAGAGCGCGGCAACGCTGTCGCTGCCGATGCGGGCGAGCACGTCCGCAAGGCGCGCGGTGTCGGAATAGACGCCGTTCGTCTCGATGAGCAGCGTGACACCGGCCGCCTCCGCTATCGGGGCGAGAATTTTCATCGGCTCGATCACGTATTCGTCCGGGAAGTCCTCGCCCGGCTCGGCGGTCAGGTCGCCGAGGACGCGGACGTACGGCACGCCGAGCGCGCTCGCCGTTTTGATGTACCGCTTGAGCTCCTCGATGCTTTCCGCGTGCCTGTCTTTGAATCTGAGCGCGCACCCGGAGGAAAAGCAGCAGATCTCGAGCTTGAGCCGGCGGAGCGTCGCCTTTGTCTCCTCGATATTTTCGGGCAGAAACGGCGAGCGGGGGGAATATATGTTGTCCCCGAGGCCGCGGACCTCGATCCCGTGAAAGCCGAAATCCTTGGCGAGCGAATAGATCTCCGCCCACGAATATTCGGGGCAGGCGAGAGTCGAAAATGAGAGCTTCATGGCATTTTTCTCCTGCATTATGATGTACTGTTTTACACGGAAAAACAAAAATGCCGTGTCTCGCAAAGAGACGCGGCTGTTCTGCCCCGTGGTACCGCTCTTTTTCGGTATCAAAAGATACCCTTTATCGGACACTGTACAATGTCCTGCCCCGATAACGGAGGGCCGCCGTCCGCACTTACTCGCTGCGCTTTCGGTGGGGCTGCTCGGGGGTGAGTGTCAGACGCTTTGCCGACTGCCTCGCACCGCCCGGCAGCTCTCTTTGCGGTCCCGCGCCCATTTTTCCCCGTCGTCACATTTTGGGTCTGTGTTTGAGCTTATGTAGTATGATATCACACCCGAGGGCGCGTGTCAATGGGTATTTTGACAAAAAATCGCGCCCTTTTCGTCCGAAAGCTCTCTATAAGTCGACGCGATCATGAATGCGGCGACCGCGAACGTCAAAATATCCGAGACGGGCATCGAATAGAGCACGCCGTCCAGCCCGAAAAACCGGGGGAGGATCAGCGCGAACCCGACGCCGAAGACGACCTCGCGGATCACGGAGAGCACGGTCGAGGACACGGCCTTGCCCATCGCCTGTAGAAAGATAAAGCACGATTTGTTGACGCAGGCGAAGACGATCATCGAGAGATAGATGCGAAACGAGCGGACGGCGAAGTCCGTATAGTACGCGCTCTCGTTCGCCGCGCCGAAAATGCCGATGAGGGCGCGCGGGAACAGCTCGACGACGAGGAGCGCCGCGGCGCCGACCGCCGCCTCCGCCATGAGCAGATGCGTGAAGAGGCTGCGGACGCGCGATTTTTTCCCGGCGCCCATGTTGTAGCCCGCGATGGGGATGCAGCCCGCCGCCATTCCCACGACGACGGATATGACGATCTGGAAAAATTTCATCACGATGCCGACGACCGCCATGGGTATCTGCGCGTACTCCTCGCGGCCGAATATCGGGTCGAGGGCGCCGTATCGGCGGATCATGTTGTTTATCGCCGCCATCGCCGCGACGAGCGATATCTGTGAGAGAAGGCTCGTCATGCCGAGGGCGAGCGTACGACGGAGAATATGCATGTCGACGATGAAGTCGCGCTTTGACGGGCGGACGAGCTTCATGTGAAGAAGATAGTAGAGCGAGAGGGCTGCGGTGACGACCTGACCGATGACGGTCGCGGCGGCGGCACCCGCCATTCCCCAGCGGAAGGTGAAGATGAAGAGCGGGTCGAGGACGATGTTGACGGCGGCGCCGAGCAGCGTCGACACCATCGCGAATCGCGGCGAGCCGTCCGCGCGAATGATGGGGTTCATCGCCTGCCCGAACATATAGAACGGGATCCCGAGCGCTATCGGGAGGAAGTATTCTTCGGAGAGGGCGAAGGTCTCCTCGTTTACCGTCGCGCCGAACAGCGTGATTATCGGGCGCAAAAACGAGATATAGAGCGCGGTGAGCGCGAGGCTGCCGACAACGACGGCGGCGACGGCGTTGCCGACGCTCTTTTTCGCCTTGTCATGCTCGTTTTTGCCGAGGCTCAGGCTGACGAACGCGCAGCAGCCGTCCCCGATCATCACGGCTATCGCGAGCGCGATGACGGTGAGCGGGAAGACGACGGTGTTCGCGGCGTTGCCGAACGAGCCGAGGTAGTCGGCGTTCGCGATGAAAATTTGATCGACGATGTTGTAGAGCGCGCCGACTAAAAGCGAGATGATGCAGGGGATCGCGTACCTGCACATGAGACGCCCGATGCTGTCCTCCCCGAGGGAGCGATTCGTTTCCGTTTCGGTTTCCATAAAAAATACCTCTCAAAACAAAAAAACGCGCGGCACTCAACCGGACTTACGCATCGAGTGCCACACGTTATGGATTTATTTTATCAGAAAACCGCGCCCCCGTCAAAGGCAGTATTGCACAAAAAGAGTTCAATTTTCAAGTCATTATATTACTGCTTTTAAATATTATCAACGAATCATGCTTTTGGTTATTTAAATAAAAGCGCGTTCTAAGACTCCTGCACATCTGAATGAGATACCGTTTCTTTGATGGCCGGAATGCTCTGTATATATCTGCATTTTGGATAATTGGAGCATCCTAAAAATTTCTCGCCTTTGTGTTCTCCTTTGGCTGAAATACGAACAACAAGTTTGCCGCCGCATCGTGGGCATAATGCGTCTTCAATATTTGACGCCGTATACGAAGATGTTTCCGTTTTAACTGAAGTGAAATTTTTATATGCGTTTTGCGATGCTTGCTGGACAGCTTTAATATGCTCTATTTTTTTAGCCTCTTCAACCTGAGTGAGGGGGTACAATTTTTCAAATAACTTATCAATTGTATCTGCTGATAATCTCACGTTTGATCTTTCAGCATTTTGTTGAACCATAGAAAATAAGTAACATTGATTGGCGACGTAATGATTTCCGCTTGTTAAAGTGATATCTTTTAATACGCAGCGATCACTAAATACAATATACGAATAAAACGGAATTGTTTGATCGCCCAGAAATGCCTGAAGCCATTTTAAATGTGTGTTGTTTTGCCAAATAGGATTGTAAAATTGATTCTTTTGCGTTCGCCCTCTCCCGATCGGTAATGTTTGAGTCCAATACTTTTGTGATTCTGTTCCGAAGATCCAGCCGCTGTAGTTCTTTGATTCAAATACATAGATACCGGATTCATGCAAAAGGGTAACGTCTAATTCGGTTGTTTCACCGTTCTCTTTTGGAATATACAAGTTAAATAAAAACCGTTTATAACCAGGGAGGGGCACTAAGTATCTGTAAGTATAATACTCTCCCAAATGACCTTTATCACGTCCCACACTCCTGTATGGAAGATGTGTTTGCTGATAATATTCTGTTTCTTCGTATTTGTTTTTTCTTATTATGTATGCAATGCATGAAGCAATTGTGTATATAATGATTAAAATAGCAAGTGTTATGATATAGATAAGCATGGTTTATAATTTTGAATTTCTCCCGCAAAAACTTTATTTTAGTATATCACTGTTCTAAAAAAATGACAATGCAAACTTGTCAAAGCAGATATAATTTTGCCGGAATAAAGCAAGGTGACAAAAACTGCACGTCATCTTGATATCAAACCATATCAAAGTAGATGTGCAGTCTGCATGATATATTATTTTTCGCACGCGCCGCAGTCGGAGCAGCCGTTGCAGATCGGGCGGCTGCCGCAGACCGCGCAGCTCTTGCGAAAGCGCGGCACGTAGAGTTCATCCTCCGGGAGCTCCCGCCCGAGCATGTCGGAGAGACGCCACTTTATCGGCTTGCCCCGGCGGCTCATGCCGGATCTGAATGCCATCTCGCTCTGTATGCGTTTGCTCGGCAGGTGATAACGCTTTCCGTCCTTGATAAAGACGGTCCCCGTCTCGATAAAGCAAAAGGTCACGTCATATGCGGCGCACTCGGCGTAGAGCGAGCGCACCCAGTCAAAGTCGCAGGGGCGCGCGCCGTCATAGTTTTCGCCGCCGCAGATGACCTGCTCAATTTTGCCCGAGGCGAGGTATTTTTCAATGCTCACGGGCCCGATGAACGGGGCGCACATTATGCCCCTGTGCCGGAACGGCAGGTCGAGGAGATAAGGAATGCGCTCGTCGGCGCGGCGCTGGTTCTCGCAGGTGACGTTGAAGATGACGTTCTCCCAGCCGTCCCCCCAGCCGCGGGGGAGGCAGTCGCGGACCCTCTGCGGGCGCTTTGTGAGCAGGAAAAATTTCACGTCCGGGCGCATTTTGATCAGCGCCCACGCCTCATCTCGCCACCCGTCCGCCTCTTCGAGGAAAAAGTCCGAGGTCATGCAGACGCGTATGAGCTCGCCGCTCTTGATCTTATACGTCCCGTCCCGGTTCTTTTTTATCGGATATGAAAAGCCGGAGCCGGTCCTGTATATGTCCGCGCCGTCCCTGCCGCGGGTACGGTCAAGGAAGTACATGTAACAGTTTTGGCACCCCTCGCTGCACTTTTTGCAGCCGTGCCACGGGTTCCATATGTCGTGCATCGCGTATCGCTATTTGATATCCCTGCCGAAGACCTCCCACTCGGTCAGGGCGGGGAAGCCGGAGGCATCGGGCGGAAGCCTCAGCCCCTCAAGGCGAATTTGCCTGAGCCTGCGGGGGCCTGTGGCGATGAACTGGCGCTCTGCGGTCCTTCCGAGCCGGAAGTCGAGGCTGTCGGCGCCGTCAAAGACGACGCGGCCCAGCAGTCGTCGTGCGGGAAGTCGGCGCGGAGCGTCAGTGCCATTTCGTCTATCTCGACACAGCGCCCGAAATCGAGCGTGCAGCACGCGTCATCTCTGCCGCCGATGCCCCAGCTCTGATAGGGCCAGCCCCAGTGCCCGGAATTGAACAGGCAGCCGTCAATGACGTTGCGCGCGGCGAACAGCGCCTCACCGCGCGTTTCGACGTTTGCCGAGGCGTGGGGGAAAAAGTCCGTCTCCCCGCGCAGGTCGGCGGGGTTGCGGGCGAGGTTCCGCCGCGCGTATATTTCGTCCGCCGTCATGGCGCGCGCGGTGACGATATGTCTTGCGCCCGCGAACGCGGCGGGCGGGTATGCGTCCCGCTCGGAGCCGAACGGCACGCGCCACGTCATGACCCCGCCGGGCACGTATACCTCCCCCGGCAGGATCGAGGCGTCCGTCTGAACGTACAGGTGCGCGCCCGGCTCACAGGTGAGGACGACGGCGCAGCCCGGCTCGTATTCCGCCTCAAACGCGAGGCGGACCTCCGTTTCGTGTGAAGACGCAAAGAGCGCGGCACCGGAGGCGCTTATGTATTCCGCTTTTATCATGATATTATCCGACGCTCAGCGTGAGCGTGACGTCCCCTCTGCCGAGGAGCTCCGCGAGCTCCTCCGCCGTTTTTCCCGTTATCCTGCCGAGCCGCGTGTACGCCCAGGAGTTCGACCCGTAGAAGACGACGATGCTGTCGCCGCTGTAGAGGACTATGTCCCCGGGCGACGTCGTCGTCTGCGCGTCGCTGCTCGGGAGCCGCCGCCCGATATCGCCGACCTGCTCGAAGCCGCCGTACATCGACATCGGGACCGTGAGCGGCCCGTC
>CANROT010000043.1 GCA_947632285.1 uncultured Clostridia bacterium
TCCCTCTTCGGGAGGCTTTTGTCGTCCCGTTTTTTCTTGCCACGGTTTTTTTAGTCCTCTATTTCGCTCAAATCATACTTTATTTTTATACGCGCAAGAGGACCGATATCGCCGGCAGCCCGAAATACGCGGCGGCGCAGAACAGCGCCGTCATTATCGAGAAGACGACGACGATCTTTACCTCGCCCCAGCCGCACTTTTCAAAGTGATGGTGTATCGGCGCCATTCGGAACAGGCGCTTTCCGTGCGTCAGCTTGAAATATACGACCTGAAGAATGTCCGAGACGGACTCGATTATATACATCATCGCGTACACGATGACGATGAGCGGGTTTTTGAGCATGAGCGCGCCGCCCATGACGATGCCGCCGAGGAACAGCGACCCCGTGTCCCCCATGAAGACGCGCGCCGGGTGGAAATTGTAGACGAGGAACCCGAGCATGCCCCCCGCCGTGACGGCGCCGAGCGCCGCGATCTCGCCGGAGAATGATGCGTGGGACGCGTATTTCACGAGTCCCGCCGTAACGAACAGCGCCGAGACGACGAGCGTTTCGGTCGCGGCGAGCCCGTCTATCCCGTCCGCGAGGTTGACGCTGTTCATCACCCCGACGCTGAGGACGACGAGCAGCGCGTAATAAAGTATGCCCCCGTGCTCGAGCGTGAACCCGATATACGGTATGTAGACCGTGTCGTCTATGCAGCCGAAGTACACCATTGCCGCGATATACGCCGCGGCGATCACAAACTGGAGTATGATCTTTTGCAGCGGCGTTAACCCCTCGTTCTGCTTGCGCCGGAGCTTTGCCGTGTCGTCAATGCAGCCTATGAACGCGCAGAGGAGCGCGTACACGAACGTCAGCGTCAGCGCCAGCGGCACCTCGCCGTACATAAAAGCGAGCAGCGCGATATTCGCCGCGATAACGACCGTCATCGCGAAGATGAACGAGATGCCGCCCATCGTGGGCGTGCCCTCCTTCGACTTGTGCCAGCGCGGACCGATATCGAGTATCTTCTGCCCCATCTTGTGGCTCTTGAGTATCGGTATCACGATGCGCGAGATCGCCACCGTGAGGATAAATGTGCATACGACGGAAATGATAACGAGTAATTCGGGGCTTAATTCCATACAGCTCTACGTCCTATCGCGTGTCAGTTTGAATTTTTCTTCTTCATGTATTCGAGCACGGCCTCCGCCGCGACGGCGCGGCTCGCCTTGACGAGCAGCACGTCCCCGGGACGCAGCGCGCCGAGGATCATCTCGCCCGTTTTGCCGGGGTCGCCGACGTCAAGGTTGACATACACGTTTTCCGCCCTGATCCCGTTGCTGACGGCGGAGACGGCCATCGCGGGCCGTACGTGAACAGCAGTTTGACGCCCGCCCTCGCCGCATAAACGCCGAGCTGCTCGTGCAAAAGGCGCGAATACTCTCCGAGCTCCTTCATGTCTCCGAGCAGCGCCGCCGGGCGGCCTCCCCGCTCCTTCGCGAGCGAGATAAGGACGTCTATTCCGGCGCGCATGGATTCGGGGCTCGCGTTATAGCAGTCCTCGATTATCGTGATGCCGTGCTCGTCGTATATCTTCTGCCTCATCGCGGCTCCGCGGAACCCGCGCAGCCCTCCGCGTATCTCCGCCTCGCTCATGCCGCACAAAATTCCGACCGCGAAAGCGTAGAGCGCATCGTAGACGTTGTGGACGCCGATGGCGGGGATCTCGATATTCGTCGCGACCCTGCCGTTATAGATGAGGTCAAACACCGTCCCGTTTCCGACGCGGCGCAGATTGACCGCCCTGTAATCCGCCGCCCTGTTGTGCAGCGCCGCGGTCACGACGCGGCCGACATCAAGCGTCTCCCGAACGCCGTATAAGAGCGGCTCGTCTGCGTTTATGACGAGCACGCCCCCGCCGTCACGCCCGCCCATCCCGGAGACGAGCTCGAGCTTGGCGCGCGCGATGTTCTCGCGGCTGCCGAGGCTCTCCATGTGCGAGGTGCCGATATTCGTTATGACGCCGATATTCGGCTTTACTATGTTCGAGAGGTATTCGATCTCGCCGAGCGCGCTCATACCGCACTCGAACACCGCGTATTCGGTCCCCTCCCCGATGGAAAGCGCCGTCAGCGGCAGGCCGATCTCGTTGTTCTTGTTCCCGTCCGTCTTGTGGACGCGGTATTTGGACGAGAGGCACGCGGCTATGAATTCCTTCGTCGTCGTCTTCCCGACCGAGCCGGTCACGGCGACCGTCTTCGCCCCGGACACGCGTATCGCGTCCGCGCCGAGCCTCCCGAGCGCGCGCACCGTGCTGTCAACGATGACGACGTCCGCGCCGATAGGGAGCTCTCCCTCCGGCAGCCGCTCGGCGATTATAATGCGCGCTCCCCCCGAGACGGCGGAGGCGATATAGTCGTGCCCGTCAAAATTTTCGCCCGCTATCGCCGCGAAAATGCACCCGTCGGACGCGGCCCGCGAATCCGTCGTGAGCGTTTCCGCGCTCTTTCCGAATCCGCCGGACACGGGGTGCAAAGCGCCGCCCGTGACGTTCGCGATATACGCGGCATCTATCGGATGTATGAGCCCTATGCCGTTGTCGTTCATGTTTTTGACCCTGCCTTTTTTTCGTTCCGGCCGCTTTACGCGTCATATTCCTCCGTAAAGCGCGTATCTCTTCTCCGTTGCTTCCCTGACGAGCTCCCGCTCGTCAAAGCCTTTTTTCACGCCGCCGACGTCCTCATAGCTCTCGTGCCCCTTTCCGGCGAGCACGATGACGTCCTTCGGCGTCGCGTTCATTATCACATATTCTATCGCCTCGGCGCGGTCGGGGATCACGCGGCACGCCGTCCCCTCGGGCACGCCCTTTATTATCTCAGCGATGATGTCCTGCGCCCGCTCGGTCCTGCTGTTGTCCGAGGTCACGACCGTGAAGTCCGCCAGCTCGGACGCGATCCTGCCCATGACGGCGCGCTTTGTCCTGTCCCTGTCGCCGCCGCAGCCGAACAGCAGCACGATCCGTCCGCCTCGCGCAGCGAGGTCAGGAGCCCCGAGAGCGCCGCGGGCGTGTGCGCAAAGTCGATGAAGACGTGCGGCGAAAACTTCGTCGTGTCGCACCGGACGCGCTCCATCCTGCCGCGCACCCCGGCGAACGTGCAGATCGCATCCCGCACGGTGACCGCGTCCACCCCGAGCGAGAGCGCCGTCGCCGCCGCCTCGATGCTGTTGTATACCGTGTACCGCCCGGGCACGGGGCAGCTTATCGGAAATATCGCGTCCGGCGACGTATATACGTACTCGACGCCCGCCGCGCCCAGCATCGCGATCCCGCGCGGATAAACTGTGCCGGGCCGCCCGCCGCCGTCCACATCTACTGAGACGGCTCCGTCCTTTATGAGCGAGCAGAGCCGCCGCCCGTATTCGTCCGCGGTGTTCACTATCTTCACCTTCGGGCCGTATTCGGTGAACAGCCTGCACTTGACCGCGAAATAATCCTCCATGCCGCCGTGATAGTCCATGTGCTCCGGCGTCAGATTCGTGAAGACCGCCGCCGCGAGCTCCGCGCCGACGACGTCCAGCCCCGCGAGGCGCTCCTGCGCGATCCCGTGCGAGCTCGCCTCAAACACGATGTAGTCCGCGCCCGAGCCGATCATGTCCCAGATTATGCGGTAGAATTCCTCGGGCGGCGGCGTCGTCATCGTGTAATCGGACGCGTATGCGCGCCCGCCGAACGACGTCCCGACCGTGCCGATCAGCCCGGTTTTGTACCCGGCGTATGACAGTATGTGCCGTATCATGTGCGCCACCGTCGTCTTCCCGTTTGTCCCGGTGACGGCGATGAGGCGCGTTTTGCACGCCGACGCCGCCTCCCCGCCGTAAAACGCGGCGAACAGGCGCGAGCACGCGCGGCGCGTGTTTTCGCATTCAATGACCGGAACTCCGGGCGGCGCGCACCTGCCCGGCTCCGCCACGACCGCCGCGGCTCCCGCCGCCGTCGCCTCCGCGATGTGGTCGTGCCCGTCGCTCTTTGTCCCACGTATCGCGATGAACAGGCTCCCCTTTTCCACCTTTCTGCTGTCGGTGGTCACGTCCGTGATGTTTACGTCCTCCCCGGGCGCGGCGCAGCCTGCCCGCCCGCAAAGAAGAGACAGCTTCAGTTTGGTACCCTCCGGTCGTGTATTTTAATCGCTTATATTGGAAAGATGTCTGAACGTCAGCGTTATGACCGTGCCCTCCGGGACGATCTCGCCCGCCATCGGGGACTGCTCGACGACGGTCGCGCCGTCTCCGCTCGTGAAGTTCGCGGCGCCCTCTATCCTGATGTTGAGGTTTTCGTTGATGATGAGCCTGTTTGCGGCCTCCGCCGTCTTGCCGACGACGTTCGGGACCGCGACGTTGTTCTTCGGCTCCTCGCCGTTCGTGTAGAGTATCACGACCTTTGCGAGGTTTGAAACGACGGTGCCGCCCGCGGGCATCTGCCCCGTCACGGTGTCGCCGTCACCGACGACGACGTATTTGTAGCCGTCGTCCTCGAGTTTCTTTACCATCGACTCCGTCGAGTAACCGACGTATCTGCCGACGACGGATTCGACCGCCGCCTCTTCCTCGTCCGAATACTGCGGCTCGAATCCGAGGTACGGGAGCGCCGAGGTGAGAAACTTCGAAACATACGGCGCCGCGACGACGGAGCCGTATTCGACGCCCGCCCTCGGCTCGTCGACGAGGATCAGGACCGCTATCTGCGGGTCGTCCGCGGGAGCAAATCCGACGCAGGAGCTGACGCGCAGCGTGTCCTCTCCGTTTTCGTCGTACTTGTCTCGCTTCTGCGATGTTCCCGTCTTCGCTGCGACCTTGTACCCGGCGACGTACGCGTTCTTCGCGCCGCCGTCACCGGAGACGTTTTCCTCAAGGATCGCGCGGAGCGTCTTGCTCGTTTCGGTGCTTATGACCTGGCGGACGACGTTCGTTTCATACGTGTCGATGACGTTTCCGTCGGAATCAATTATCTGCTTGAGCACGTGCGGCGTGACGAGATATCCGCCGTTCGCCACGGCGGCGATCGCCGTTATATGCTGTATCGGCGTGACCTTGAACGTCTGCCCGAATGCGTACACGGCGAGGGACACGTTCGAGAAATCCTTGTAGTTGTGGTAGTACGTGACCGCCTCGCCCGGCAGGTCGATGCCGACCCTCGAGCCGTACCCGAACTGGTGGAAATATTTATAGAAGTTCTCCCTGCCGATCCGCAGCCCTATCGTGACGAACGCCGGGTTGCACGACTGCTGGAGCGCATTCGGGAACACGAGCGTCCCGTGGCCGCCGAGCTTGTGGCACCTGATAGGCTTTGAATATCCCTCTATCGTTATGCTGCCGTTGCAGGTGAAGGTGTCGTTCAGATTGATCGCGCCGAGCTCGAGCCCCATGGCGCTCGTGATGATCTTGAATGTGGAGCCGGGCTCGTAGAGCTCCGTTACCGCCTTGTTGTTCCACATCATGTAGCGCAGGTCGGACTGGAGGGCCGTATATTCGTCGCTCCCCTCCGCGAGGCCGGATTTGATGAGCTTGTTCTGATAATATTCCGTCAATGTGTACGGGTCGTTGAGATCGTAGCCGCCGACCGTCGCCATCGCGAGCACCTCGCCCGTGTTGACGTCGATGCAGATGCCCGCAGCGCGGTTGTCCGCCTTGTTCTCCGTCAGTGTCTCGTACAGGACCTCCTCGAGCCGGTACTGCAAATACTGGTCTATCGTCGAGATTATCGAGTACCCGTCCTGCTCGTCGAGGTAGCTCTCGTAATCCGTCGGGAGGTCGTTGCCGTGGCCGTCCCGCGCAGTCAGGTATTTCGCGGTGCTGCCCTTCAGAACGTCGTTATAATATGATTCGAGGCCGTACACCCCGTCCCCGTCCGCGTTCACAAACCCGATGACGTGGCACGCGAGCGTGTCGTTCGGGTAATACCGCTTTGTGCTCGCCGTCAGGTATATCTGCTCCTCGAGCCCGTATTCGTCGATGAACTCACGGACGCGGTCGGCGTCCGCCTTTTCGACGTTCTTCTTCACGACCTCGTAGTACCTGCCCTTTTTGCCCGTCAGCTCAATGATCTTCGAGTAGTCGACGCCAAGTATCTCGGAGAGCCCCTTCGCGATCAGTCTGTCCATCGGGTAGGACGCGGTCTCGCCGTCCGCGTCCGTGTATGTATAGTAGTGAACGGCGCGCTGCACGCTGCCGAACAGGCCGGGATAGTGAAGGCCGGGCGTGTCGTCCGCGGACGCGAAGATCGAAAAGCCGCCGCTCATCGAGCTGATTATATCCTGCGGGGAGATGAACACGAGGTAGACGGACTTGCTGCCCGCCAGAAGGTTCATGTTCGTGTCGTATATGTCGCCGCGCTTCGAGGTGACCGTCGTTTCCTTCGTTATCTGGTCGATGACGTGACCCTGATATTCGTCGTATGAGGTGATCTGTATGTGGAAAAGCACGGCGCACAGCAGGACCCAGAGCCCGACAAACACCGCGAGCACAATATACGATCTCTTTGATATCTCGCCGCCTATCTTCATTTTTGCCCTCCGTTCCCGTAAATGCGCAATTCGCGTATAGATTCAAAAAGAGTAACGAGCCATGTTTACCGCCGTCTGCTCCTTACTCTTTTCGTGCCGATATTAATTCTATGCGGTATGATGCCCGCTTTATGACCGGGCGTGCTATTCGCCGGAGCCCAAAAGCCCCGCGATCCTCTGCCTTATCGCGCTCAGCATCGTTGAGAATCCGCCGAGCTCGGTTTTGTCCTCTCCGAAGATCTCGATGACGTCTCCGCCCGAAAGGTCTATGTAATTTTCATCGACCTGGCCGCCGTTTATCATGCCGATCTCCTTTGCCCAAGCCTCAATGTCCGAAACGTCGATGCGGTCCTCGAGCTCGGCGCGGAGCTGTGACTCGCGCTCCACGAGCTCGTTCACCTGCTCGCGCAGCTCGGCGTTCTCGCGCTTGTACTCGTAAACGTGGACAAAGCTCTGGATCATGAAAAAGAGCACGATGCACAGAAAGACCACGACGAACGCGAACTTCGGGAACGGGACCCGCTTTATCGCGACCTCGCGCGGGCCCGACTCTATAAGTTGCTCGTTCTCGCGCCGCCTCGCCTTTACAGGAGCGGTCGAGGCGCGCTTTGCCGGCGCAATCGACGTCCCGCGGCGCATCTCCGCGGGCGGGAGCTCGGTCTGCCGCCTTACCGCGGGTGCGCCGCCTCCCTGCCGCAGGCGCTCGTTCTCCGCCCGACGCTTTGCCTCCGCCTGGCGGCGCTTTACCTCCGCTGCCGCCGCGGCGTTGACGTTTGAATACGGGCTGTAATTGTTGTCAAACTGTTTCGGTGTCTGCCCCGGGATCGAGCCGCGGTACGCGTCCTCCATGAGGTCGCTCGACGTGACCCTCACCGTCGCACGCGGATCGGTGATCCCCCGCCGCCTCAGCTTTTCGACAAGCTGGGCGGTATTTACATCTGCGCCCGGGTAATGGCGCTCGAGGGACGGTATTGTCCTTGCTGTTGCAGGTCTTGCCTGACGTGTTCTCGCATTCGGCATTGCCGGCTTGTCCTTTCTTTTGGCGGTCTTTTGTTTTTTATTCCGGGAGCTTTTCGGCGATGCGCAGCTTTGCGCTCTTCGCTCTCGGGTTCGCCGAGAGCTCGTCCGCCCCGGCGGTTATCGGTTTTTTATTTATCAATTTGATCTCCGGCTTTCGCCCGCACACGCAGACGGGGAAATCCGGCGGACACACGCACCCGCGCGCGAGCTCGGAAAACACGCGCTTCACTATCCTGTCCTCGAGCGAATGGAACGTGATGACCGCGATCCTGCCGCCCGCGTTCATTGCGGCGCACGCGTCTCTCAGCGCGGGCTCGATGCCGTCGAGCTCGCCGTTCACCTCTATCCTTATCGCCTGAAACGTCCGCTTTGCCGGGTGCGACCCACGCTCCACGGATGACGCCGGGACCGCCGCCTTCACAAGCTCCGACAGCTCGCCCGTCGTCCTGATGGGCGCCGCCGACCTCGCCGACACGATCCGTGACACGATGCGTGATGCGAATCTCTCCTCGCCGTATTCGGAAATGATGCGGCACAGCTCGTCCTCTCCGTAGCTGTTGACAACGTCGTATGCCGTGAGCGCGTCGTCCCTCGACATGCGCATGTCGAGCGGCGCGTCGCCGTCGCGGCTGTACGAAAAGCCGCGCTCCTTTGTGTCTATCTGATGTGAGCTGACCCCGAGGTCAAAGAGCGCGCCGTCTATTTTTCCGACGCCGAGCCCCGAGAGGATCGCCCCGATGTTTCTGTAATTGTCGTGCACGAGCGTCACGCGCTCGCCGAACCGCGAAAGGCGCGCACGGCACGCCTCGATCGCCTCGATATCGCGGTCTATCGCTATGAGCCTGCCGCCCGAGAGGCGGCCTGCGATCTCGGCGCTGTGTCCGCCGCCGCCCGCCGTCCCGTCGACGTATATTCCGTCCGGCCTTATGTTAAGTCCGTCGATGCATTCCGACAGCATGACCGGCAGGTGCGAGAATACGGGAGCCTCCTCCGATATTTTCGCACCGCCGACCTGACTGTTCCTATCTTTTCGCGCGGAATGTGCCGTATCATTCCCCGCTGGCATATTCGTTATTTCAAGCGGCCCGTCCATCAGAACCTGTTTTCCTGCATGAAGCTGATGAGCTCCGCCGTTTTTTCCGCCGTCTTATCGGCGTCTCGCCTCTCCTTGTCCCATATCTCGGCGTGGTCGCCGACGCCGATGACGTATATGTCCTTCGTCAGCCCGGCGTGGTCGCGCAGCGCCTGCGTGAGGACGACGCGCCCCTGAGAGTCCGGCTTCGCGTCCATCGCCGTGGAAAATACAAAGCGGATCAGCGCCGCTCCCGCGGTCGATGGGAGCGCGAGCAGGCGCTCCGTGTATTTCTGCCACCCCTCCTCCGAGTAGACGGAGAGGCACCCGTCAACGTTGCAGGAGATATAGACGCGCTCGCCGATGATGTCCCGGTACTTCGACGGTATAAAAATCCGATTCTTGCTGTCCATTACCTGCTGGTATTCGCCGAGAAAGCAGACCATATCGCGCCGCGCGCCTCCTTTACAGTGGACTTTCGGTGCTCGATCATGGATTTTTACCCCACTTCGCACCACCTTGCATTTATTATACAGTCAACGCACAACCAAGTCAATAACCTCCGCAAAATTTAAAGGGGCGGTTTTCCGATTTTTTTTAATTTTTTCCACTGTTTTTTTCGCTGTCCGGTCACCCTTCGGCAAAATTTACGGCGGAATTTTGCCACTTACGATTTTTTTCGCCCTGCGGCGGGAAAAATATCCTGCACATTAGCGGGCGAAATATCCGTTTTGCGCGAAGCGTGCGCCGCGCGCGTATTTCCCGCAGGACGTGTTTTTTCTCCGCCGCAAAAGTAAAAAAACCGCGCAGCGGCGCGGTTTGGAGCTATGTAAAAAGACCGGGGGAGGCGCCTTTTGAAAAAGGCGCCTCCCCCGGACCCCCTCCGCGAAAAACTTTATGGCTTTTTCGGGTTTTGGAGGTGGGTTTAATGATTTTCGACATTATTTTTGATTGGAATTGAGCAAGAATGCGGGGGTTTCGGCTGTTATGTCGCGGACGGCGCGGAGCGCGCCGTCGTCGAGCGCGAGCTCGGGGCGGCCGTATATGATCATGTCGCGCGCGACGGTCGAGCTGATGAAGGACAGCTCGGGCGACGCCGGAAATATGACGGTGTCAAGCCCCGCGAGCGCGCGGTTCACCTCCGCCATCGCCGATTCGTACTCGAATTCCGCCGCCGTCCGCGCCCCGCGAATGATCGTGCCGATCCCGCGTTCGCTTGCAAAATCGGCAAGCAAGTTGGGGCAAATTTCCGACTTTATCGTGCAAATTCCTTCCAATTTCAAGGTTTTTACGGATTCTTCCGCAATATGCACCCTCTCCTCCGGCGTAAACATGCCGCCAGCCTTTTCCGTGTTGACGCAGACCGCGACCGTGATCTCGTCGAATATCCGGGCCGCCCTCGCGACGATGTCGAGGTGCCCCTTCGTGAACGGGTCAAAGCTGCCCGTGAAAACCGCTCTCTTCATTTCTCCCTCCGAAACAGTCCGACAGCGCCTCAGTCGGCGCGCTGCGGCGTCAGCAGCGTAATGTTCGCCTTGCCGTAATTTGACCGCTTTTTTACCTCATACATCGCGCGCAGCGCCTCGTCCCCGGCGAAAATATCCGCCTCCGCGCTCTCGCATATTATGAGCGCCCCCGGCTTTGCGACGCCGCCGTCCGCGATGAGCCGCAGCGACCTTTTCATATAGTCGCTCTTGTACGGCGGGTCGAGAAATATTATATCAAACGATTCCCGCCCCGCGGCGCGCCGCAGGTACGGCTCGAATTCCATCGCCGATATCCTGCACCTGTCGTAGAGCTTTGTCGCTTTCGCGTTCGCCTTTATCACCTCGACCGCCTCGGGCGAAGAATCCGTTATGACCGCCGCCTCGGCGCCCCTTGACAGCGCCTCGAGCGCGAGCTGCCCCGACCCGCCGAACAGGTCGAGCACGCGCCTGCCCTCGATGTCGAACTGTATCATCGAGAAGACCGCCTCCTTGACGCGCTCGCCGGTCGGCCTCGTGTTTTCTCCCTCAAGCGTCGCGAGTCTTGCGCCGCGCGCCGTTCCCGTTATTATCCTCATTCGTTTTCCTCCCCGTGCAGAAATGCGTATACCGCCTCCGCGTTTTTCTCGCTGATGCCCGAAACGGCGGAAATTTCCTCCTTTGAAGCGGCGCGCAGCTTTGCGAGCGTTCCAAAATGCGACATTATCGTCCTCGCCTTCGCCTCACCGATGCCGGGCGCCGCCGTGAGCGCCGAGCGGCGCAGCGTCTTTGACTTTGCTCTCTTCATTCCGGAGATCGTGAACCTGTGGACCTCCTCTTGGAGCCTGTACACGAACTGGAACACCGCCTGCTCGCGCGCGATGCTTATCTCCTCGTTCTCGTGCTCGCCGATGAGCGCCCGCGTCTTGTGGTGGTCGTCCTTTACCATGCCGAATATCGGTATCTCGACCCCGACCTCCGCCGCCGCGCGCCTCACGGTCGAGACCTGGCCCGCGCCGCCGTCGAGCAGTATCAGATCGGGCAGCGTCCCCCATTCGGAGTGCGACAGCCTCCGCTTTATCGCCTCCTCCATGGAGGCATAATCGTCCGGCTGACCTCCGCCCTCGATGCGGAACAGCCTGTAATCCGATTTTTTGAGCTTTCCGCCCTCCGAGACGATCATACCCGCCGTTATGTGCTCCCCACCGAGGTTCGAGATATCGTAGCACTCGATCCTCTCGGGGACGACCTCGAGGCCGAGCAGCTCCGCCAGCTTGACGACCGTTGCCGTGTCTCCCCGCGCCCTGTTCTTGTACTGCTCCGCCGCGACGCGGGCGTTCTCTGCCGCCATTTCGGCGAGCTTTTTTCCCTCTCCGCGCTCCGGCGTCCTAACCGTCACCCTGTGGCCGGCGCGCTTTGAAAGGTATTCGGAGAGCAGCGCCCTCTCCCCGTCCTCAAGCCCGAACGAGACGAGGACCTCCCCCGGGATATATTCGCGCTGCGAATACAGCATCGTCAGAAATTCCGCGAGGCCGCCCTCGCCGGATATCCCGTTTTCGTCCATGAGCTGCGCCGCGCCGAACTCGTAGCTCTGCTTGTCCGCGACGGCGCCGCCGCGTATGACGACGAGCGTTGCGCAGGAGCATATCCCCTCCGGGTCGGCATAGTATGCGACGACGTCGCGCTCCGTCTCCGGGGACGCCACGACGTGCTGCCGCTCCTTCAGCCGCAAAAGCGCCGCTATGCTGTCTCGGCACCGCGCCGCCGCCTCAAAATTTTCCTCCTCTGCGTACTTCATCATGCGCGCCTCGAGGTCCGCCTTCGCCGCGCCGATGTTCCCGCGCAGAACGGATATCATGTCGTGCAGGCTCTCCTTGTACTCCGCGGACGAGACGCCGCCCCTGCACACGCCGACGCATCTCCCCATCTGATAATAGACGCAGCTGCCGACGCGGCCGATGTCGCGCGGGAACTCGTGCTTGCAGGCGGGCAGCGAAAACGCCCTCTCCATGGAAGCGATTATGTCGCGGACCGCGCCAGCGCTCGAATACGGCCCGAAGTACAGCGCCTCCTTTGAGCTCTCCGCCCCGCGCTTTCTCGTCATGACCGGGACCGGATATTCGTCCGCCATGCGTATCTTTATATAAGGATACGATTTCGCATCTTTCAGCTTGATGTTGTATTTCGGCTCATACTGCTTGATGAGCGCGTTTTCGAGCGTGAGCGCCTCGATCTCCGTCTTGCAGATGATCGTGTCGAACCTGTCGACCGCTGCCACCATGCGCTCCGTCTTGACCGCGTGCTCCGTGTTCGCGAAATACTGTGAGACGCGCGAACGCAGCGCGCGCGATTTTCCGACGTATATGACGCGCCCCGTTCTGTCGCGCATTATATAGACTCCGGGGCAGAGGGGCAGCTCGGACGCGGTGCGGAACAGCCGCTCCAGCCGCTCGTTCTTCTCGTTTTCACCGCGCTTCATCGAAAAAGCCCCCTTTCCCACAATAAAGCGGACGCGAGTCACACCCGCGTCCGCCGTTCTTTTTTTATCGGTGTCCCGTAAGGCGCGGGGCAAAGCCATGGGTCATTCGGAAAAACCGGCCTCGATCAGGGCGACGAGCCCGTCTACCGCCTCGGCTTCATCGGCGCCCGTGGCCGTCAGAGTTATCTCCGAATCCTGACATATACCGAGCGAAAGAACGCCGAGCAGGCTCTTTGCATTTACCTTGCCGCCGCCGCACTCTATCAATATCGAGCTCACATAGCTGTTAGCCTTCTGTATGAAATATGTAGCCGGCCGTGCATGAAGTCCCACGGCATTTTCAACCTTAACGGTACGAGAAACCATTATATCCTCCGAATAAAAAGATTTAAAGCTATAAATGTCATAAGTACACAGTGTTCAAATTCTACATCATTATAGCAAACGGAGTCTGCAAAATCAATAGTAGATATTCATGTATTTTCGGGGCGAGGGCGCTTTCATTTTGGGCGATTTTTCACGTATTATGTATCCCCGTCGATGGGGGCCGTGTCGATTATCAGCGCCGTCACGGTGATCCCTCCGCCCGAAACGGGTACGGACGAGCCGGGCAGCATCGGCGTCTTCCCGCCGAGCATGAAGATCCCGTCCCTGTAATATCCCTCGACGACGACGGTGCAGCGCACGTCCCGCCTGCCGTTTTCCGCGTCCTCGTATGCGATCTCGAGCTCTCCGTTTTCGTTTTCCACATAATATTCGGCGGGCTGCACGGTGACGGACATGAGCCGCCCCTCGTCATCGCCGCTGCCGACGGTGAATACGGCGTCCTCGGAGAAATAGTCGGAGGAGGAATTTTCGATCCCCTCGATCAGTATCTGCACGGCGGCGCTCGTTTTTTCCGGCGTCCTCGCAAGGATCCCGTTCTCGTCCGTCAGAACGCAGCGCACCGCGATCCCGGCCGCCGAAAGTATCACGACGAGTATCAAAAATACGTCGAGCACGCCGAACGTGAATTTCTTTTCCTTCATCGCCGCCTCCTACCTGACGCTGATGCACACGCCGTCAAACGACAGCCCCGTCGTATGGAGCGACAGCTCGCGCTCCACATATATCTCATATCCCGAGACGAGGCCGTCCCCGTCCGCGGACGCCTCGATCGTTATATACAGGTCCGAGCGGTCCGGCACGGTTTTCCCCGTCGTCGTGAGCACGGCACCGCGCGATTCGAACGCCGTGACGCGCCCCATGTAAGCGCCGTCCGCGCTGTATACCTCGTCCCCGACGGCGACCTTTTCCGACAGCTCCGACCGCACGGCCGCGACCTTCACGACATAGTCGAGCTCGAACGACTCCTCCTCCGGTCCGCTGTACACATACCTGTAAGCAAAGAAACCGATGAGCAGCAGCGCCGCTATTATCAAGAGATCCGCCGCCGTTACGAACGCACGCTTTTCGCTTTTCATGCCGGCAAAAGCCTCCTTTCAGTATCTATGTTCTCAGAATTCGATATCAATTGACGCGGACCTTGAGTCTCCGCCCGCGGCGCCGCGCACCGCGCCGAGCCCGGCCCCGGCGACCGCCCCCGTGCTGTACGCGGAGGCCGCCCCCGCGAACATGAAGAAGAGCAGGAACATTCTCCCGTCTATCCAGATGTCGTTCGATATGCCCGCGACGAGCGCCGCGATCAGCCCGGACGCGAGCGACGCGGAGCAGAAGTTCTGCGCCCTGTCCGCCCCGTATTTTGCGCCCGTAAACGATTTCATGAGCAGAAATACCGTCGCCGCGAGAAAGACGAAAAGACCGACGATGCCGAGCTCGATCCCGATCTGCAAAAATAGGCTTTGGCTGTTGTCCGACGTCGCGCCGACGGACGAGTACGCATCGTAAACGGCTTCGAATATTCCGTCCCCGCGCCCTATACCGCCGAAGAGGTTGTCAAGGAATATCTGCCCCGACAGCCGCCTGATCTCGACGCGGTCGCGCACGGCGGTGCCCGTCACGTTCAGCGCCTCCGTCAAAAACGATTTCGCGGCCTCGGGCAGCAGCGCCGCCGCAGGCGGCACGGCGACCACGATCACCGCCGGTATTGCCGCGAGCCGCAGATCTATC
>CANROT010000044.1 GCA_947632285.1 uncultured Clostridia bacterium
ACGAGCGCCGCGACCGAGTCTATAACGACGATGTCTATCGCGCCGGAGAGGACGAGCGCCTCCGTTATTGAGAGCGCCTGGTCTCCGCTGTCCGGCTGGGAAACGAGCAGCGAATCGATGTTCACGCCGAGCGCCGCCGCGTATACGGGATCGAGCGCGTGCTCCGCGTCTATGAATGCGGCCTCGCCGCCCGCCTTCTGCACCTCCGCGATCGCGTGGAGCGCAAGCGTCGTTTTGCCCGAGGATTCGGGGCCGTATATCTCTATTATCCTTCCCTTGGGATATCCGCCGATGCCGAGCGCGAGATCGAGCGTCAGCGACCCGGACGGGGACGCGCTGACGTTCATGTTCTGCGTCTCGCCGAGCTTCATTATCGCGCCGCTCCCGTAATCCTTCGTTATCTGTGAGAGCGCCGCCGCGAGCGCCTTCTGCTTGTCGTCTGCGGGGGCTGCCTTCACCGTCGTTGTTTTCTTTGATTTTGCCATTTCTTCTCCGTTCCGCGGTCAATGACCGAACAAATGTTTGTTTTTCTATATTGTATCAGACGAAGCGCATATAATCAAGTATTTTTTTCGTTTTTCGGTAATTTTTTTTGCAGAGCCGCGTCCTCAATATGTCGGGCTGTCGAGCCTCCAGACGGAGCCCAATTTCTCGCCCGTCTCCTCGTTCTTCCTCTCCTCGAGCCTGACCGTGACCTCGACTACGTTTTCCTTATCTTTTACGCCGTTGACAAACGACGTGAGCGTCGCCTTTATTTCGTCCGGCGTCGATCTTGTGATCGTGATATTTTCGAGGTCATAAGTGCGTATAGACGTGACGAGCGGCTCATAATCCGTCTTTTTCGTCAGTCTGTCCTCGTTTTCGACATATCGCGCGTACACGACGCCGCCGGAATCGGGGTCACTGATGCCGGTCAGAAACGTCGTAAACAGGACGGACGAATATTTTTCGGTGAAAACATTGAGCGTCGCCTCACGGAGCTCATCTTCCGTTTTGTACGGGGCGTCGTCCGTCACGCGGGAATAATAGCCGACGTAGTCCTCATCGCCGTCGGCCTCCGCCGGCATGCCCTCTCCGAAATAAATGACGTTTAATTCGAGAGATTTTTCCACAAGATCCGCGACAATGGCGGCCGCCTCATCGTCCGACGGCCCTTTCGCGCAGCCGAAAACGGACGCACATATCAGTATCGCGGCAAAAAATGCGGCGAATTTTTTCATTCCTCCGTCGGCTCCTCTCCTTCGCCTGCCTCATTTTCGGCAGTCTCCTCGTCGTCGTTTTTCGCGACGACGGCGAAATTCGCGACCTTAGAGTTCTGCGTCCTCATCACGATGACGCCGGACGCCGTGCGGCCGTATGTGCTTATATCCGATGACGGCGTGCGTATCATTATGCCGCTGTCGGTGATGAGCATTATGTCGTCGTCCTCGGAAACGGACGCGATGCCGACAAGACCGCCCGTCTTCGCCGTCACATTGTGGCAGAACACGCCGAGACCGCCGCGGTTCTTCGCGTCAAACAGCGAGAACTCGGTCTTCTTGCCGAATCCGTTTTCCGTGATCGTGAGCAGCGTCTTCCCCTCCTCGACGGACGTGACGCCGACGACTCTCTCGCCCTCGCGCAGCCTGATTCCGCGGACGCCTCTCGCGCTCCTGCCGTGGCACGGGACGGAGCTCTCGCGGAACCTCACCGCCCTGCCCGAGACGGACGCGATCATGAGGTCGCGCTCGCCGTCCGTGCAACCGACGTATATGAGCTCGTCGCCGGGGTCAAGCGTTATCGCGCGCTTTCCGCCGCGGCGCTGGTACTCGAATTCCGAGAGCGGCGTGCGCTTGACGGTCCCGAGCTTCGTCACCATCGTGAGGTATTTGCCCTTGCCGTAGCCGTCGACGGCGACGAACGCCGTCACGGAATCGCCCTGCTCGAGCTCGATGACGTTCGCGATATTCGTCCCGCGCGACGTCCTGCCCGATTCGGGTATCAGGTACGCGCGCTTAGTATATACTTTCCCGCTGGCGGTGAACATCAAAAGGTCGCTGTGGCTGCCGACGGAGATGACGCGCTCGATGTAGTCCTCCTCCTTCGTCGTCATGGCGATGATACCCTTTCCGCCGCGCCTCTGCGCCGTGTACGTGTCCGTGCGCTGGCGCTTGATGTAGCCCGCGTGCGAGATCGTGATGATCGCGCTGTGGCGGTCGATCAGGTCCTCCGCCATGATCTCGTCCTCGACCGGGACGATCTCGGTCATCCTGTCGTCGCCGTATTTGTCGCGGATCGCGGTCATCTCTTCCTTTATGAGCGCCTTGAGCTTGCCCTCGTCCGCGAGGATGCCCTCGATCCACTCGATCTCCTCGTAGAGCTTTGCAAGCCGGTCCTCGATCTTCTGGCGTTCGAGGCCGGAGAGCCTGCCGAGCGTCATTTCAACTATCGCCTGAGCCTGTATCTCCGTCAGCCCGAACCGCTCGCAGAGGTTCACCCTCGCGTCCGGTATCGATGCCGACGATTTGATCGTCTCGATCACCTCGTCGATGTTGTCTATCGCGATCTTGTAGCCTTCGTAAATGTGCGCCTCGCGCTTTGCGCGCTCGAGATCGTAGTTCAGCCTGCGCGTGACGACCGTTTCCTGATGGAGTATGTACTCCCGCAGGATATCGGAGAGCGTACACGTCTTCGGCTCCCCGCCGACGAGAGCGACCATGTTCACGGCGCATGTGCTCTGGAGCTGCGTGTAGCGGAAGAGCTGATTCAATAGCACCTGCGGGTTGATGTCGCGGCGGTACTCGATCACGATCTTCATGCCGTCGCGCCCCGATTCGTCGCGCAAATCAGTGATACCGTCGATCCTCTTTTCCTTGTGCAGATCGGCGATGCTCTTCACAAGCTCGCTCTTGTTTACGCCGTATGGGATCTCGGTGACGTATATCCTGTGATCTTCTTCATCTATCTCGGCGCGCGAGCGGACGTTGATGTGTCCGCGGCCGGTCGAATAAGCCTCAAGTATGCCCGCCGTGCCGTATATGAGCGCGCGCGTCGGAAAATCGGGCCCTTTTATGAACTGCATCAGCTCCCAGACGGTCGCGTCCGGGTGATCCATCATGTAGAGCGTACCGTCTATGACCTCGCGCAGGTTGTGCGTCGGTATATTCGTCGCCATTCCGACGGCGATGCCCATGCTGCCGTTGACGAGCAGATTCGGGAACCTCGCCGGGAGAACGACGGGCTCCTTCCTCGTGTTCGAAAAGTTCGGGCGAAAATCGACGACGTCCTTTTCAATGTCCGCCATCATCTCGTCCGAGATGCGCTCTAACTTTGCCTCGGTGTAACGGTAAGCAGCCGGCGGGTCACCGTCTACGGAACCGAAGTTGCCGTCGCCGAAGACGAGCGGATAGCGGTATGAAAACGTCTGCGCCATGCGCACCATCGCGAGATAGACGGACGAATCCCCGTGAGGGTGGTAACGCCCGAGGACGTCACCGACGACGGTCGCCGATTTCTGCGTCGGCTTGTCGAACGTCATGTGGTCCTCCCACATCGCGTAAAGTATGCGCCGCTGGACCGGCTTAAGCCCGTCGCGGACGTCCGGCAGCGCCCTGCTCGTTATAACGCTCATCGAGTACGCGAGGAACGATTTTTTCACTTCCTCGTGCATACCGATCTCTATTATCTTCTGATCCGGAAATTCCGTTCTCTCGTTGTCGTTCTTTCTCATTGTTTTTTTCCTGAGGAAACTTTTTGAAAAAAGTTTCCTCAGACTCTTTCAAAAACTTTTATTTTCCTAATATGTCTTGGAACAAACGCTCATGCCCTGCCAAAAAACCATTTTAAAAAGTTTTGAAGGGTTCTTAGGGAAACTTTTTCAAAAGTTTCCCTAAGCGGGGTTTGGGGCGGAGCCCCATCAAATATCCAGCATGTCGGCATCGGCGTACTTGGCGTTGGCTTCGATGAATTCGCGGCGCGGCTCGACCTTGTCGCCCATTAAGACGGAGAAAATTTTGTCGCAAGCGACGGCGTCCTCTATCGAGACGCGGAGGATCGTCCGCGTTTCGGGGTCCATCGTCGTTTCCCACAAAAGCTGGGCGCTCATTTCGCCGAGACCTTTGTATCTGGAGACGTCGCTGTTTTCGCCGAGCTCCACTATCATTTCGTCGCGTTCCTCGTCCGAGTACGCGTACCTGACCTTTTTGCCGCGCGATATCTTATATAGCGGCGGGTGGGCAAAATAGACGTGACCTTCCTCTATCAGCTTCCGCATGTGGCGGAAGAAGAACGTCAAGAGCAAAATACGAATGTGCGAGCCGTCGACATCTGCATCGGCCATTATGATGATCTTGCCGTAGCGCAGCTTGTTTATGTCGAATTCGTCGCCGATGCCGCAGCCGAGCGCCTGTATTATCGGGATTATCGATACGTTCCCGTACACCTTGTCAAGGCGGCTGCGCTCAACGTTCAAAACCTTGCCGCGCAGAGGAAGGATCGCCTGATAGAGCGATTTTCTCGCCGACTTCGCGCTGCCTCCTGCGGAATCTCCCTCGACGAGGAACAGCTCCGTCACGTCCCTGTTCTTTTCGTGGCAGTCCGCGAGCTTGCCCGGCAGAGACGAGCCCTCGAGGAACGATTTGCGCACCGTCTCCCTCGCTTTTCTCGCAGCCTCACGCGCGCGTGCCGCCGTCAGTGCCTTGTCGAGTATTGTCTTCGCCGTCGCGGGATTTTCTTCGAGGTATTCGGATAGCTTTTTGTAAACGAGACTGTCGACGAACGTTCTCACATCGGAGTTGCCGAGCTTCGCCTTCGTCTGGCTCTCAAACTGCGCGTCCACGAGCTTGACGGATATGATCGCCGTGATGCCCTCTCTGACGTCCTCACCGGCGAGATTTTTGTCCGAATCCCTCAGTATCTTCATTCTGCGCGCGTAATCGTTGAACGCGCGCGTCAGCGCCGTTTTGAATCCCGTCTCGTGCGTGCCGCCCTCGATCGTCGTCATGTTGTTCGCGAACGTGATTATCATCTCGTTGAGGCTGTCGTTGTACCTCATCGCGATCTCCGCGGACATGTTCCTGTCCGGCTTTTCGTCGCTCATGTATATGACGTCTTCATGTATCGGGTCAACGCTGCGGTCCGTGTCAAGGTATTCGACGAAGCTCTTTATGCCGCCCTCGTAGCAGCACCTCTCCTCCCTGACCTCGTCGCCCCTCTCGTCGCGCAAAACTATCGCAAGCCCCGCGTTCAGAAAAGACTGCTCGCGAATGCGCGTTAAAATGATATCCCAGTCAAAGACGGTTTCCTCGAATATGTCGGGGTCCGGCTTGAAACGGACGTAGAGCCCGTGGTCGTTCTCGTCCGTGTCGCCGACACACGCAAACGGCCTTGCGACGTGCCCGCGCTCGAACCGCTCCGTATACACCTTTCCGCCGACGCGGTCCTCGACCTCCATCCACTCGGAAAGCGCGTTCACAACGGACGCACCGACGCCGTGCAGGCCGCCCGCGATCTTATACCCCTCGCCGCCGAATTTTCCGCCCGCGTGAAGTATCGTAAACACGACCTCGAGCGTCGGAATGCCCATCTTGTGATGGATCCCCGCCGGGACGCCGCGCCCGTTGTCGCGCACGGACACGCTCCCGTCCGGGTACAGCGTCACCGTTATAGTGTTGCACGCGCCCGCGAGCGCCTCATCTATCGAGTTGTCCACTATCTCGTTTATGAGATGGTGGAATCCCCTTGACGACGTCGTCCCGATGTACATTCCGGGGCGCTTTCTGACCGCCTCAAGTCCTTCGAGCACCTGTATCTGCTCTTCCGTATAGGCGCCCGCGGCGCCGAGTACGGGTTCCGTCACTTCGTTTTCAATGTTGATTTTTTCTTCTGACATTGATGACTAAACCTTCCCGTCACTGTATGTGTAAAACTTTTTCTATTATGTTGACTGTGCCAGAGGATCGCCGGACGCGATCCTTCCCGCGAGCGAGGACGTTGAGAGCTGGGAGAGCGTTACCATATCGTCTTCCGTCAGAATAAAGCTCTTCGGGAGCTCATATGTCGTGAGTATGACTCGTCCCTCGCGCTGCGACGATGACAAAAATTCCTTTGTCGCCGCCTCCGTCGTCGCGGTGTCCATATCAAATATCCCGATTATCGACTCGGCCCTCATCAGCCTGCCGTTTCCCGTGTGTACGTACATTTTTACTGCTCTTTTGCCGCCGTCGGAACGCCGGCCTTCACGTAATATGAAAGCCCTCCGCGGATCCTCCGCTTTACGGAGGTATCGCACGAAGTGATTATTACCTGCCTGTCCTTTATGCCCGAAATGATGTACGACCGCCTTGCCGGATCGAGCTCGGACAAAATATCGTCGAGCAGGAAAACGGGATATTCGCCCGTCTCCCGCCTCGAATATTCGCCCTCCGCGAGCTTCAGCGTCAGAACGATGCTCCTCTGCTGACCCTGCGAGGCAAAAAACTTTGCCTCCCTGCCGTTGAGCATTATGTCGACGTCGTCCTTGTGGACGCCGTACTGCGTCGAGCCCAGAAGTATCTCCCGGTCCGTGTTTTCCGTGAGCTGCCGCCTGTATATAGAGCGGACCCTCGCCTCGTCTCCGTAATCGCCGCCGATGCGGGACGTCCCGTGATACGAGATTGAAACGGATTCGCGGCTGCCGGTCATGTCGGAATACAGCTCCGACGTCATTCCGGACAGCTTTTCCGCGTACTCCGCCCTCACCACGGCGACCCTCGCCGCATATTCCGAGAGCTGCTCCGACCACGCCTCGAGCGACGCGGTCAGAGACGGGGACGCGCCATATTTCATGCTTTTTAAAAGCGAATTTCGCTGAAACAGGATCATGTTGTACCTTTGCAGCGTCCTCATGTACACGGGTCGGAGCTGCGATATCGCAACGTCCAAGAACGCGCGCCGCTCGGAGGGTCCGGCCTTCACGATCGCCAAATGCTCCGGTGAAAACAGTACCGCCCGAAAGTTCCCGATCATCTCGGAGAGCCTGTCTAATTTTATCCCGTTTTTATACGTCGTCTTCCGCTTTCCGTCCTCTATCACGAGCGAAAGCGTGTTTTCCCTGCCGCCGGATTCATATCTGAGCGAGAGCTTTGCGCGCTCGGCGCCGAACCTTATGAGCTCGGAATCCTTTCCCGCCCTGTGGCTCTTTCCCTGCGCGAAGATGTAAACGCCCTCGAGCATATTCGTCTTTCCCTGCGCGTTTTTTCCGTACAGTATCGTCGTCTCCGGCGAAAAGTCTATCGACTCGTTTACTATGTTTCGAAAATCCGTATATTCGATCCGCTTGCAGATCAAAGTCTCATTCCTTCATTCTGACCGGCATGACAAAGAACAGGAAATCTCCCTCGTCCTCCGGTCTTTCGTCCGCGTCCGTTATCGCAACGCCCATGAGCGGCGTCGATAGCGCGATCTTTACCGTTTCGGCGTCCGCCGCCCTTACCGCGTCGAGCAAAAAACGGCAGTTGAAACCGATCTTTATGTCGTCTCCGTCTTTTCCTATCGGTATTTCATCGTAGAACGAGCCGGAGATGCTGTCCGCCGTTATCGCGAGCTTGTCGCCCGTGAAGCTGCACGTCACATATCCTCTGCCGCTGCCGGATTTTTCTTCGATCATAAGGGACGCTCTCTCGAGGGACGCCGAGAGCGCCTGGCGGTTTATCTCCACCGATATTTTCTGCGAACTCGGAATAATGCGGTTGTAATCTATATATTCACCCTCGATCAGGCGGGAGAAGAACACGATGCCGCCGACCGTGAATATAACGTGCTTTCTCGTCAGCGCGACCGTCACCGGATCCTCCGTGTCGGCGAGCATTTTTCCGAGCTCGGAGAGCGTCTTTCCCGGAACATTGAATTTTATCTCCCCGTCGTCTCCGCGCCTGTTGCCTACCTGGCACGCGGAAATGCACCTTGCGAGCCTGTTCCCGTCGCAGGAAACGACGGTCATATCCTCGTTTGTGATCCTGAAGTGCGCGCCGGTGAATATCGGGCGCTGATCCTTCTGCGCGATCGCGAACGCCGTCTGCGACACGAATTTTTTCATTATGTGCTGCGGGACGTCAAAGCTGCGCTCGCCCGAAAGCGTCGGCAGAGACGGGAAGTCTGAGCCCGGGAGCGCGTGCAGCTCAAAGCTGCTCCTTCCGCTCTCTATCCTGACGTTCATCTTGTCGTTGACGGTGACGGTTATCTCCTCGTCCGGCATCGTCTTTATAATGGAATAAAATTTCTGCGCGTTGATGATGTAGCTGCCCGGCTCCCTGACCTCCGCCGGGGCGGACGTGCGGATCCCCTTTTCGTTGTCGTATGCCGTTATCACGCATTCGCCGTCCTCGGCGTCGAACAAAAGTCCGTCAATTGCCGTGAGCGTGTTCTTGTTTGAGGTAGCGTTCATCGCCGGTGTTACCGCCGCGATAAGCGACGTTTTTTCAAAGACAAGCTTCATGTTTTTATCCGCGGGAGATGCCCCGCGCCTCCTTTATTATGTGTTTTTTCTTGGGGGACCTTTTGGGGAAAAGGTCCCCCAAACCCCTCTAAAACTACTGACTTTTTTGATTTCGGAAAGCGTGTGGAAAATTTTTTCGGCTTGGAGGCGGCGAATACATAAGTATATATGATTATTTATAGCAGTAGTCGTCGCAGTAGGCCTGTTGAATGATTTGAAAAGTCAAAAACTGCCCGAAAAGCCTATCGTTTTCGCGTTTTTGAAGTTCGCTTTCGGTGTTGAAAAGCTGTTTTTTCGCGGTTGAAAAGTTATGAGGAAAATTTTGTAAAATTTATCGGATATCGCGCGGATTTTACGCTTTTCGCAGTTATCAACAGGGAATGAAAAACTTATATAAAGAGTTTCATTTTGCCGCACGCAAGGAAGAGACCGCGCGGTAAGGAAAGTTTTTCATTTGTGTAACTCGACTTTTCCACAGCGTTTTCCACCGATTGTGGATAATATGCGAATGTCAAATATCGATTTCGTTCAAGAGCTCGTTGATCTCGGCGGCAAACGGCGGGTTCGTGTCTATCTCGCGCTCTATCGTGTTGTAGGAGTGAAGTATCGTCGAGTGGTCGCGCTTCAGCTCGGTCCCGATGTCCTGCAGCGACATATCCGTCTTTTTTCTGAGTATATATACGGCGACGTGGCGCGCCCAGGTGATATCGCTCGTCCGCTTTTTGCTCCTGATGTCCTCTTCCTCGACGCCGTATTTGTCCGAGACCGCCGCCATGACGCGCGATATCTTGACCGAGAGCGGGAGCTCCTCCGAAACTATGTCGGAAAGGCACCTTGCCGCCATCTCCGGCGTTATTTCCTCGCCGGACAGAAAGCTCATCGCCCCGAGCCGTTTTAAAGATCCTTCAATTTGTCTTATGTTGCTCTTGAGCTTGTCGGATAAGTATCTCACGACCTCCGGCGAGAGCGACAGTCCCGCCGTTTCCGCTTTTTTCATTATGATCGCCGAACGCAGCTCCATATCCGGCGGCTGTATGTCTGCGAGCAGCCCGACCTCAAAGCGAAAACGCAGCCTTTCGACGAGCAGGTTTATCTCCTTCGGCGGTCTGTCCGACGTTAGAATGATCTGCTTGTGATTGTCGTACAGCTCGTTGAACGTGTGGAAAAATTCCTCCTGCATGGATTCTTTTCCGCCTATGAACTGCACGTCGTCTATGAGAAGGACGTCCGCCTGCCTGTATTTTTCGCGGAATGCCGAGTTTACCATCGGATTTTTCTTCGCGAGCGCCTCGATCAGCTCGTTTGTGAACTCCTCGCACGTCACGTAGATTATTTTCTTTTTCGGGTCCTGCCTCCGCACCTCGTTCGCGACCGCGTACATCAGGTGCGTCTTCCCGAGGCCGCTCTGTCCGTATATAAAGAGGGGGTTGTATACTTCTCCCGGATTGTTCGCGACGGCGATGCACGCCGCGTGCGCAAACTTGTTCGACCCGCCGACGATGAAGTTGTCAAACGTGTATTCCTTGTGGAACACGTAGTTGTCCGTACCTGCGTCCATCTCCTCCCGCTCTTTTCTCTGCGGGACGTATTCGCGCTCGCGGACCGGTTCCGGCGCCGTGTTTTCTTCTTCTGCCAAAACTATCTCGACGTCGACCGGATAACCGAGGACCTCTTCGAATACCTTTGAGATCGTGTCGCGGTGCCTGTTTTTTATTATTTTATATTTTGTATCGCTCGAACATTTGAGGACCGCGCGGTTCTCGTCTATCGACGAAAGCTCGAGCGACGGTACCCACAAGTCGTATGCGAACGCCGGAAAAGCGTCCTTCAGACCGAGCTTTACCGCCTGCCATATCTCCTTGATGCTCTCGTCGTTTTTCATACTCCGGCCTCCGCTCGGAGGCGTTCCTTTTCCGTGATAATATATCATTATTATATCATATAACGGAGATTTTTACAATACCGAAGGACGGATTTTTATATATATGTAAAAAAATAATGGCGTATGTTCTTGTGATTGGCCGTGTCATGCCGGAAAACGTGCCAAAAACCCGACAAGATTGCGGGTAAATTTATAAAAGGCACTTGACAATCAAAATTTTTTATGTATATAATAATAGGCGTGCTATGCCGATTATGGAAAACTATAAAAGCTTCCGCATCAACAGAAGAAAAGGAGGTTGTGCAGAATGAAGAGAACTTATCAGCCGAAGAAGCTCCAGAGACAGAAGGAGCACGGTTTCATGAAGAGAATGAAGACCGCTAACGGACGCAAGGTCCTGAAGAGAAGACGCGATAAAGGCAGAGCCCGTCTCTCCTATTGATCGGAAGTAAACCCGCCGATGCCGGACGAACGTCACGGCATTCGGAGGGTTTTCGGTTTTAAGGGTAGATTTTAAAAACGAAAACGACGGAAGCTTTATGAAAATTGTTCCGGTACGCGAAAACAGGTCGTTTCTTCGCGCATATAAAAAGGGAAAGAAATACGCGGGAAAATACGTCATCGCATACGCGTTGAAGACGTCCCGCGAATATCCGTGCCGCCTCGGGTTGACGGTGACGAAAAAGAGGGGCGGCGCCGTCGTCCGCAGCCGCGTGCGCCGCATTCTGCGCGCCGCGTGGTGCGAGGCGTTATCAACAAAGCGCGCCGAGCCCGGATTTGACGTTATTCTCGTCGCGAGGGACAGCGCCGTGACCGCAAAGTCGACCGATATTGCGCCCGAGCTTTCAAGAGCGCTCTCATATCTCGGTGTCACACTCTGAGCGGTATGTCGATACTGTCTAAACCGTTCATATTTCTGATACGGCTGTATCAGAAGTATATCTCGCCCTATAAGCGGACCCCGAGCTGCAGGTTCACGCCGACATGCTCGCAGTATGCGGTCGAGGCGATGGAAGAGTGGGGACTTGTGATCGGGCTTATGCTGTCGGTTTGGCGGATCTTGCGGTGCAATCCCTTCAGCCGCGGCGGATACGACCCGGTACCGAAAAGAAAAAGGCACAGCAGCAAATAAAGATCGCACGGGAGAAACCTCCCGTACCGCACGGCATCGGCCGGCCGCGCGGACATAATCGTTTCAGGCCGGGAAAACTCACAATATGGAAAAGAAAAGAAAAAAACACTTACCGTGCGCGTCAAGGATCGTGCTCATTCTCCTGACCGCCGCCGCGCTCGTCATAACTATGGCCGTGTCCGCCTTTGCGGACGAGACGGAGGCGGGGAAGGATACGGACAGCGGAAACAGCGCTCCGACCACCTCGTCGCTGGTCGTCAAAAAGACGGCGGAGGTCTTGTCTAACGGGAAATATACGTTCACCGTCACGCTCTCGGACACGAGTATAAACGGCGAGTATAAGCCCGTAACCGACAATGAGAGCGTTGTGGCGATGACGTTTGAAAACGGAGTTTCGACGTTTGAGCTTGCTGACAACGGGATCGCCGCCGCGGAAGGGCTGCCTGCCGGCATCACATACGAGGTAAAGATCGACGACAAGGGCGAGAGCATTTCGTCCGTATGCAGCAAGGGTGAGCTCGAAGGCGGAAAAGTCGCTCAGGCAATTTTTGACACGTACAATGCGACGGACAGCTCCGGGTTCGGCCTCTTTGATATCCTGCTCGTGCCGATGGGATTCATTATCCGCATCTGCTATATGATAACGCACAATTACGCCGCGTCGCTGTTTCTGTTCGCGCTCGTCATGCAGCTCATACTTCTTCCGCTCGGCATAAAGCAGCAGAAGAACATGAACAGGCAGGCCTCCCTCCGCCCGAAAGAAAACGCGATACGCAAAAAGTACGCCGGAAGGTCTGACGCCGTGACTCAGAAAAAGATGAACGACGAGATAATGGCGCTCTATCAGCAGGAAAATTTCAATCCCGCGAGCGGGTGCCTGCCGCTTTTGATCCAGCTGCCCATAATCTTCGCGCTGTTCGCCGTCGTGCGCGAGCCTCTGAAATACATCACGAGGCTCCCGGTGAATATAATCTCATCGCTCAACAGGCTCATCTCCGGCCTCGGCAGCGCTACCGCGGGCTACGAACAGATCGGCGCGATCTCGTTCCTCAGGGATAACGGGCTCGGCTCGATCGGCGGCTTCGGCGAGCACATCACGCAGGACGTGATAGACGGTATGCCGAACTTCCGCATGTTCGGCGGAGCGTTCGACCTGTCCGTTCTGCCGTCCTCCAACATCTGGAGCATATATCTGCTCGTCCCGATACTGACGTTCGTGCTCATGTACGGCTCGATGAAGCTGACGCGCAAATTCACGTATCAGCCCCAGCAGGCGACGGGCGACAAGCAGACGCAGGCGTCGATGAAGATAATGGAGCTCATCAGCCCCGTTATGTGCACGTACTTCGCGTTCGTCGTCCCTTCCGCCATCGGCATTTACTGGATGTACCGCAACATTCTCGCGTTCTTACAGCAGGTCCTGCTCTCAAAGCTGTTCCCGACGCCGACGTTCACGGAAGAGGAGCTGAAGGAAGCCGAGCGCGAATATCTCGGAAAGACGAAGAAATCAAAGGCGGAGCGCGATCCGAACCGTCCGAAGCCGAGGTCCCTGCACAGGATCGACTTTGACGACGACGATGACGCGTCAACGACTCCCACCACTCCCGCCATCACGGACGGCGGAAAAAAGTCCGCCTCTCCAATAGAGGCGGCGCCGCTCAAGGAGGACAAGAAAGCTCCGGCGGGCGAGGACAAGGATCATAAATGATACGAAAGAAAGGTATGTTCTCAAAATGAAAAAGGAAATAACCGTCACGGGAAAAACCATTGACGAGGCGCTCGCGAACGCGAAGGCCGAGATCGGCGTCGAGAGCGAGGACATGGAATATGACATAATCGAGTTCCCGAAGAAGGGACTTTTCGGAATGGGTTCGTCTCCCGCCGTCATAAAGGTGACGTACACGATCCCCGAAGAAAATCCGGCGCTTCACATGATCTCATCTCTCGTCAAGTCGCTCGGGCTTAATGCAAACGTCACCTCCGAAGACGGCGAGGAGGGCGAGCTCCGGCTCTCCGTTGACGGAGAGGGCGTCGGCATTCTTATCGGCCACCACGGAGAGACGCTTGACGCGCTCCAGTATCTTGCGAGCCTTGCGAACTCAAGGAAGGAAGGCGAGGATTCAAAGCGCCGCGTCATCGTTGACGTCGAGGGCTACCGCGAGAAGCGCGCCGAAACGCTCCGCGCGCTCGCGCGCCGCATGTCCGCGAGAGTGCTCAAGTACAAGCGCCCCGTAACGCTCGAGCCGATGAATCCCTATGAACGCCGCATCATTCACTCCGAGGTCCAGAACATCGAGGGCGTCACGACACATTCGATCGGCGTCGATACCGAGCGCCGCATCGTCATAACCCTCGACCGCGGCGAAAAGGAAGAGGAAGAGTAATAATGAGTATGAGCGCGGGGAGATGACTTTTCATGAAAAGTCATCTCCCCGCACCCCTCTTTCAAAAGTTTTCAAAATAAAATTATTAATAAAAAGTTTGGCAAGGGGGTCCGGGGGAAGGCTTTTCAAAGCCGCCCCCCGGGGAAAGCTATGATATACACCGATACGATAGCCGCGATATCGACGCCGCCGGGAGTTGGCGGGGTGGCGCTCATAAGGATAACGGGCGCGGACGCGATATCGTGCGCCGCGCGCGTTTTTTTCCCCGCGTCCGGGGCTTTGCTTTCGGATCTGCCGTCGTCGCGCGCGTGTTACGGGCGCGTTATGCGCGGCGGCGCCGCCGTTGATGACGGGATCGCGACCGTTTTCCGCGCGCCGCATTCGTTCACGGGGGAGGATACGGTCGAGATCACGTGCCACGGCGGCGTTCTCGTTTCCGCGGAGGTGCTCGCTGCCGTGCTCGCCGCTGGCGCGCGCCAGGCGGAGGCGGGAGAGTTCACGCGCCGCGCGTTTCTGAACGGGAAGCTCACGCTCTCCGAGGCGGAGGCGACGGGGGAGCTTCTCCACGCGAAGACGCGCGCGCAGCTCGCGCTCACCTCACCGGACGCGCGCGCCGCCGTTTCGGACGAGACGGGGACGCTCTGCCGCGCGCTTACCGAGCTGTTAGCGCGCGTCGCCGTCCGCATCGACTACCCGGAGGAGGACCTTTCCGATATAGACGAGGGCGAGCTTCTGTCCGAGTGCCGCGCGCTCTCCGAACGCGTCGGCGCGCTTACATCGACGTACAGGACGGGGCGCGCCGTCTCCGTCGGGATAGACACCGTCATCTGCGGCC
>CANROT010000045.1 GCA_947632285.1 uncultured Clostridia bacterium
CGCCGTGGAGCTCGTCAATCACGTCGAGGATGCGGCGGAGCTGGAGGTCCATGCCCTCAAGGCCGCAGCGCGTTGCCTCATAGTTGCCCGTGTGGCCGACCATGTCGCCGTTCGGGAAATTGACGCGGAGGCAGTCATATTTGCCGGAGCGGAGCGCCTCTATGAGCGCGTCCGTGATCTCGGCGCACTTCATCCACGGGCGCTGCTCGAACGGCACGACGTCCGACGGGATCTCGACGTATGTTTCGAGCTCGTCGCTGAATTTGCCGGAGCGGTTGCCGTTCCAGAAATACGTCACGTGTCCGTACTTCTGCGTCTCGGAGATCGCGTAGGAGCGGACGCCGGTGTCGGCGAGGTATTCGCCCATCGTGTTCGAAATTTCGGGCGGGCTGACGAGGTAATTCTTCGGAATGTGGAGGTCGCCGTCGTATTCGAGCATACCGGCGTAGACGACGCTCGGCACCTTGACGCGGTCGAATTTGTCGAATTCGGCGCCGCCCTCAAACGTCTTCGATATCTCGATCGCGCGGTCGCCGCGGAAATTGTAGAAGATGACGCTGTCGCCGTCGTCGATAGTGCCGACGGGCGCGCCGCCCTCGGCGATGACGAACGCGGGGAGGTCCTGATCGAGCACGGGCGCTTCCGAGCGGTACGTGTTTATTGCCTCCTCGGCGGAGGAGAACTGACGGCCCTCGCCGCGGACGTGGCACGCCCAGCCGCGGGCAACCATGTCCCAGTTCGCCTCGTAGCGGTCCATCGTGATGTTCATTCTGCCGCCGCCGGACGCGATCTTCGCGTCAAAGGCGTCGTCGCGGAGGGTGGCGAGGAATTCCTCGAACGGGAGGACGTATTCGAGCGCGGACGTCTCGCCGACGTCACGCCCGTCAAGCAGCGTGTGTATGCGGACGCGGCGCACGCCGTCCGCCTTGGCACGGACGATCATCGCCTTTAAGTGGTCGATGTGGGAGTGAACGTTTCCGTCCGAGAACAGGCCCATGAAATGCAGCGTCGAGGCGTTCGCCTTCACGTTGTCGATGAGCTTGTGCCATGTCGCGGACTCGAACATCTTGCCGGATTCTATCGACTGGGTGACGAGCTTCGCGCCCTGCGCGAAGACCTGACCGGAGCCGAGCGCGTTGTGCCCGACCTCGGAGTTGCCCATGTCGTCGTCCGTCGGGAGCCCGACGGCGACGCCGTGCGCGCGGAGCGTGATGTTCGGGCGCGTCTTCATGAGCGCGTCGAGCGTCGGCGTGTATGCTTCGGAGACGGCGTTTCCGTCTCCGGCGGGCGCGAGCCCGACGCCGTCCATGACGATCGTGAGCACGGGGCCCTTGACGCCCGCGAATTTCGGGTTCTTCAAAAGCTTTGCCATTATGATATTTTCCTTTCAGAAATGTGTTTTTCCTGTCGGGACTAATTATACAACATTTTCCGTTAAAATAAAAGGGGAGAGAAAAAGTTTTTTGCGCGCCGCGAAATGCGGTGCCGATGAGCGCCCGCAGGCTTGACTTTCGGCGCCCGGCATGGTAGCATGAAAATATATAAGGAATTTTGCGCGCCCGTTCGTATAATAAGTGAAGGGGTCAGACGTGGCCCCGAAATATGGGAGGTTGACATATGGATAACGGCGCACGTAGCTACCGCCGTTTCCTTGACGGTGACGAAGATGCCTTTGACGAGATAATGAACGAATATTTCCGCAGTCTCGTTTTCTTCATCGACGGCTATGTGCATGACGTCCACACGGCGGAGGATATCGCGATAGACGCGCTGTCGGACCTGATCGTGCACAAGCATCGGTACAACTTCAAGGTGACGCTGAAAACGTATCTGTTTATGATCGGCAAGAGCCGCGCGCTCGACTTTATAAGGCACCGCCGCGTCATCGACATCGTAGAGCTGTCGGAGGCGCGGGAGCTCTCGGACGACGAGCGCGAGCTTGAAGAGGCCGTGCTCTCCGACGAGCGGCGGCGCGCCGTCAACAGAGCGGTGCGGCAGCTCCCGGAGGATATGCGCACCGCCGTTCACCTCATTTATTTTGAGGATATGACGTATGACGAGGCGGCGCGCGTCATGAAGAAGAACCGCAAGCAGGTGGACAACCTCCTGTATCGGGCAAAAAAGGAGCTTCGTCTTCTTCTCGGAGAGGGTGGTGAAGGATCACTTTGAGAACAATAGATGAGTGCAGGGCGGAGGTCTTCCGCCGGAGCGAGGAAAAAATAAAGGCACGCAGGCGCGCGCGTGCGCGCGCGGCGGCGCTTTGCGTGCCGCTGTGCCTCTGCGCGGTGATAATGTCGGTCGCGTTTGCGTTGCCGAGGGGGCCGCGCACGGAGCAGGATATGATGCAGGAAGACGGCGAGGCCCCGGGCGGCGCACCGGGAACGGAAGTAGTTGACGGCGGTCGGGACGAGGACGTGACCGCACCTGCGGGGACGGCGGATCCGCTTTCGTTCTCGTTTTCGCTCACGTGGAATGTTTTCGGCATAAGCTCATATGACAGCGTGACCGGCAGGCTCATCAAGACGACGGACGCCACCCGCCCCGAGGATTATGTGACGACGTACCGCCTGACGGACGAGGAAACGGCGCGCATATCGGAGCTTATCCGCGGGCTCGATATCGACCGCTACCCCGACGTATACGACCCGCAGGCGGGGAATATTGCCTCCGACCCGTCGATGACGCTGATACTGTCCGTTCGGATGGGGGAGACCGAGAAGACGGTCACGGCGAAGAATATCGCGCTGACGTATGAGTCGGACGACCCGGACGGGCAGCGGTTCCTCGACGTATGCAGGGAAATAATCGAGATACTGACCGGGACGGAGGCGTGGCAGTCGCTGCCCGAATACGAATTCTTTTACGATTGAGAGGAGATTAAAATGAAAGCTTTACGAGTGCTTAAACTTATGCTTTGCCTTATCCTTGCCGCCGCGTCCGCGCTGAGCGCCGCGGGGTGTGCCATGCGCGCGAGCGCGACGGACCTGATGGCGGGCGTCACGCCGAGGGAGGTGACGGCGGAGGGAGAGCTGTCCGCAAAGAACGGCAAGGCGGTCGATTTCGCGGTCCGCCTGTTCCGGGCGAGCGATGAGAGCGGCAAAAATACGCTCGTCTCGCCGCTGTCCGTCATGTCCGCGCTCGCGATGACGGCGAACGGCGCCGAGGGCGAGACGCTGCGGCAGATGGAGAACGTCCTCGGTATGACGGTGCAGGAGCTGAACCTCTACCTTTACAGCTACAAAAAATCCCTGCCGAGCGGGGAAAAATACAGGCTCGGCCTTGCAAACTCGATCTGGCTGAAGGAGGGCGGAGATTTCCTGGCGAACGAAGAATTTTTGCAGACGAACGCGGACTATTACGGCGCCGACATATACGAGGCCCCGTTTGACTCGCGGACGTGCCGCGACATCAACGAATGGGTGAAGAAAAAGACGGACGGCATGATCCCGGAGATCCTCGACAGGATCTCGGAGTATGCGGTGATGTACCTCGTGAACGCGCTTTCGTTTGAGGCGGAGTGGGATCGAATATATGAAACGAAAGATGTCCGCGACGGGAAGTTCAAAAAAGAGGACGGGACGGAGCAGGACGTCGAGTTCATGTACTGCGATGAGTCGAAGTACCTCGAGGACGAAAAGGCGACGGGCTTTCTGAAGTATTACAGCGGCGGAAAATACGCGTTCGCGGCGCTTTTGCCGAACGAGGGCGTGACCGTGTCCGAATATGTCGCCTCGCTCGACGGGGAGAGCCTCTACCGAATGCTCTCAACCCCGGAGAATACAAATGTCCTGACCGCGATACCGAAATTTGAGGTGGAATACGACGTTGAGATGTCGGATATACTCGCCGGAATGGGCATGCCGGAAGCGTTCGACTCGGATCACGCATCGTTCGGACGGCTCGGGGAAGCGAGCAGCAATTTATATATGAGCGAAGTTTTGCACAGGACGTTTATATCGGTCGGCGAAAAGGGGACGAAGGCGGGAGCCGCGACCGTTGTTGAGATCGATGAAGCCGGCTCGGCGTATGTTGAGATCGAGGAGCCGAAACGCGTTTATCTCGACAGACCGTTTGTATATATGCTGATCGACTGCCAAAACAATGTCCCGTTCTTCATCGGCACGCTGGTGGACGCGGCGGGCACTTGACAAAAACCGTGTTCCGCGGTAAAATATGACCGCATACGTTAGCTCACGCTAACCAATGGCGAAAAAGCGGAGGTGAAACGGCCATGGTAAAGGTCACGGTAAAAATAGACGGAATGATGTGCGGAATGTGTGAGAGCCACGTGAATGACGCGGTGCGCGACGCCGTCCATGTCAAAAAGGTCACGTCCTCGCACAGGCGCGGCGAGACGGTTATAATTGCGGACGAGGCGCCGGACAGGGAGGCGCTGCGGGCGGCGATAGAGAAAACCGGATACCGCGTCCTCGACATATCGGAGGAGCCATACGAAAAACGCATGCTCTTCGCGCACGGAAAATAAAAAAACGGGCCCGGGGAGGGTGCTTCTGTAAAGAACACACTCCCCGGGTCCCTCGTTTATTTTAAAATTGTCATGCAAACGCGTGCTCGAGTCCCGGCTCATTTCCGGTATCGGGGCCGCCCTCGATCAGGTCGCAGATCCGGCGCGCGGCGTCACGGTTGATGACGCGGCGCTGGTTCTCCGTCATTGTCCCGCGCGCGGACTCGTCCTCGAGCATATCGCACGCGGAGACGAGCTGCCGCCTCGGATATGGGACCGCTATCGACATTCCGTGCGCCTCGAAAAAGCGCATATTGTGCGATTCGCAGCCCGGGATCGGCGTTATGTGTATGACCGGCGTTCCGGAGACGGCCGCCTCGGTCGAGGAAAGACCGCCCGGTTTCGTGATGAATATGTCGCACGCCGCCATGTAGTCCGCCATTTTGTCGGTGTGCTCGATGATGATGTGCTCCCCGCCGTATTCGGCGCTGAGCTTTTCGTACAGCTTGCGGTTGCTGCCGCAGACGACGATGAGCGTCACCTGCCGCCCCTCATAGTGGTCGCGCAGGATCGAGACGACGGTGCGCAGCCCTCCGGCGCCCATGCTGCCGCCGGAGATGAGGATATAGTGGCGATCCGCGTCGAGCCCCAAGCGGCGGCGGATCTCCTTTTTGTCCTCGTCGACGGAGAACGCGTGACCGACCGGGATCCCGAGCGGATATATGCGCTCGGCGGGGACGCCGCGCTTCACGTATTCCTCGGTCAGGTCGGCGGACGGGATCACGTATATGTCGCAGTCGATCTCCTCGGTGAAGGGGATACAGGTGTAGTCCGTCGCGACGAAGACCGTTTTCGGCACCTTCATTCCGCGCCGCTTCATGTTCGTCAATATCTCCGCCGGGAAGAGGTGGGACATTATCGCAACGTCAAAGGTGTGCGAGCTGAGGTAGCGCTCCATCGCGTCGCACATCGCGCCGTTCAGAAGATAAACGGGGGACGGGATCGGGAGGCGGGAAACGCCCGCGCCGAGGCTGTATATGAGCCCGAACAGGTGGGGGAAATTTTTTGCTATCGTTATATATGTGTTGTCGATGACGGAGGAGATCCCGTTTTCGGTGAGGGTGAACGGGTTGAGCAGCGTGGCGCCGTGCCCCCGGCGCAAGAGCTCCTCCTCGACGGCGTGCCCGGCGGCGTTATGCCCGCCTCCGGTCCCGCAGGACATTATCAGTGCATCCATAGAAGGCTGACCTCGAATTTCTGCCGCTCCTCACGGCTCATGTGCAGCTTATACTGTACCGCCGCCGCAATTATGAGAAAGCCGAGCGATACGGGCAGCTCCACGCGGAGCAAAAACAGCGTTGCGGCTGTGAAAAAGTATGTCACCATCGTGCGGTGAAAGTGCGTCTTTACGCGAAGAATTAGGGAGAAAAAGATAAAGTAAAACGCAAGCGTCAGGGCGGGTACCATGTGCGGGCAGAGCCCGAGCAGGACGCCGAACGTCACGGCGACGCCCTTTCCGCCGCGGAAACGGTAAAACACAGGGAAAATGTGCCCGATGAGCGGCGCCGAGATGACGAACGGGAGCATGAAGTCCGCCGAAAGCGCGGAGGACGACATTCCGTATGTATAGAAAAACACGGGGACGATGCCCTTTAAAAGCTCGCAGATGAGCGTCGACGTGCCGACGAAAAAGCCGCCGTGCATAAACGCGTTCGCCGTGCCGGGGTTGCCGTCCCGGCTCTCCTCGGCGACGTTTTTGATGCGGAACACGCGGGAAAACACGTTCGCGTACAAAACGCTGCCCGAAAGATAACCTATTATTATGTATATGATCGCCCGCACCATAAAATGAGTCTGCCTCCCCGCTTTCAGGCGTGATCCCGCAAAGCTGCGTTTTTAAAATCACGGCATATTGATTCAATATTATTTTATGCCGAAAAATGCAACGCAACATCAATTGTTTATCAACAATAGTTGAAAAAAGGCGGGTAAAATCACTCCGTGCGCGGGAGCGTCACGGTGAAAACGGAGCCTGTGGGGTCGCGGTCGGCGACGGTGACGGTCCCGCCGACGGCGGTGAGTATGCGGCGGACGAGCGCGAGCCCGAGGCCGCTGCCCTCGTCCTTGTGAGACGAGTCGCTCTGATAGAATTTGTCAAAGATGCGGCGCTTCGCGTCGTCCGCGATGCCGGGGCCGCTGTCCTCGACCGTGACGGTGACGGAATCGCCGTCGGCGCGCATTTTTATGCCGATGTAGCCGCCCTGCGGATCGAATTTTATCGCGTTGTCGATGAGGTTCGACCAGACGTGAAAGAGCAGGCTCTCGTTGCACGTGTACTCGACCGTGTCGAGGTCGACGTCAAAGTCTATCTCTCGCTCGGTCCACTTGGGTTCGAGCATGAGTATCGCCTGCCGGATCTGTTCGTCGAGGCGGAATCGGTGCTTTTGGCTGTCGATGGCCTGATTGTCGATCTTTGAGAAGAGCAGAATGTTCGAGGCGAGGTCGGAGAGGCGCTTTGTGCTGTATATGATCTTTTCGATATATTCCGCCTCCTGCTCCTTCGAGACGCCGCCGTCCTGGAGCAGCGTCGTGTACCCCTCTATCGCGTTTATCGGCGTCTTGAATTCGTGGGAGACGTTCGAAATGAAGTCCGAGCCGACGATCTCGGTCGCCGCGAGCTCGCGCACCATCAGGTTGAAGCTCTCGTATATGTCCTGTATCTCCCGGATGCGGCTCTCCGTCTCGAGCTTGACGGTAAAGTCGCCGTCGGCGACCTTTGACATGGATTGACTTATTTTCAGTATCGGCGAGAATATGCGGCGGTTTATGTATGACGCCGAGATGATGCCGACTATCGCCGAGAACGCGAGCAGAATGACCGCCGGGTGAACGCGTATCTCTACCGGGAGCAGCCCCGATAGCTCGCTCAGAACGATGAGCGCGATGCCGATGCCGAGCACGATCTCCGCGATTATGAGCAACGTGAAAAACAGCCGAATGCTGAAGCGCATCTTGCCGCGCCGCTTTTTTTCTCCGCTTTTTTTCTTCATTTATATATACTCCGTTTTCACGTTTTGACGACCTTGTACCCGACGCCGCGCATCGTGACTATCTTAAAGTCCGGGCAGTCGCGGAACCGCTCGCGCAGGCGCCCGATATGGACGTCGACGGTGTGCGTGTCGCTGCCCGATTCGTAGCCCCAGATGTCGTCCATGAGCTGCTGGCGCGTGAATATCCTGCCGGGGAAAGACGCCATTTTGTACAGCAGCATGAATTCCTTCTGCGGCAAAACCGAGCTCTCCCCGCCGGAGGTGACGGTCAGCGAGTCGCACTCGAGCACCGTGCCGCCGATAGTGAGGCGGCGCTCGTTTATCATCTGCGCCCGGCGCAAAAGCGCGCCGACGCGCAGCACCATTTCGTTTACGTTGATGGGCTTGACCATGTAGTCGTCGGTGCCGGAGACAAAGCCGAGGCGCATATCGTCAAAGGCGTCCTTCGCCGTTATCATCATCACGGGAATGTGGCGGTCCGCGTCGCGGAGCTGCCGGACGAGCTCGTAGCCGTCCATCACGGGCATCATTATGTCGGAGATGACCATGTCGTAGTAGTCGGCGTCGAGCGCCTCGAGCGCCTCGCGCCCGTTGCTCACGCCGACGACGGCGTAGCCGTTCTTCGTCAACACGTGCGAGAACAGCCCGCGCAGCTCGCGGTCGTCCTCGGCTATGAGGATCTTGAACATAGGATCTATGGCGAGAGGAAACTTTTGAAAAAGTTTCCTCTCGCGCTCTCTTTCAAAACTTTTTACTGCTTTATATTATACATTATGGCGGGGAAATTTCAAGCGGGTGGGAGAAGTTTTTGGCGGTATGGGAGTATCAACCGGCGGTTGATGTGGAAAATTTGAAAAAAGTGTGGTATGATAAGATGCGCGGAATCAACCGGAGGTTGACTTTTCGCGAATCAACAAATTGTTGATTGACTTTTTTCGCGTTTTCGGGTACGCTTTTTTACGGCGAGCACAGGCCTGCGCAGCACAGATCCGAAGAAAGCGAAGGGATCCGAGAATATGAAATTCGGTTTCGGAAAAGAGAAGAACGGCCGCACGAGTGCGGATAGGAAAACGGAGGAAACGGAAATGAAAAATACGTTTGCGTCAAAACTGAAGGAGCTGCGCCGCGAGCGCGGCATGGGGCAGGAGCAGCTTGCGTCCGTGTGCGGCGTGAGCGTGCAGGCGGTGTCAAAGTGGGAGTGCGAGCAGTCGTACCCGGATATCGAGCTATTGGCGACCATCGCGGACACGTTCGGCGTCACGATAGACAGCCTTTTGCGCGCCGACAGGGAGGTCGAGAAGACCGCCGACAACAAGCTGCTCGACGCGGTCGCGGAGAAATTCGGCGTAAACAAAGATGATATCGGCAGCGTCGACGTGCATATGAGCACGGGTGATGCGGAGCCGTCCGGCAGGGCGGGCGGTCTGCCGGACGACGGGGTCCTGCGCGTTGTGCAGTTTTTGGGCAGCCGCCCGCTCAGCGTACACGAGCTCGGGACGGACGGCGAAAAAATACCGCTCGCGCTCACGGGCGTCATCGGCGGCGGGGACGCGACCGAGATAAGGATAGAGATAATAGGCGACGCGGAGCTCGAGATCACGGACAACAGAGACGTGAGCGTTTCCGTCACGGCGGGCGGCGACGTGAATGTCGGCGACGTCGGCAAGGGAAATGACGGAGCTGTGAACGGCTCCGTCACCGCCGGGGGCGACGTCAACTGCGGCACGGTGAACGGCCCCGCGCAGGCGGGCGGCGACGTCAACTGCGGCATGGTAAACGGTTCCGTGAGAGCCGGGGGAGACATCAACTGCGGCACGGTGAACGGTTCCGTCGGAGCCGGCGGAGACGTGGACTGCGGAAATGTGACCGGTAACGTGAGCGCCGACGGAGACGTGAGCTGCGGCAACGTCACCGGAAACGTCAAGGCAGGGGCAGACGTGAGCTGCGGCGAGGTCGAGGGCGACGTCTCCGCCGGAGGCGACGCGGACTGCGGAGGCGTTGCCGGAGATGGCACGGCGGGCGGCGACGTCAACTGCGAGGACGTCGAGGGCGACGTGACGGCAGGCGGCGACGTCGAATGCGGCGGGATCGGCGGCGGCGCATTCGCGGACGGAGAAGTCAGCTGCGACGGCAGCGTCAGAATAGTGACGGGCGGCGAAAAGAAAAAGCGGGACGGATACAGCTTTGATATTCCCGATTTTTCCGGCCTCGGCGAGCAGATCAGCCGCACCGTCAACGAGGCGCTTGAGCGCGCGTTCGGCAAGAATGGCAAAAGCGACGACCGGGATCAATAAAAAGCTTTGAAAAGGGAGCGCGAGGGGAAAACTTTCACCGAAAGTTTTCCCCTCGCATTGTTATATGCACTTATTCCTCGATCTTCTCTCCGCACTTCTTGCAGTAGACGGAGTCGGTCGTGATCTCTGCGCCGCACTTCGGGCAGAGGCGGCGGTTCTTGAAGTCGGCGAGCTGCGCCCGGCAGTCGGCGATCTCGGCGTTTATCTCGGCGATGTCCGCCATCAGGTCGGAGATCGCCTCTGTCGTGTCGTCTCCCTCCATGACTGCGCTGTAATACAGCCTGCCGATGCCCTCGTATGTCATCGCGAGCTTCGTTTCGGCGAGGTGCAGGCGGTAGCGGACCTTTGCGGCGTTCGTTATCTCGCCCGCCTTTTTGACCGTGTAGTTCGCGGCGTCCGTCGCCGTCCTCGATACGTCGTCCCAAAATTTCATTATTGATTCTCCTTCTTCTATGTATTTGGCTCCCCCTATATATTATACCATTCGCGCACGAAATGTCAAACCGAAAAAATGTGAAAACGGCAGAAACATTCGCCACGATTTTGTGCAACTATCCTTGATATTCGCTCATGAAATGTGTATAATAAGAACGGGAGGTGACGGAAGTGTATCTGAGAAGAAAGGCGGACGCTTTTTTTGACGCGTGGAAAGCCGACCCGGAGAGAAAACCGCTGATCGTGCGCGGCAGCCGTCAGGTTGGGAAAACGGAATCCGTCAGGCACTTTGCAGAGAGGAATTACGAAAGCGTCATCGAGATAAATTTCGTCAGGGACGGAAAATACAAGGGCATCATATCGGACGGCTTTGAACCGGCCGCGATCATCAAAAACATATCGCTGATCGACCCGTCAAAGCGTTTCATACCGGGGCGGACGCTGATTTTTTTCGACGAGATCACCGAATTCCCGGAGATAGCCGCATCGCTGAAGTTTTTCCACGCGGACAAAAGGTTCGACGTTATATGCAGCGGCTCCATGCTCGGCATAAATTACAGGAGGGTCGAGAGCAACAGCGTCGGATACAAGACTGACTATTATATGTACTCGATGGATTTCGAGGAATTTTTGTGGGCGAAGGGATATAATGAGGAAACGGTCGACGGTATGCTCGAGCACATGACGGGACTCACCCCGTTCGGCGAGCTTGAAATGAGCGTGTTCCATTCGCTGTTCCTCGATTTCAGCGTTCTCGGCGGAATGCCCGCCGTTGTGGAAGAATATATCCGCAGGGGCACATTTGAGGGCTCGCTGATGACGCAGAGGCAGCTCATCGCCGACTATAAAGAGGATATCCGCAAGTATGCGTCCGGCGTCGATCAGACGAGGATCATAAACGTATTCAACCGTATCGCGCCGCAGCTCGCGAAGGAAAACAAAAAGTTCCAGATATCAAAAGTCGCGTCCGGCGCGAGGTTCCGCGACTATCGCGGGTGCGTCGAGTGGCTGTCTGATGCCGGGATCGTAAACGTGTGTTACTGCCTTATGTTCCCGGAGCTCCCGCTCGGCGGGAATTACGACCCCGACATATTCAAGCTGTATTTTGCCGATACGGGGCTGCTCGTATCCATGCTCGACGAGGAATCGCAGGCCGACCTCCGGTCAAATAAAAATCTCGGCGTATACGGCGGCGCGATTTATGAAAACATGGTCGGGGAGGCGCTCGTCAAGGATGGGTATAAGCTCTACTACTATAAGCGGGACGATTCAACGCTCGAAACGGATTTTTTTATCCGCTCCGCGTCGTCGCTCATACCCATTGAGGTGAAGGCGAAGAGCGGACGGGCGAAGTCCATGAGCACGCTGATAAACAGCGGCAGATACCCCGAGATACGGTACGGATTCAAGCTGTCGAAGAACAATATCGGATATGACGGGCACGTGTATACTTTCCCGTATTTCTGCACCTTCCTGCTTAAACGCTTTATGAGCCGCTTTCAGCCGCAGGAGGAGGCGGAGCCGCAAAATTGAATTCCGTCGCGGAAGAAAAAGCAGCGGATATGGCCGCATTGTCGGCGGGCGGGGCTCATAAGATACACGTGTGGCGGCGATGGACGTGACGAAGAATTACAATAAAAGGAAATTTCCAAAAGTTCCAAATTATTTTTTGGCGAAACCTATTGCGTTTTCGGGTGAACAGTGTTACAATATAGCATGTGATATGGTCAGTTAGCATCGGCAGCGACGAAAGCTGCGGTTTCGAGCTTGTTTTCGGCATAAATTGGGAAATAAGCGATGGAAAGCGATAGAGACGGACGACCGATATATGCTCGCGGCGAAAGGAGCGGAAGATCTGTGACTGCTGCCGCCGCCGAGCGAAAAAAGACAACGACAAGAAATAACATACAGAAAACGGAGGGACGACCGTGCAAACGTCAAGAAAAAAATTGAATATCGCCATAGCGGTGCTGGCGATCCTTTTGGGGCTCAGCCTGCTGGCGCTCGGAGGCACATGGCTCGTTCGCTACATAACGGCGAGCCGGACCACGACGGTCGTGGTCCCGGATAATTTGATCGACCCCGCGCCCGAGGACGGCAACCTGTCAAAGCCGATCGGGACCGCGTCCGGAAACGGTACGGCGACCGCCGGGGCGCAGGAGACATCGCCGAGCGGCGAGGTGACCGGCGCGGTAAACGAAGCGGCGACCCCCGCGGCGCCGGAGCAGCAGCAGACCGAGGCGGCGGCTCCGAACGCGGCAGCGCCGAACTCGTCGTCAAGAGCGTCGACGACGGCGGTCACGGCGGAGGCGTTCACCCTCTTCAACCGCAAGCCCGATGATAACATTCCCTTTGAGGTCAAAAATATGTTCCCGGGAGACGCGGAAACGAAATATTACTGCGTCAGCGTCTATTATAAGGGCGACATCATCGTCCGCTATCATGCGGACGTCCGCGAGGGATATGAAAAGCTGGCCGAGGTGCTGAAGGTCCGCATTCGCCTGCTCGATGAGGACGAGGTCCTGTACGACGGGCTGATGCGCGATATGCCGCAGTCTCTGAACCACCCCCTCAAGACGAATGAAACGAAGCACAGCGAGCTGTATTACGAGATCACGACCTACCTCGACACGAGCGTCGGAAACGAGTATATGGATAAGGACCTGGTCGCCGATTTCAGGTGGTGGGTCGAGGAAACCGGGAATCTGGTGTCTCCGTTTGAGCCCCCGCAGACGGGCGACTCCTTCAACAGCTATGTTTGGATCAGCCTCGCTGCCGGTTCACTTCTGATGATTTTCATACTTTTGGTAGTACGCCGGAAGGGAGAGAAAAAAGATGCAGAATCGAAATGATACGGGAAAAAAGATCACCGGTTCGATCGCCGCGATTTTTGTCCTTGCCGTATGCCTGTGCATCACGACCTTCGCTCTGGTCTGGTCGACCGTGTCGGTCGAAAACAACCTGTTCCACACGGGCTCCGTTAAGATCGAGCTGAACGGCGGCAAGCCCGTCATTGAAGAGCACGAGTTCCTCTTCGAGCCGGGCATGACGGTCGAAAAGAACTTCTATATCGAGAATCAGAGCACGTGGGACGTATGGTACCGCCTGTACTTCGTAAATGTTGAGGGCGGTCTTGCCGACACGCTGGAGGTCGTCCTGAAGGACGGCGACAAGGTCATCTGGAGCGGCAAGCTCTCCGAAATGACAAAGGATCGGACGGCCGCCACGGCGGATATGATGAAGATCAATGAAAGAAAGGATCTGACTCTATCCTTCCATTTCCCCGAGGAAGCGGGCAATGAAGCTCAGGGACTTTACCTCAGCTTCGATCTCGCGGCGGACGCGGTACAGACCAAGAACAATCCGAACCGTCTGTTTGACTGACGCCGACAAAATCATAAATACGGCGCGGGCTGAATGAAACGGTCGGGCATGTGCTCTCGGTGTGAGCCGTAAAAGAAAGGAAATCAGACAAAATGCTGGAAGAAGGCAGCACAGCAAAAAAGGTACTGAATATCGTAAAAGCCGTTTTTACGTGGGCCGTCGTGGCAGTTGCCGTTTTCATGATGATCTTCACCATCGTATCGGTGACGACGTTTGATCAGGCGGACCGCGGCATCTTCGGATTCAAGGCGTTTATCGTCAAATCCGACTCCATGAAGGCGACCGACTTTGAGGCCGGCGACCTTGTCATCTCCAAAACGGTCGATCCGTCCGAACTGAAGGAGGGGGACATCATCACCTTCCAGTCGGTCGACCCCGAGAGCTATGGCGAGATCATCACCCATAAGATCAGGCGCCTCACGAAGGACGAGGACGGAAATCCGGGCTTTGTGACATACGGTACCACAACGGATACTGACGATGCGACGGTCGTTACATACAGCTTCGTCCTCGGCAAATATCAGTTCCGGCTCCCCGGCGTCGGCAAGTTCTTCCAGTTCCTTAAAACGACGCCCGGATATATTGTATGCATTCTGATCCCGTTCCTCACGCTGATCCTTTTGCAGGGCATAAACAGCATACGCCTGTTCCGGAGATATCGGAAGGAACAGATGGAAGAGCTCGAAGCCGAGCGGAAAAAGATCGAGGAAGAGCGCGCGGAGCAGCAGCGCGAACAGCAGCGCATGATGCAGGAGCTCATGCTTCTGCGCCAGCAGATGAACGCACCGCAGCAGCCGCAACAACCGATACAGCCGCAGCCTG
>CANROT010000046.1 GCA_947632285.1 uncultured Clostridia bacterium
GATTACAGGCTGCCGGTCGTGAATATAACGACGGACGGGGGCGCTCCGATAGAATCAAAGGATACATATATCGGCGGCACGTTCTCCATAGACTATAACGGCGCGTTTGACTACGGCGGGATAGAGGACGCGCGCATCGGCATCAGGGGGCGCGGGAATTCGTCGTGGAAGCTCGAAAAAAAGCCGTACAAGATCAAGTTTGAGAGCGGCGTCAAGCTGTTCGGGCTTAAAAAGGCGAAAAATGGGTCCTAATCGCAAATCACGCTGACCGCTCCCTCATCAGGAACAGGCTCGCGTATTCGATAGCCGGCGTGCTTGACAATTTCGTCTTTGTGCCGGGCGCGTACATCGTCGACGTATTCGTGAACGGCGAGTACGCGGGCGTATATCAGATAAGCGAGCAGGTCGAGATCAACGAAGGGCGCGTGCCCGGGGAGGAGGATTCAACGGAGATCGACACGGATTACCTGCTCGAAATAGGCGGCGACACAGTGGAAACGAGCTTCGGCTACGCGAATTTTTCGCACGAGCTGTTCAAATACGTCCTGATAAAGGAGCCGGAAGAGGACGTGCTGACTAAAGAGCAGTTCGAGTATGTCAGCTCGTACATCAAATCGGTGGAGGACGCGATAATTGAGGGCGGCGACTATGAAGCGCTGCTCGACGTTGATTCGCTCGTGGACTGGTTTTTGCTCTATGAATTTTCGTATAATGTCGACGGGATTTTCAGGCGGAGCGATTTCCTTTTGAAAGAAAAGGGCGGCAAGCTCATCTTCTGCACCCCGTGGGACTTCGATTACGCGTTCGGGAATTTTGTGCTCGACACGGCGAATTATGCGGAGTGGATATGCCTCGGAACGCCGGTCACGGACGCGGACGACAACTATATCGAGGATAACATAATGAATTACCTGCTTGAAGACGAGGCTTTTATCGAAAAGCTGAAGGCAAGGTGGGCCGAGGTCGGCGAAAAAATGCTCAAAACCGGGCTTGAAACGGTCGACGACGCGGAGAAAAACGTCTCGCCGTCCGCGGCGGAGAATTTCAGGCGGTGGGACATACTCGGGAAAAAGATACAGTTCGAAAATTACAGGACCGCCGCGATCGACACATATGCGGGCCAGCTCGACTATCTCCGCACATATATGAAAAACAGATTCGAATGGATCGACAGGGCGATAAGAGCGCTTTAGGAGGGAGACAATGGAAAATGCCGGTGTGACGCTGATATGCGGCGGGCTATGCTGCGGGAAGACGACGTATGCGCGCCGCCTCTCGGAGAGGACGGGAGCGGTCACGCTCTCGGCCGACGAGGTGATGCTGTCCGTGTTCGGGCAGGACGCGGGCGAGCGCCACGACGAATATGCGGCGGGCGTGAAAAATTATCTTTTAGGACTCGCGGTGCAGCTGGCGCGCGCCGGCGTCGGCGTCATTCTCGACTGGGGCTTCTGGGCGGCGGAGGAGCGCCGGCGGACGCGGGAGTTTTTCGGCGCGCGCGGGATCATTTGCGAGCTGCACTATATCGATATTGACGGCGAGACGTGGCATAGGAGGATCGCGGAGCGGAACGCGGCGGTCGCCGCCGGCACGGCGGAGGCGTACTTTGTTGACGAAGGGCTGACGGCGAAGTTTTTGCGGCGGTTCGAGGCTCCGCAGGACGGGGAGGTCGATGTTTTCGTGCGCTGACGCGCACCTTCGACAGGCGCCGCGCAGTTGCGTATCCGGCGGCGCTCGACAGCGTGCATTTTTATGAAATCTGTACAAATAAAAAAGGATCAAAACTCTTGACAAAAAAGCGGCGGCATACTATTATATTATTTACAAAAGTGGGCTTTCGGCTGTCCTTTTGACGCGCCCGCGATTTGTTAAAATTGTTTTTGCCGGGAGAGGGGGATCGGTATCATGGGAACGCTTCGGTATATCAACTATATAATAACCATAGTGTTTTCGGTATGCTACGCGTATCAGTTTCTGTTCATACCGCTCGTTTGGCTATTACATAAAAAGAAGGTCTACACCAAAAGCGAACCGCACAATTTTGCGGTGCTCATCTGCGCCCGAAACGAGGCGGAGGTCATCGGCGACCTCATAGGCAGCATACACGAGCAGACTTACGATCAGAGCCTCATTCATGTTTTTGTGCTCGCGGACAACTGCACCGACAATACAAAAGAGGTGGCGGAGGCGGCGGGCGCCGTCGTCTATACTCGGCAGAACGCGGAGCTGATAGGCAAGGGGTACGCACTGACGGAGCTCATGGGCCATCTCAAGGAGGACTATCCCGAGGGGTTTGACGGCTATTTCGTCTTTGACGCCGACAACATTCTCTCCCCGAATTATTTTGAGGAGATGAACCGCACGTTCACGGCGGGTCACGACGTTATAACGAGCTACCGCAACAGCAAGAACTACGGTACAAACTGGATAAGCGCCGGTTACGCGCTATGGTTTCTGCGCGAGAGCCGCTATCTGAACTACGCGCGCTTCCTCATCGGCTCGAGCTGCGCCGTTTCGGGGACGGGGTTCATGTTCAGCCGCAAGATCGCTGATGAGATTGGAAACTGGCCGTACCATATGCTGACGGAGGACATTCAGTTTTCCGTTGAGGAAATACTGAAGGGGCGCAAGATCGCATTCTGCCCGACGGCGGAGCTGTTCGATGAGCAGCCCGTGACGTTCTCGCAGTCGTGGCGGCAGCGTTTGCGCTGGTCGAAGGGATATATACAGGTGTTCCGCGGCTACGGGACAAAGCTGATACGCGGCATATTCCACGGCAGCTTCTCCTGCTTTGACATGGCGATGACGATAATGCCCGCGTTCGTGCTCTCGATAATCTCCGTGCTCTGCAACATTGCGCTCGGGGTCCGGGGGACCGCGATAGGCGACGATATTATGGTCGCGCTGCGCTCGGTCGGGCAGCTCGTTTCGAGCCTTTACTTCACGCTGTTCTCGTTCGGCGCGTTTACGACGCTGACGGAATGGAAGCATATGCACACGTCGGCGTGGAAGAAGATATTCTTCATGTTTACGTTCCCGCTCTTCATGTTCACGTATGTGCCGATATCGCTGGCGGCGCTCTTCTGCAAGATAGACTGGAAGCCGATAAAGCATACGTTCTCGATGTCGAAGCTCAAAAACGCCGGGACGACTGCGGCGGATAAGCGGCGGCGCCGCCGTATGGCGGCGATAACGTCGGTCTGCGTAGTGCTCGCGGCGGCGACCGTCATCGGGATAAACGTATACGTCATGGCGAAGGGCGACGACGGCATAATCCTTTCCGCCGAGGCGGCGGAGCTTGACGGCATGGACTATATCGTTGTTCTCGGCTGTGAGGTGCGGGGTGACGGAACGGTCGACGATATGCTCGCCGACAGGCTCGACTGCGGTGTCGAGCTTTACAGGAAGGGCGCGGCGCCGAAGTTGCTTATGAGCGGCGAGAAGCGCGAGCGTGACCGTGAATACGCGGACGTGATAAAAAATTATGCCCTTGCCGCCGATATACCGTCCGACGATATCATGACCGACCTTGAATGCGAGTCCACATATGACTGCATCAGCCGTGCGAAGGAGGAATTCGGCGCGGAGCGAATCGTTATCGTGGCTCAGGAGTACCAGCTCCCGCGCGCCCTCTATATCGCGGGCGAAATAGGTATCGAGGCATACGGCGTCGCGTCCGACTATCACGTTTACGAATGGCAGTCGGTGCGCGAATGCGGCGAGATATTCCTGCGCGTAAAGGATTTCGGCATCTCGATCATGATGCCGGAGCAGACGACGGGGGAAGAGACGGCGACGGAGGATCCAGCGGAGAACAGAACGGAGGTATACGCGGCCGACTTTGCGGACGTATACACCGAATGAGAAAAAAGATGCTTTGAAAAGCTCATATATTTATAAAGTGCAAAATCGGCGATTTTTTTGAAAAAATCGCCGATTTCTATTGCACGCCGCCTGCTTTTTTGATATAATACCTTTGTCACACAAGTTAATATGCGTTTCCAATGGGGTGTATTTTGCTTTTCGGTAAAAATGCAGCTCTGCTTTTTCGCATCCCATTTCGGAAATGCTCGAAAACTTGTGTGACAACAGTTGCGGAGTCGTGCGTTTTTCGGTGTGCGGCTTCGGCTGCACACTTTTTTATTTGTCGGAGGAAAAGACATGAATGCAAAAGTTTCAGAGTATCTGAAAAAGAAGGGATTCGAAGGCAAAACGGTATCGAACATATCGTGGCTGACGCAGCAATCCGTAATGTCGGAAAAGCCGGAAGTACGGCGCGCGTTCTTATTGAGAGAAGGGCTTTTCGACGTACCCGATCAACCGCTTGATCTCACCGATGAGGAGTATTTGCTTGTAAGGGCTGCTTATATCGCTTATACATATCCTTCTCGCACCAATTCGGTGTTTGAGAGTAAACCGGCAAGGATATTTGCTGAACCTGTAATCGCTTCACATATTATAATGAGGGGAATTATTGAGTTTATTTTATTTGCAATATTGGGAATTGTGGTAGGACTTTCTGATTTTCTTGTCGGGAAATACGACCCGGATTTCAGATTCGACCTCATGGCTCAATTTTGGTGCTATGCCTCCGTGATTTCGTATGCTGCGGACAAAGTAGCCGACAGATTACACGACATGGCGTGGAATATAAAGAACAACTGAAAAGCCTTGCCTATTGCACATAGCGCAAAAAATGCCCGAGCGGAACCGTTCGGGCATTTTTTGCGTTTTTAGGTTGGGCATCTATCAGTGAATCTCTACAGACGCTTAAATATTAGTTTAGCTGTGCTTTTTCTTTCTTTTCTTTGAGAGCGGAACGCACGCGGCGAGGGCCGGTATGACTGCGGCGGCGCCGAGTGATGAGCCGCAGCCGCCGGAGGCGCTGTCCGTGCCTGTGCTGTCCTCTGCCGGGGGCTCAGTCGTCTTATCAGTCGGTGCGTCGGTCACCGGGTCCGCTGTGTCGGGGGCGGGCGTGTTGGCTGCGCTCGGCGTCAGGAACGCCTGCTTTTCGCCCTTTGTTTCGGAGGTGTTGCGCAGCATCCAGAGCGCGCCGTCCGCCTCCGAGGTGAGCATCAGCGGCGCGCCGTCCGTGGCGCGCGGGTCGTGCGAGAGCGCGGTGCCGTACTTTATGTTTATGAGCCTGCCGTCAAATTTGTTTGAGGTCGAGGTGTCCTCGATAAAGAGCCATCTCTGCGCCTCGCTTTCCTCGTCGTAACGCCTCCCGGAGACGGCGACGGTGTCCTTTCCGGTTGCGGTGAGGGCCGCGTTGAGGTCGGCGGAGGTGAGCGAGACGGTCCCGTCGTCATGTACTATCACGCGCCACGGCCCGTTTATCATTGATGAAGCGTTGCCGTCCGTGCCGTACGGAGTCCAGAGGCAGAGGTCGTTCTGCGGGCGGGAGGCGTCCGCCGCGTATCTGTCGACCTGCCATGTCGTGCCTCGTGCCCGCGTCTCAAGCTTGAAGACGCCGCAGCTCACGCCGTCCTCGCTGCAGGCGATGCGGTTGTCGATCGGCGGGCGGACGATGCCGCCGTGATAGTTGTCCGGGGAGTGCGTGTTCCACGGCGCCGGCAGCGGCGTGTCGGCGGGAAGGATCTTTTCAAAAAACGCGTAGGTCTGCGGGTCGTATTCCTTCATTTCCTCGCGCGTGTTGAGCGGGGAACGCGTTCCGTCCGTCCAGCTCGAAACGTCGTCCATGTTGTTGAACCAGATCGCGCACATCGTTGCGAAAAATTCGTCCGAATTCGAGATCGCATACGTGTTCGGCCAAAGGCCTGTGTCAACGGCGTTTTCATACGCCGCGAAATATTCGTTTATGAGCGTCTGATCGTCATTTTCCTCAAGCCCTATCGACTTGATACAGTGCCCGAACTCGTGTATGAGTACGTTTTCGTTCGGGTACATCGTGTTCGCGTATGGCTCGGACGAGTTGCGGGTGCGCGTGATGTTCACCTCCGCGATGGAGGAAACGCAGCCGTTCCACTTGTTGCCGCCGTAGCCCTCAAGGTCGTACATCGAGGTGCGGAACCCGTAGCGGTGCTCGGGGATCATGTATACGTTTTCGCGCGAGCTGTATACGGCGAGCGAGCAGCCCCACTTTTTCATCGTCTCGGCGATGCCGGTGCCGGGCTGCGAGAGCTCGACCTCGACCTGCTTTGCGGCGAGCTCGAGGGACGAGAGCGCCACGGTGTCGTCGCCCTTTATCGTTATGCCGCTCTCTGTCATGACCTTCTGCGTATAGTAGTCAAGGCGCGGGACGCCGGCATAAACGGCGCTCTTCGCCGACTTTCCCGCCTTGTCGACGATGCTGTCGCCCTTGACCTCGAGCGTCAGCTCGCCGGAGGCGAGCTTTGAGAGCTCGGACTCGGGGAAGGAGATGCTCGACATGTGGAGCGACGGGTCGAGCCTGTTCATACAGTGCGCGTCCGAGGCGGCGACGGTCTTGTTCTCGCGGTCGAAATAGATCGTGTCCGTCCACCCGTCAGAGTCGAGCGTGTTCGGCGTCAGCGAGACCGTTTTCCCGCCGGCGCGCAGCGTGAAGTTCGCGGGGTCGACGGCGGCGTCCTCGTCGACGCAGCGGTCCCAATATATTTCGAGGAACCGCGCCTCGTTTAAGACGCGTATTTTTATTATCTGCGGCCCGTCGTAGCCGTCCGTCGGGACCGCGCCGTCCTCGCCGACGGGGATTCCGTCCTCGGCGTTCGCCGTGACGGCGCAGAGCGTGAGAATGGAGAGCGCCGCGAGTATGATTAACAGTGACCTTTTCACCTTGACCGTACCTCTTCTTTCGTTTTGCGTTTGAAAAAGGGAGGCCAAGAACATGCGGCCTCCCTTGCGGTGTCAGAATGATATCGACTTTGCGATATAGTCGGCCACCTCGCCTATCGGCAGGCGGACCTGCTCCATGCTGTCCCGCTCGCGGACCGTGACGCAGCCGTCGCTCTCGGAGTCAAAGTCGTATGTGACGCAGAACGGCGTGCCGACTTCGTCCTCGCGGCGGTAGCGCTTGCCGATGGAACCCGTCTCGTCAAAGTCCGTCATAAAGCGCTTTGAGAGCTGACCGTACACCTCGAGCGCCTTGTCCGACAGCTTCTTTGAGAGCGGGAGCACCGCGCACTTGTACGGCGCGACGGCGGGGGAGAGGTGCAGGACGACGCGGACGTCGTTCTTTTCCGCGTCTATGACCTCCTCGTCGTATGCTTCGCAGAGGAGCGCGAGCACCGTGCGGTCAAGACCGTACGTAGACTCGATGATGTAGGGTATGAATCGCTCGTTCGTCTCGGGGTCGAGGTAACTCATGTTCGTGCCGCTGTATTCCTGGTGGCGCGTGAGGTCGAAGTCCGTGCGGTTGTGCGTGCCGTTGATCTCGCCCCAGCCGAACGGGAACAAGAACTCGATGTCGCACGCCGCCTTCGCGTAGTGCGCGAGCTTTTCGTGGTCGTGATAGCGGAGGTGCTCCGGCGCGATGCCGAGGTCCTCGAAATATTTGCGGCCGTACTCCTTAAAGTAGTCGTAGAGCTCGCCGTCCTGCCCCTCATGGCAGAACGTCTGGAACTCCATCTGCTCGAACTCTATCGTGCGGAACGTGAAGTTGCCGGGCGTGATCTCGTTGCGGAACGCCTTGCCGATCTGGCCGATGGAGAACGGGAGCTTGGCGCGCATCGTGCGCTGGACGTTGAGGAAATTGACATATTCGCCCTGCGCGTTTTCGGGGCGCAGATATATGACGCTCTTCGAGTCGTTCGTGACTCCGCGGAACGTCTGGAACATGAGGTTGAATTCACGGATATCGGTGAAATTGTGCTTGCCGCACTTGGGGCACGGGATCGAATGCGCCTTGATGTACTCGAACATTTCCTCCTTCGTCATCGCGTCCGGGTGAGCGTCCGGGTCGAAGTCTGCGATGAGATTGTCGGCGCGGTGGCGCGTCTTGCACTCGCGGCAGTCAAGGAGCGGGTCGGAGAAGCTGGCGACGTGGCCGCTCGCCTCCCAGACTCTCGGGTGCATGAGGATGTCGGCGTCGACCTCGTAGCTGTTCTTGCGCTCCTGGATGAAGCGCTTGCGCCACGTGTCCTTGACGTTATTTTTAAGGCGCGCGCCGAGCGGACCGTAATCCCACGTGTTTGCGAGCCCGCCGTATATGTCGCTTCCCGCAAAAATGAAACCGCGGTTCTTGCAGAGCGCGACGATCTTGTCCATTGTCTTTTCGGTGTTGTTCATTTATTTTTTCCTTTCGGGTTTAATGCTGACCTATGCCCCTGTAAGTGCGGAACATCTCGTATGCCTCGGAGACGTTCGGAACGAAGCACGCCTCGCCGTCAAGCGTCGAGTACGAGCCGGGGTATGATATCGTCGAGATCGAAAATTCGTTGTAGTGCCGGAACAGCTCAAGATTGTTGTTGAGATCGTCGACGGTCATGTTCGATTCCGTATACCGTATCGCGCGGGCGAAGAGCTCTGGCGCGCGGTTGATATATTCGGCGCTGACCGCCTTGCGGAGCGTCTGCCGCGCGAGCTCCATGATGACGAAGTCGCGCTCGCTCGCCGAGGCGGATTCGGTGCGGTAGTGCATGAGGGCGAAGAGGTTGGAGGAATTGATCGTCCGCTCGCCCGCGTGTATCGCAATGCGCGTGTCGTGGTCGCGCTCGCCGGTGATCCCGGACCACTCGGCGTCCTCCTCGGTCCAGTCGGGGTTGTAGTACGGATTCATGATATCGACGGGGACATTGATCGAGACTCCGTCAATGACGTCGATGATCGAGCCCGCGTCCGTGATATTAGCCTTGATATAGTAGTCGATCGGCACGGCGGTCAGATAGTTTGCGAAGTCCACGATCTCGTCGACGCCGCCCTTGTCATAGCGCTCGCCGAGCAGGCAGTAGCTGCCGTTCACGGTGACGCGCGTGTCCGACGGAATGGAGGAGAACACGATCTGCCGCGTTTCCTCGGAGACGGTGACGAGAATGATGAGGTCCGCGCTCTGCTTGCGTATCGGCTTTGTAAGGAGGCCGAGCTTCACGTCCGAGTAAGTATTGCCGACAAAATCCTCAAAATAGTCGATGAAGTCGTCGGGGCGGTAGTCGGTGCCGACGAGCAGCACGGTGAACGAATTGCCCGGTATGTCGGGGTAAGACGGCGGCTTCGGCCCGTCCGGGTCGGTGGGGCGCGTCTCCTCCGGCGGCAGCGTGACGTCTCCGACGCCGCCGGTGTCCGGCGTGTCCGCGATGCCGATGACGTTGTCGGCGATAAATATGGTTATGAACCACGCTATCAGCCCGAATACGGCCGCCGCTATCAAAAACGCTATTACGAAATTTCTGACTGCCGCAAGCATTGCGCCGCCTCCTTCCGGGGGAAATGAGTCCCGTAAAGGATATTATATACCAAACGTGTCCGTTTTTCAAGTGCAAAAGCGCAATAAGTCATTTACAACGGCCGCGTTTTCTGATATACTTTAGGATAAAGTATAAAATCGTAAAAAAGGCGGTGCTTTTGAGGAAGATGAAAGATATGTTCTCGCTCGAGGGAAAGGTCGCGCTCGTTACGGGAGCCGCATACGGGATAGGATTCGCGATAGCGGAGGCGCTCGCGGAGGCGGGCGCGAAGATCGCGTTCAACTGCCGCGGGCAGGCGCACCTTGAGCGCGCGCTCGAGGACTACAAAGCGCGCGGCATCGAGGCGAAGGGGTATATATGCGACGTGACTGATGAGGACGCCGTCGCCCGCATGGTCGCCGATATAGAAAAAACGCTCGGCGCCGTCGATATCCTCGTCAACAACGCCGGGATAATAAAGCGCATACCGATGCACGAGATGGAGGCGTCCGAGTTCCGCGAGGTCGTCGACATCGACCTCGTCGCGCCGTACATCGTGTCAAAGGCGGTGCTCCCGTCGATGATGGAGCGCAGGCGCGGCAAGATCATCAACATCTGCTCGATGATGAGCGAGCTCGGGAGGGAGACCGTGTCGGCATACGCGTCCGCAAAGGGCGGGCTCAAGATGCTGACGCGGAATATCGCGTCCGAGTACGGACAGTACAACATACAGTGCAACGGCATCGGCCCCGGATATATAGCGACGCCGCAGACTGCGCCGCTGCGCGAGCCTCAGCCGGACGGCAAAAGGCACCCGTTTGACGCGTTCATCGTCGCGAAGACCCCGGCAGAGCGCTGGGGCACGCCCGACGACCTGAAGGGCCCCGCCGTGTTCCTCGCGTCCGAGGCGTCCGACTTCGTGAACGGGCATATCCTCTACGTTGACGGCGGTATCCTCGCATATATCGGCAAGCAGCCGTGAGACACTTTGATATTCGAAAATATAATTTAAATTTAAAAAAGAGGCAAAGAAATGAAGATCGCACTTATCAATGAAAACAGCCAGGCGGCGAAAAACGCCGTGATCGAGGGCGCGCTGCGCCGCGTCGTCGAGCCGATGGGACACGAGGTCGTCAATTACGGCATGTACTCGCCGGACGACAACCAGCTCACATACGTACAGATCGGCATACTCGCCTCTGTGCTGCTCAATTCGGGCGCCGCGGACTACGTCATCACGGGCTGCGGCACGGGAGAGGGCGCGATGCTCGCGTGCAACTCGTTCCCGGGCGTCATCTGCGGGCACGTCGAGGACCCGCTCGACGCGTACACGTTCGCGCAGATAAATGACGGAAACGCCATCGCCATTCCGTTCGCAAAGGGATTCGGCTGGGGCGGAGACCTCAACCTCGAATACATATTCGAAAAGCTGTTCTGCGAGGAACCGGGGCAGGGTTATCCGCGCGAGCGCGCCGTCCCCGAGAAGGCGAACAAGAAGATACTCGATGAAGTAAAGGCGAAGACTTACCGCCCGCTCGAGGAGATCCTCCCCGAGCTCGACTCCGCGCTCGTGAAGGGCGCGCTCTCCGGCAGCCGCTTCCGCGAGCTGTTTTTCGCAGACTGCAAGTGCCCGTCGCTCCGCGCGCTCGTCGAAAAGCTCCTTGCCGAGTGAGGCAGTAATACGGAATTATAAAAGCGTCCCCCGCCTCCGGCAGCCGCCGGAGGCGGGGGACGAATATTTGCGGGCTTGTGCGCGGCGGTCATAAATATTTCTCTATCACATCGAGAAAAGGCGGCCCGTATTTGTCGCGCTTGCGCTCGCCGACGCCGGAGACACGGAGTATTTCGACCATGTCGCGCGGCTTTTTGCGGCACATGTCGGTGAGCGTTGCGTCCGTGAAGATGATATAGGCGGGGACGTTTTCCTCGCGTGCGAGCCTTGCGCGCAGGCGGCGCAGCTCGGAGAGCAGCGCCTCGTCCCCGGCATCGAGCGGCGCTTTTGAGGCGGCTTCCTTTTTCGGGGGAGCCTCCTTTTTCTTTTTGTTTATGACCTTCATTTCAACGCGCCTCTTGCCGGTGAGCACCTCCGCCGACTGCGCCGTCAGCGTGAGGATCGGGTATTCGGCGTCCGTCACGTCGAGGTAACCGCCCGCCAGAAGCGCGCTTATGATCTCCTTTATCTTTCCTTCGCTGTACGCGCTCATGGCGCCGTATGTTTCCTCGCGGTCAAGGCGGCGCGAGGTGATGCGTTCGCTCTTGCTGCCGCGGAGGACCTCGGCTATCACCGACATGCCGTAGCGCTGGCGCGTCCCCGTGACGCAGGCGATGACTTTTTTCGCGTCCTCGGTGATGTCGGCGGCCTCGTATGTGTGAAGACAGTTCGAGCACGCGCCGCAAGAGGTGCTGCCGGGCTCGCCGAAATAGCGCAGGATATAGGCGCGCAGGCAGCCGGTACCGGTCGCGTACTGTATCATGTGTTCGAGCTTGTATAGCTCCTCCTGCCGCACCGCTGCCTGTTCCTCGGCGGACAGCTCCGGGTTCGGGTCGGAGTTGTTGATGAGAAATTTTGCCGTGATTATGTCGCGGGCGCCGAAGAGCAGTATGCACTCCGCGGGCTCGCCGTCCCGACCGGCGCGTCCCGCCTCCTGGTAGTAGGATTCGATGTTTTTCGGCATGTTGTAGTGTATCACGAACGAGACGTTCGATTTGTCGATGCCCATGCCGAAGGCGTTCGTCGCGACGATGACGGGCTTTCTGTCCGTGACGAAGTCGTCCTGGTTCCGCTGCCGCTCCTCGGCCGAGAGGCCCGCGTGATACCGCGTTACGGGGTGCCCCGCGCGGGCGAGCATCTCGGTGACGTCCTCGACGGCGCGCCGCGTCGCGCAGTATATGATGCCGGACTTCCCGCGCCGCTCGTTAATGAGCGAGACGAGCTTCGCGGACTTGTTCTCCGGCGTCAGAACACTGAAAAAGAGATTCGGTCGGTCAAACCCGGTCACGACGGACACTGGCGAGTGAAGGCCGAGTATCTCGCGTATGTCGTCGCGGACGCGGTCCGTCGCCGTCGCGGTAAATGCGCCGACGGCGGGGCGGCGCGGGAGCGCGCGTATAAAATCTGCGATCCGCAGATAGTCCGGTCTGAAATCCTGCCCCCACTGGGAGACACAGTGCGCCTCATCGACCGCGACAATAGAGACGCCGACGCGGGCGCATACCTCCAAAAAGCGCGGGCTCGGCAGCCGCTCCGGCGCGACGTATACGATCTTATACCTGCCCGCGTCCATGCGAGAGAGCGCAAGGTCGTACTGTCCCGGGGACAGCGAGCTGTTCAGATAAGCGGCGGGGACGCCGGAGCCGATGAGCGCCCGGACCTGATCCTTCATCAGCGAGATGAGCGGCGAGATGACGACGGTGATGCCGTCCGCCATGAGCGCCGGGACCTGATAGCATATGGATTTTCCCGCCCCCGTCGGCATGACGGCGAGGACGTCGCCGCCGGAGGCGAGCGCGTCAACGATCCTCTCCTGCCCGGGGCGGAATTTGTCGTACCCGAAATATGATTTTAAGATTTCGTATTTGTTCATACTGCCGCCTGTCCTCTCCTCTCCGATATCGCGTCCGCTATGCGGGCAAAGTCCGGGACGGCGAGCGCCTCGCCGCGCACGCGCGGGTCATAGCCGAGTGAGGCGAGTATGTCCGCGGCGTCCGACTTTGAGATTTCGGGAAATCCCGCCGAGATCGCGTTCGGCAGCGTCTTTCGCCGCTGGCCGAATGCAGAGGAGATGACGCGGAACATCGTTTCCTCGTCAATGGGGCGGACCGGGCGCTCTTCGGGGCTGTATATCTCTATTGAAACAACGGTTGAGGTTACCTTCGGCGCGGGCATAAAGCTCCCGGGGGACACGGCAAACAGGCGCTTTGCGCGCCCGTAATACGCGACGGCGGCGGTTATCGCGCCGTAGTCGGCGGTGCCGGGGGCGGCGGTGAGGCGCGCGGCGACCTCGGTCTGCACCATGACGGTGACCGAGCGCAGCCGCCCGTCCGATTCTTCGAGCAGCTTCATTATTATCGGCGTCGTTATGTAGTACGGCAGATTCGCGCAGACGCGGTATTCGCGGCCGCCGAAAGCGGAGCGCGTCAGCTCGTCGAGCGGGCATTTCATAAAGTCGCGGTTCAGTACCGTGACGTTTTCGCAGTCCGAGAGCGTGTATTCGAGCACGGGAATGAGAGAGGCGTCTATCTCGACGGCGAGAACGGTATTTGCGAGGCGCGAGAGCTCGCGCGTCATCGTGCCGATGCCGGGCCCGATCTCGAGCACGCAGGCGTCATCGCTGTCCCCGACGGCGGCGCGCGCTATCCGCTCGGGGATCGCGCGGTTTATGAGAAAATTCTGCCCGAACTCGTGCCGGAACGAGACGCCGTATCGCGCCATCAGCTCGCGCACGAAGGCGGGCGAGCAGAGATCAAAGCCGTTTTCCAAGGAGAGCCTCCGTAATATAATCGATGCGGTTTCGGTCGACGAGGCTGCCGAGGGCGGTGAGCCGTTCGTCTGCGGAGCGGGAGAGCATGTCCGCGACGCGCCCGGCATAGACGAGCGCGCCTGTGCGGGAGAGGTGCGTGTTGTCGGCGGCGCCGCCGATGTAAGCGCCCTCATGCTGCCCCGGTTCCGTGTGGAGATAGAGGCGCTTTGAACCGTCTGCGCCGAGACTGTTGAGAATTTCAAGGCTCACGGAGCCGAGGTCGAGGAGCGGGACATTGAGCTCGGAGGCGAG
>CANROT010000047.1 GCA_947632285.1 uncultured Clostridia bacterium
CGTTGCAGGTTCGGATATCACGCAGGGTCTGCCGCGAGTCGAGGACCTCTTCGAGGCGAGAAAGCCGAAGAAGCCCGCGATCATCACCGAGGTGGACGGCACGGCCTCGATCCGCGACGACAAGCGTGTCCACGTCGTTGATATCACGACCGAGCAGGGCGAGGTCATCTCGTACACGATCCCTTATGGCATGAGGCTGCTCGTCTCGGAGGGCGACGAGGTCAGGCACGGCCAGCCGCTGACGGAGGGCTACATGAACCCCGCCGATATCACGCGCATCAGCGGCCTTGACGCGACATACGACTATATCGTCCGCGAGGTCCAGAAGGTGTACAGGCTCCAGGCCGTCGAGATAAACGACAAGCACATCGAGGTCATAACGCGCCAGATGACGCGCAAGGTCAAGATCGACGACTCCGGCGACACGGAAATGCTCGTCGGGACGATGGTCGACGTCAGCGAGTTCGAGGAAGAGAACGACGCGATCAAGGCTCGCATCGAGGCGGGCGAGATCGGTCTGCGCCCGGCGCAGGCAACGCCGGTGCTGCTCGGCATCACAAAGGCGTCGCTGATGACAGAGTCGTTCCTCTCCGCGGCATCGTTCCAGGAGACGACGAAGGTTTTGACCGAGGCGGCGATAAAGGGCAAGGTCGACCACCTGCTCGGCCTCAAGGAAAACGTCATAATCGGAAAGCTCATTCCCGCAGGCACGGGCATGGAGCGCTACCGCAACGTCGAGATCGAGGAGACGGACGAAAGCTCGGAGACGATGCGCAATCTGCTCACCGGCGCGGGCGTTGCCGTCGACGAGGGCGATGACGACGACGTTTACGGCCGCCGCGAGCTCTCCGCAGCCGAGATCTTTGCCGGAAGCGACGATGACGAGGACGACGGCGGAGACGACATCGACGACTACGACGAGGACGAGGACGAAGTCGAAGACATCGACGACGAAGACGAGGACGACGAGTTCGACGACGACGCGTTCGCGGACGCCATCGACAAGATCCTTGACAGCCGCAGGAACGAATGAACGGCTATATAATGTAAAGGTAGAAAAGCGGCGGCGGGGCACGGCTCCCGCCGCCGCATTTTTCGCCCGAGCGGGGAAAAACGTAATAAAATCGGGCAAAGAGAGCTGCCTGGGGCGTATTGTTTTTGTGCAATAAAGAGAAAATAAACGTGTGCAAAAAATTCCTTGACAAAGAGGAACGTATGAGATATAATCTAATGTGCGTAACTGCGAGAGGGATATTTATGCTCATTTTTATATTCTGACGCTGAGCGTATGTGAACTTTTTTATTACTGAAAGAAGGAGGGAACCATGCCGACATTTAACCAGCTTGTAAAGCAGGGTAGACACGACAAAGTTTATAAGTCAACGGCACCGATGCTCCAGACGGGATTCAACTCGCTGAAGAACAAGAGCATCAATCAGAGCGCGCCCCAGAAGCGCGGCGTCTGCACCAAGGTGACGACGACGAGCCCGAAGAAGCCGAACTCCGCCATTCGTAAGATAGCGAGAGTACGTCTTACAAACGGACTTGAGACGACGACTTATATCCCCGGTATCGGGCACAACTTGCAGGAGCACTCCGTCGTCCTCATCAGAGGCGGACGTGTGCGCGACCTGCCGGGCTGCCGTTACCACGTTATTCGAGGCACGCTTGACGCGCAGGGCGTCGCGAACCGCAACCAGGGCCGTTCCAAGTACGGCGCAAAGAGACCGAAGAAATAATTAAGATCGTTTTTCGATTTTGTTCGGTGTGTTCTGCCTTTACGGATAATATAGGCGTTTCAGTAATAAAACAGTTTATGTATGTCTGATTTCGGCGGTGACACGATCGGGAATTATTTTTCGAGTACCTGTGATAACATTATTTTAATGAAGGAGGGAATAACAGTGCCAAGAAGAGGTCAGATTTCCAAAAGAGAGGTCTTGCCCGATCCGCTTTACAATTCTCAGCTTGTCACAAAGCTGATAAACAATGTAATGCTTGACGGCAAGAAGGGCGTCGCTCAGAAGATCGTTTATGACGCGTTCGCCATCGTGGAAAGCAAGACGAACGAGAACCCGCTCACGATCTTCGAAGCAGCGCTTGAAAACGTAATGCCGCTGCTCGAGGTCAAGGCCCGCAGGGTCGGCGGCGCAACGTATCAGGTCCCGATGGACGTGAGACCTGAAAGACGTCTTACTCTCGGGCTCCGCTGGTTCGTCAGCTACGCAAGGTCAAGAAGCGAAAACACAATGTCCGAGCGTCTCGCGGGCGAGATCATGGACGCCAAGAACAACGCAGGCGGCGCATTCAAGAGAAAAGAAGAAATGCACCGCATGGCCGAAGCAAACAAGGCGTTTGCACATTACCGTTATTAATCATAGAGAACATTGCAACCACGTGTGGCGGCAGAATGAGCGTGCCGCAAAGATCAGCCTTCAGAAAAAGACAGGCGGTCCCCGTCGGTTGATTCGGAGGCATTGAAATTTATGTCCAGGGAATATTCACTGGAGCGTACACGCAACATCGGTATCATGGCGCACATCGACGCCGGCAAGACCACGACGACAGAGAGAATACTCTTTTATACGGGTATAACTCACAAGCTCGGCGAGGTCCACGAGGGCGCCGCCGTCATGGACTGGATGGAACAGGAGCGCGAGCGCGGCATCACGATAACATCTGCCGCGACGACGTGCCACTGGCGCAATACGCGGATCAATATTATCGACACTCCCGGCCACGTCGACTTTACGGTCGAGGTGGAGCGCTCGCTTCGAGTGCTTGACGGAGCTGTCTGTGTTTTCTGCGCCAAGGGCGGCGTTGAGCCTCAGTCCGAGACCGTATGGCATCAGGCGAGCAAATACAACGTCCCGCGCATGGCGTATGTCAACAAAATGGATATCATGGGAGCCGACTTCTACCGTGTCGTGAACATGATGAAGGAAAGGCTCAGAACGAACCCCGTTCCGATACAGCTGCCGATAGGTGCTGAGGACGAGTTCTGCGGGATCATCGACCTATTAAAGATGGACGCGGTCATCTATTATGACGACCTCGGCCGCGATATGAAGATCGAAGAGATCCCCGCAGACATGCTCGAGCTCGCAAAGAAGTACCGCGCCGAGATGATCGAGGCGGTCGCAGAATCTGATGAGGCGCTGTTTGAGAAGTATGTCAACGAGGAAGAGATCACCGAGGACGAGCTCAAGGCGGCGATAAGAGCCGAGACCATCTCGGGCAAGATCGTTCCCGTCGTCTGCGGCACATCTTACCGAAACAAGGGTGTGCAGAAGCTGCTCGACGCCATCGTCGACTATATGCCGTCTCCGCTCGACGTCCCGCCGGTCACGGGTATCAACCCGCGGACAGGAGAGGAAGAAGAGCGCCCGGCAGATGATGACGGGCCGTTCGCGGCGCTTGCCTTCAAGGTCATGACAGACCCGTTCGTCGGCAGGCTCTGCTACTTCCGCGTTTACTCCGGCAAGATCGAGGCAGGTATGGCGACATACAACTCGACGAAGGGACAGCGCGAAAGGCTGTCGAGACTTCTGCAGATGCACAGCAACGAGCGCCGCGATATAGACTGCGTCTATTCGGGCGACATCGCCGCTATCATCGGCACGAAGAACACGAAGACGGGCGACACGCTCTGCTCGGAGTCGGCGCCGATCATTCTCGAGTCCATGGAATTCCCGGAGCCCGTTATCAGAGTCGCCATCGAGCCGAAGACAAGGGCCGGCGAAGAGAAGATGATGATAGCGCTTGAAAAGCTCGCGGAAGAGGACCCGACGTTCAGAACGTATACGGACGAGGATACGGGGCAAACGATCATCGCCGGAATGGGCGAGCTTCACCTTGAAATAATTGTTGACAGACTGCTGCGCGAATTCAAGGTCGAGGCAAACGTAGGTCAGCCGCAGGTCGCCTATAAGGAGGCGATCAGAGGCACCGCTACCGTCGACAAGGTCTATGCGCGCCAGACCGGTGGCCACGGCCAGTACGGTCACGTCAAGATCATCGTCGAGCCGACCGAGAACGGTGAGGAATTCGAGTTCATCGACAAGACGGTCGGCGGCGTGATACCGGGCGAATATATGAAGTCGATAGAGGCAGGTCTGCGCGGCGCGATGCAGTCGGGCGTGCTTGCCGGATACAGCGTCGTGAACGTGAAGGTCACGCTCATAGACGGTTCGTATCACGAGGTCGACAGCTCGGATATGGCGTTTAAGATCTGCGCGTCCATGGCACTCAAGGAGGCGCTCGATCAGGCAGATCCCGTTTTGATGGAGCCCATTATGAAGGTCACGGTCACGACGCCGGACGATTATCTCGGCGACGTGATAGGGGATCTGAACGCAAGGCGCGGCCAGATAGTGAGCATAGACAACATCGGCAGCGCGCAGCAGGTCACCGCGATGGTGCCGCTCGCGGTCATGTTCGGATATGCGACGGAGCTCCGCTCGCGTTCACAGGGCAGGGCCGTCTATACGATGGAGCCCGACCACTTCTCCGAGGTCCCGAAGAACATCTCGGCGGAGATCGTGTCAAAGCGCGGCCATAAGGCGTGACAGTCATAACCGCTTTTAAACCTTATCAACCAATTGCAACAATAAAAACAAAACTAAAACGAAAGGATCACAATCATGGCAAAGCAGAAATTTGAAAGAACCAAGCCGCACGTTAACATCGGTACCATCGGTCACGTCGACCACGGCAAGACGACACTTACCGCGGCGATCACGAAGGTCCTCTCCCTCGGCAACGAGAAGATCGAGTTCCTTGCGTATGACCAGATCGACAACGCGCCTGAGGAAAAGGCACGCGGAATCACAATCAACACGCGTCACGTTGAGTATGAGACGGAAGCCCGTCACTACGCTCACGTCGACTGCCCCGGCCACGCCGACTATGTCAAGAACATGATCACCGGCGCAGCTCAGATGGACGGCGCTATCCTCGTTGTCGCAGCTTCCGACGGCCCGATGCAGCAGACCCGTGAGCACATACTGCTCGCCCGTCAGGTCGGCGTTCCCGCTATCGTTGTTTACCTCAACAAGACGGACCTTGTTGACGATGAGGAGCTCCTTGAGCTCGTCGAGATGGAAGTCCGCGAGCTGCTCTCGCAGTACGACTTCCCGGGCGACGACATTCCGATCATTCGCGGCTCCGCTCGCGTTGCTCTCGAGTCCACGTCCACTGATCCGAACGCTCCCGAGTACGCTTCCATACATGAACTGATGGACGCTGTCGACAGCTATATCCCGACGCCTGACCGTAAGGCTGACCTCCCGTTCCTTATGCCTGTTGAGGACGTCTTCTCCATCACGGGCCGCGGCACGGTCGCTACGGGCAGAGTTGAGCGCGGTACTGTCAAGATGGGCGACACCGTCGAGATCGTCGGCCTCACGACCGAGAAGAAGACGACCGTTATCACGGGCGTCGAGATGTTCCGTAAGCTCCTTGATTCCGCTGAGGCGGGCGACAACATCGGTCTGCTCCTCCGCGGTATCGACAAGAAGGGCATTGAGCGCGGCCAGGTCCTCGCAAAGCCCGGCACGATCCACCCTCACACGAAGTTCACGGGTCAGGTCTACGTCCTCACCGAGAAGGAAGGCGGTCGTCAGAAGCCCTTCTTCCCCGGCTACCGTCCTCAGTTCTACTTCAGAACGACCGACGTTACGGGCACGATCGGACTTCCCGCTGACGTTGAGATGTGCCGTCCCGGCGACAACGTCGACATGAACGTCGAGCTCATCACACCTATCGCTATCGAGGTCGGCCTCCGCTTCGCTATCCGCGAGGGCGGCAGAACGGTCGGCTCCGGTGTCGTTACGGCTATCGCTGAGTAATTTTTCTGTAAATTCGCGGCAGAGCGGGGGCTTCGGCCCCCGCCCATGGTCGCATCATCGAAAAAAGCACTATAACCGAATAAAATATCTTCAGGGCAGGGTGAGATTCCCGATTGGCGGTATAGTCCGCGAGCGCCATTTTTTCGACGCGCATGATTTGGTGTGATTCCAAAACCAACAGTTAAAGTCTGGATAGAAGAAGATAGGCACGAAAGAGGGCGTGAGCACCTCTTCCGAGCGCCGCACCCGAAGATGTTTTTCGAGGGTGCGCGTTTTATTTATTCGGAGGTATTTATTATGAACGAAACAAAGAGCAAACGGACAGGCACGACGGCGGCAAAATATGTCGCCAAGGTTGGGATACTCTCGGCGGCGGCAACGGTGATAATGCTGTTTGAATTTCCGCTCGCGTTCGTGGCGCCGACATTTTATAAGCTCGACCTCAGCGAGAGCGTGATACTCGTCGGGGGATTCGCGCTCGGACCGACTGCGGCGCTCGCGATAGAGCTGATAAAGAATTTGATGAACCTGCTGATCAACGGGACGATGACGGGCGGCGTCGGCGAGCTCGGAAATTTCCTCATCGGCTGCGCGTTCACGGTGCCGGCGGCGATCATGTATAAGTATAAGAAGACGAGGGGCGGCGCCGTGGCCGCACTCGCCGTCGGAACGGCGTCTCTCGCGATTATCGGCGCGGCGATCAATTATTTTGTACTCGTCCCGGCATATACTCAGGTGTACGTGAACGGCGATATGAGCCAAATAATCGCCATGGGAACGGCGATTTTCCCGTGGGTAAAGGATCTTTTCACGTTTGTCCTGAGCTGCACGCTGCCGTTTAATCTTATCAAGGGCGTGATCTGCTCGCTCATATGCTATATACTGTATAAGAAGGTGTCCCCCGCGCTGCATATATAGTGCCGCTGCGGCTAAAAAAGATAACGGTGTGACCCGGTCGGGTCACACCGTATTCCATATATATCTGTAATTTAGATCACCGCCCGTTGTCGGGCGTTTTTGATTTTACGGGAATTTATGTTCATAGAATATTGAATTGCGGCGGAATCATCGGGCGTGTTTTTTCGGTCACTTGAATATACAAATATGAAAAACACCGTTACAGCTGCAATTAAAAGCGCACCGGCAGATATCCAAAACGATTTTTCTTTGACGAAGTCGATGTCTATGATCCTTCTTTTAAAAACCGCCGCACCAATGCCCCACAGAATTGCCAAGAGGATCGCCAAACCTATTGAAATATATATGAAGGAGTGTATATTTATCAGTGTCGCGATAATGGCGACGGCGACGAGAGCGCTTGCCGTATTCAGTATCTTTTCGTTTCTTGTCCTGTCTTTTTTGTCGAACAAGCGCGCCGCCTCCGTACATATCTCAATAAAAGCGAGATAAAACGGAAACGAGTACAGGAACAGAACAAACAGCTCGAACAAATACGGACTATCCATGATCCCTCCGCTGCCAAACATGAAATGCATGAGCAATGAGGCGGTCACTAAAACCGGCAAATAGACCACGACGGCGGCATAATATAAATGCTTTAACAGTTTCACGTTCCTTCTCCTTGCGGTGTAAAATTTAAGAATGATCTGTTTATCAAACTGTACCTTCTACTTATTATAGCACTTTTCAAGTACCGATTCGCTCGTTTTTTGAAAAATAACAAAGAATTTTCATGATTTGTCTGTGCTCTTCAATAAAGCAAACTGAAATTGCTGCAACTTAAAAATGAAATAATGCCTGCAAAATATGTTGTAGACAGACAATTACGAATATGGTAAAATGTCTTCGTAGACTCGCTCCGCGAGTCGCAAATGTTTCGCTCACGGCAGGGTTTTGCCATGCGCCCGATATTGACGGCCTCGCAAAAATGCCTTTGCAAGCGATAAATTCAAATAGACAGAGAGTGAACGTGCATGAAAAATAAAATGACCGATGCGCGCCCCCGTCCGCTTAACGAGGAGGAGATGCGCGCGCTCGAGGCGGCATATCTGAACTGCCGGTTCGTAATAAGGGCCAACATCAGGAAATATATCAATAAATCGGACCTCTGTGACGACTGCGAACAGGATACATATTTACGTGCGATCGACAACATCGATTCTTTTATGGCGTCAAAAAACCGTGAGGGCTGGCTTGTGAACGCAAGCACTATCGCCGCGCTGAGACTTCTCAAATCAAACAAGCGTTATTATGACAAAATCGTGCCGCTTGAGGCAGCCGAGGCTGTGGTGAGGACGAGTATCGCGCTTAATTTTTCCGCGGCGAGCGATAAAAACGCTGTTATAGCGTATATGAAAAAATACCTTTCAAGAAAAAACGGAGAATTTTTCGAGACTGTCATCAAGGCCGACAAATCAAATAAGGACTTGGCCGTAATGCTGAACACGACGGAGTCCGCGATACGCGCGAAATGGAAAAGAATGATAGATGAAATTCTCAAGCTGCCCGATGAAGTTAAAGATAAGCTGAACTTTTTATAAAACTTTTTATAAAAAAACGAACGAAGGGCAAAGCCGAAAGCGCTATATAAGTGAGGAATAAAATGAACATAGACAAAAAATCGATCACGGAAATAAAACAGCTTGCCGATTCGGGCGAGATAGATTTAAATTCGTTATCTCATGATGACTTGCAGGCTGTCTTCGATGAAGAAATGAGGGTGCAGCTTGAAAGTAAGACGTATGACATGACATTTCTGAATAAAGTCGCCGAGGCGCTCGGGAAAACGGACCCCCCCGAATTTTCCGAGTTCTGGCAGAGGGACTATACGGCGGATGATTTTGGGAGACTCGCTGAAAATCGGTCTTTTACCGACACGGCTCCGAATACGGATGCTGCGGGGCGGAAGAACGGATTGCGCCGAATAAAGCGGACGGCCGCCGTTGCCGCGTGCATTATCCTCGCTGTCATGATGTTGGTGCTTACTGCTTACGCAATGATGCCGTCGTTCAACGATATGATACGGCGTGTGCTGGGCATGCCGATTGGTTCTTCGGTCGATGACAGCGGGATAACGTTTATAAATGCAGGCAAAACAAAACAGTATTCATCATTAGATGAGCTGATAGAGGCCGAGAATTTGCGTGATTACAATATCATGATCCCTAAAAATCTGCCCGATGAGTTGAAAATAAGCAGTATTTATTACATTGCGTCTACCGATGGGGCTGAATTTGATATTTGTTTTATCGACGAAAGCGTCTCAATGTATTTAAAGATAGGCAAACCAATCGAACCCACATCATCGGCAGAACGACTGACGATCAATGGATTTGTTGTGTATATAGATGAGTTCAACGAGCAATGTTCAAGTATGATGTCGTATAATAACAACTCTTACTATATCACATCACCAAATAGAGACACTATTATAACGATTTTCGAACACATGAGTAAAGGAGAACATTGATGAAATTGAAGATCCCCTCAAACTGTCAGGATATACGTGCGGCAGTAAAGAGCCAAATCATTAAGGACATTCTCTTCATTGCCGCCGCGCGTGTAATTGTGTTTTTGCCCGCATATTTTTACGGATATTATTCTCGTCCGGTAAACATTTTCGGTGTGATATTGGTTGAGGTGATCTGTCTTTTTCCATTTATCAAAACAAGGTTTTGGAAATGGTTTACCAGTGCCCGTGCGTTTGAGGGGGAGGTTATTGCTGTAAAACACCGTAGGGGAAATAAAGTTACAAAGACCCCTTTAATCGTTTCCAAGCAGACGCCGACTAAGGCAATGAAAAAAACGCCGGTGGCGGGCAGATTCAGGCAGGTTATAAAGGTAAATATTCAAAAGATAAGTGTACGCCTGCCGAACGGAAAGATACGCCGCGTCAGATATGTTTGCGACGAAGGACAGCGCCAGCCGGAATATGAAGTGGGTGATCATGTACGGCATTATTACGGAACGAAATATATGCAAAAAATCCCGGATCACGAAAAGACGGATGATCAGTCATCGGTAATGTGCGTAATGTGCGGAACTTCCAATCCGCGCAGCATGGACAGATGCGCATACTGCGAGATGTCTTTGATCGATCCTGATATCGGCCGATGATCTCATGAGGTTCAGCTGATCTTATGCTTCATCAATCGGCTTACAACTGTTAGAGGTTTAAGTTTTAAAACGGATTGACAGGATGCATTTGAACTGCTATAATAAAGACGGTTACAAAAATTACTTATGACAAAGAACAAAATTTCCGCATGTCAAAAAGCATGTGCGATAGCGTGATAGGATGAGAGGGGAGGCGCTGCCTCCCCTTATTAAAATAATGTGGTGAGAAAAATGAGACAAAGGATAACCGTTATCTTTATTGCGGCCGTAATGTGCATAATAAGTCTTGCATCTTGTACCGCACATCAGAATTATGACGGTGAGGGCAGCATATTTGACAGCGACAGCGGAGCCGCCGATACGTCACATCTATTATGGTTAGACACGCCGGGACAGGTCGAGATCGACAACGGAGAGCCCCGCGAATATATTGCGGGGAGCGGTATGTGTACCTGGGGAGCATCGTTATCTATCCCGATAAAGACGGAATAAAGTATCAGGATATGAACAATATTCGGAGCACCGGCCTGCCGCTCTACAATGATGCTCTTGCTGCGGCATACGGCGAAGGCGATCCGTTTTCCGGGGCTTCTGCGACTATGATAATTGATGAAAAAGCGACTGCCGAAAACGATAATGTCCCGATACTTCTGATCGCCGCCAATGTACGTTCGCCGGGGCTGGATATCGACAATTCGGACGAGGACGGCGATCCGTTTATGTCACTTGTTACGGAGATCGGACGGTACGATATGCTCACGGGCGAGTGGAAAGTGATGGTCGATGATATAACCGACGCTTTCGTCAGTCTTTCATTATATAAAGACACGGTTTTTTTTACAACATATTCGGAAAAGGACGGGACGTATACCGTTCACAAGATGAACCGTGACGGCGGCGGACAAAGAGCGATATACAGTTCGGAGTCAGCGCATTTTGCGCTCGAATGGGTGCATGACGACGTTATATATTATACGGAAGGGGAAGATACGGAGGGAGAAGACTTTTCCCTATACTCATGTGATCTGAATTTTAATAACAGATCCCTTGTCTTCACTGAAGACGAGCTTTTTGACAGCAATATTCTCAATATCGCGGGCGGTTACATATACTATGACGCGATGGACCGCGCCGATGATTCTTATAATTTATATCGGCGAAAGCTGAGCGAGCCTTCAAAAAGAGAATTGGTGCTTGCCCATGCTTACGGCGGGCACTTTGCGGGCAATATATTCTATTACAGAGTAGACCGTCCGGGCAAAGAATTATTCTCATATGATATAGAAACGGGAGAGAAAAAGACTGTATTTGAGCTCCCGAATTCGGAAGAACATTTTCTCTTCTTTTCCATGGCAACGTCAACCTACGTTATTTGTGATGCCGATTATTACGGCGTTGAATATCTGGACCGCGGATACATGCACTATGTTTGCATCGATTTGAATACGCAGCGAAAGTGGGCGTGGTTTGAGTGATGAAAAGAGAACGCATGATAATACATAAGCTCATTCCGTGCGAGCTGAGAAAAGTGCTGTCGTCGTCGGCCATAAAGGTGTTCGCGCTTTTTCTCCTCATATTGAACGCTGTGCTGTCCGCATACGCATCATATACGCCGGCTTACGGTGAGGATAAATATTACGATAAAATTTATCGGATATATCGGGACGATCCGAGATCCTTCTTCAAAGAATACAACCGTCTGAAGGACGAATGGGAAGGCATCGGCTATTCGGAAGAGCCGTCCGCGACATACAGCAACGGGGAATTCATGGATTACGGACTGTTCGATCACGTGTATCGGATAGTCGCTGCCGACGGGATATATCATGAAAAGATAGGCGCAATGCTCTATGACGCAGAGGGAATATGCGAATTTTACGAAAACGCCGGGAGAGTCGACAGTTACAATTACCGCTATAATCGCAACGTGATTGAGCGATACTCGTTTCTGAATGAAAATGTGCATCTCACAGACGCGCCCGTCAGCGGATGGGAACAGTATTTCGACTACAACGCAGACTTTTTCATTGTATTTCTCCTCATCGCCGTCATCAGCGTGTACATAGCGCTGTACGACAGAACATGCGGATTTTACACGATATCGAGCACATGTGAAAACGGGCGCACAAAATCGGCGGCAGCCAAGCTGTTCGCTGTAATGATCTTTTCGGTCATAATAGTCGTTTCTTTCACGCTCTGCACGTTTGCTGTTTCGGGGATCGCGTCCGGCGGGTACAGCGACTTCCGCTGTGCGGCTCAGTCTGTAGAGTCGCTGCAATTTCTCCCACTTCCTCTGAGCTTGGGCGGAGCTTTTGCAGTTGATGTTTTATTAAAGATCATATCGTCGCTCGTATTCGGTTCGGTTGTGTTCGCGCTCGCTGTGATGATAAAGCATACGGCCATCAGCTTGGGCCTCGGGATCGGGCTCACGGTGCTTAATTTCGCAATATCGGGCATAAATGAGGCCCGCGCGGGACAGTGGAAGTATCTGAACTTGTGGAGCGTTTATTATATAAACCGATATGCGCCGAGATACCGCTCCGTCAGCATGTTCGGTCACTCGGTCGGGCTTACCGCGGTACTTGCGGCAGCGGCGCTCGCCGTTATATTGATCGCTCTGCTGCTTGGATGTATTTTTTATTGCCGGACAAACAGACTTTCGGATATAAAGCTGACACGCACGGTAAGCGATGCAGTAAACGGCTTGCGAAAGAAGAATGCGCGTCCGGATAAAAGCAAGAAAATAAAAGGCTGGCTGTCGCTTGGCTTTTATGAAATATACAAACAGCGCGTTGTTTATCTTTTATTGGTGCTCCTGATACTTATCAAAGCTGTTTCGGCATCGGATTATTACATGCCGGAATACTCTGCGGGCGACGAGTCGCTTAAAGAATATGTTGCCGAGATAGGAGGCGAATATACTGAGGAAAAGGCCGAGTATATTGCAGATGAATACGCTCATTATTCGGAAATCGCAGACACGTTTGACAGGGTACAGACGGATTGGTGGAACGGTGAGATATCCGATGCGTATTACAGACGACTGTACAGCGAATACCTGGAGGCGACGGCAAAGCTTGAGGCGCTCAAGTATTTGCAGGAGAGAACCGAATATCTGTCGGCGCTGTCCGAGGAGAGGGGCATTGTCGGTTCATACATATATGACCTCGGATATTATAAGTATGTAGATCAAGGCGTTGACTGGGTATTGCTGCTGTTCGTTTCCGTTTTGTGCTGCCGCTCTTACCTTTATGAGCACACGGGCAATACTTCGGGGACACCGATGCTAGCTATCGGCAATACGACAGCGAAAGGACGGAGGTCGTTATTCCTGCAAAAGGAAGCGGTCTGCATATTGTCTTCGGCTGCCGTATGGCTTATATGCAAAATGCTCGATCTGTATTATCTTTTCAGTCGGTATGATTTGCCGGATATGTCGGCGCCGATGTTGAGCATGCCGAGATATAAAGGATCGCTCTTTGAATTGACCGTCTCCGAATATATTTTGACCGTCACCTTCCTCAGCCTGATCGGGACGATCCTTATTGCTTTGTTATGTTTCTGCATGGGATCGATAATAAAGCGGGCAGTAACAGCATATGCGACGGCAGCGGTCATAATAGCCGTTCCGCATCTTGCCGTGAAAACGGGTATTGCAGCGGCGAATTTCTTTGACATCACCTTGCTGTATGATACAGATAGACTATATAGGTTAATTCCCGCGTCGCTGCCGTCACCGGTTTATTGCATTTGTTTTATCGTCGGTATATGTGCCCTTGTGCTTGCGGCGGCAATATATCTGATGCGCAAGGCCGAGGGCGGATATTTGACATGAAACTTCATGTTGACCCTTACGTCTATGGTGTCGTTTATATGTGCCGAATGCGTCATTTTCCGGCACGCGACGTTTTGACGCAAATCGGCGCAAATCGACGCATAAAACGCCTGTTTGTGCTTGGATTGATGACGACTCAATAACTTTTCCGGCAAATATCACACAAGATTATTGTCAAGACCGATTTTGAATGGCAAATTTTCACAAATCGAAATAATTTGAAAAAAAGTGTTGACAAAGGGAAAGAGAAGTGGTATACTAACAAAGCTGTCGGCGAGAGCGACAAAC
>CANROT010000048.1 GCA_947632285.1 uncultured Clostridia bacterium
GGAGACGACCTCTTTATTTGAGGTGACGACGTGCTTTTTTGCATTGAGGCACGCGAGCGTGAATTCGCGCGCCGGGTGAGAGCCGCCCATAAGCTCGGCGACAAGCCCGACCTCCGGGTCCGAGACGATGACGGAGATGTCGTGTACGATTTTATCCTCGAGCGGGTGGCCGGGGAATTCGCGCAGGTCGAGCACATATTTTATCTCGATCTCCTCGCCGCAGGCAGCGGCGATGGCATCTTTGTTCCCGAGGATAACGTCCGCGACGCCGCCGCCGATGTTGCCCATTCCGAGTATGGCTATCTTCATTCTTCTTTACCGTCCTTTTCGTTTGCAAATCCGGAGATGATGCCGAGGAGCGCCTTGTCCGGCTCAAAGCTGATGACGGCGATGCCGCCGTCCGCCTCGAACACCGCCCGGTAGTATACCGCCGGGCACATCGTGGCGCAGAAATTGTATATATTTGGGGAGGTGTATTCTTTAACGATCTCCTTGTGCGCGTCCTTATGCGTGCAGCGGACAAGGCGCAAGAGCCCGCTCATATCCGTCTTGCAGAGGCAGCTCTGACGCTTGCCGACCGTGCGGTACACGACGAAATACGTCCCGACAGTCTCGCCGCTGTTGATGTTTTCCTTCGGCATGACGCCGTAGGTGTAGACGCACCACGAAAAGCGCTGATTTATGTATATGCCCGCGACAAGGCAGACGAGCGCGCAGAACTGGAGCACGGGGACGTATTTTATCCCCGGCACAAAGATCGAGGAAAAATAGAGCACGGCGGCGGAAAGATAGCAGGAGACGGAGAAGACGATGTCCGTTTTGTTCGCCTTTTCCGCGCGGTGCCTGTAATCGAATTCGTTCATTGTGCCTCCGTTCATTCGCCGAGGCTCGAGAGCTCGCTCTTTGAAAGGTCGTATGTCTCGCGCCTGCGCTCGATGCTGTATATCCTCATTCTTCCGAGGACCGTCGTATAGTCCGGGACGCCCTTGTAGCTCGGATAGATTTCGAGGTAGAGGTCGCTTTCCTTGTCCGGTATGCCGTCAAACGTCAGGCGGTGATAGACGTAGAGGATCCTCGTTGATTTGGCGTCGGCGGTGACGGGGTAGTAGTTGCCGTCGTTGTCGGTGAGGCGGAACGCGAAGAAGTCCTTGTCGCGCATCTCGCTCTCGGAGAACGTAACATTGACGGACGCGCCGCGTTTTAAAACGTAGCCGCACAAGGGTGACGGCGGGAGCAGCCCGCTCCCGTCGAGAAGCGCCGTCTGCGCGTCGCTGACCGTAGTTCCGGCGATGGCATCGTCCGCCGTGCGGACGTTATATCTGACGGTGACCTGGAGCTGCCCTGCGGACGGGCAGAGGAAGAGCCCAGTCGCGTAATAGACGCCGTCCTTCGTGTACATATCGTAAACGGACTGTGTGTAGACCGAAAAATCGTCGGGGGATTCCTTGTATGCGGCGCGCAGCGTGTCATTTATCTCGAGCTTATCGACGGAACCGGGGTCCTCCGCCATGCAGACGCGGAAAATTATAGCGCCGTTCACGAGCACGATCATAATATAAAAAATAATGCGAATGACGGTGCCGAACTTCGAGGGGTGATGTTCCTCCGTCACCTCGTATTCTTCAAAATCATCTGTGAACCGCTTTTCTTCAGCCATAATAAAACAACTCCCGCGACTGAAAAATATCTATCAAATTATAGTATAGCACAAAGCGCCGATATAAATCAAGTATTATTTATATGCCCGGCGGCCGCGGTTGACATCGGGGAAATTATGTGTTATACTTAATCGCAAACTAATACCGCATTACAATGTAGACATTTAAAGAGGTTACACTATGGCAGGCGAAAAGAAAATGGTCTCCTCCATCACGTCAATGGAGGACGATTTTGCGCGCTGGTACACGGACATATGCACAAAGGCCGACCTGATAGATTATTCAAGCGTCCGAGGGTGCATGATAATCCGCCCCTACGGCTACGCTATCTGGGAAAATATACAGAAAATACTCGACGGGAAGTTCAAAGCGACAGGTCATGAGAACGTCTATATGCCGCTCTTCATTCCCGAATCCCTCCTTCAGAAGGAGAAGGATCACGTCGAAGGGTTCGCGCCCGAGGTAGCGTGGGTCACGCACGGCGGCTCTGAGCCGCTGCCGGAGCGCCTCTGTGTCCGTCCGACGTCTGAGACGCTGTTTTGCGAGCATTACGCAAATATAATCAAGAGCTACCGCGACCTGCCGAAGCTCTACAATCAGTGGTGCTCCGTCGTCAGATGGGAAAAGACGACGCGGCCGTTCCTGCGCAGCCGCGAATTCCTCTGGCAGGAGGGGCACACGATGCACGCGACGCCCGAGGAGGCGATCGAAGAGACGGAGCGTATGCTCAATATCTATGCCGATTTTCACGAGCATGACCTCGCGATCCCGGTCGTCAAGGGCAGAAAGACCGAGAGCGACAAGTTCGCGGGCGCCGAGGCGACATACGCGATAGAGGCGCTGATGCATGACGGAAAGTCGCTCCAGGCGGGCACGTCCCATTATTTCGGGGACGGATTCGCGCGCGCGTTCGACATAAAGTATACGGACAGGGAAAACAAGCTCGTTTACCCGTATCAGACGTCGTGGGGCGTCACGACGCGCATGATAGGCGGGATCATAATGACGCACGGGGACGACAACGGGCTCGTGCTGCCGCCCGCGGTCGCGCCGGTGCAGGTCGTTATCGTGCCGGTCGCGCAGCACAAGGAGGGCGTCCTTGAGGCGGCGGGAGCGCTCCGCGACAGGCTTGCGGGCGTCTGCCGTGTAAAGCTCGACGACAGCGACAATTCGCCCGGCTGGAAGTACGCCGAATACGAAATGAAGGGCGTCCCGCTCAGGATAGAGCTCGGGCCGCGCGATATCGAGGCGGGGGTGTGCGTCATCGTCACGCGCCACAACAGGGAAAAGACGACGGCGCCGCTCGAGAGCATCGAGGAAACGGTGCTCGCCAAGCTCGAAGAGGTCCGCGCCGGAATGTACGCGCGCGCGCTCGAAAACCGCGAGTCCCGCACTTATGCGTGCCGCACGCTCGACGAGGTGAATTCGATAAGGGCGGAGCGCGGAGACGGGTTCTTCAAGCTGATGTGGTGCGGCGACCCCGAATGCGAGGACAAGATCAAAGAGGAAACGGGCGTCACCTCGCGGTGTATACCGTTCGAGCAGGAGCATATAGACGACAAGTGCGTCTGCTGCGGCAGACCCGCGCAGCAAATGGTCTACTTCGCGGTCGCGTATTGACTTTTTCGGGAGAGGGCTCCTCTCCCGAAACACTTTTTAAAGAGACAGGATAAGATGGCGCCCGCAGAGCGCTCCCGCCGCGGCGCCGCATAAAAAAGGGGAAGGGGAGCACGGGACGATGAGATGAAGGTTTTTTCCACATCAATAAAGGAGAGGCTCAGCCAGCTCGACTTTGTGATCCTTGCGTGCGCGTTCGGCATGTCGGCGATGTCCGTCCTGACGCTGTACGGCATACGGGATCAGTACGCAGGCGGTTCGCGTATGTTTATAATACAGTCTGTGTCGGCGCTGCTCGGGCTCGCCCTTGTCATTGTCATGGCGCTGTTTGACTACGACGCTATCGTGACAAAGCTGTGGCTGCCGATTGCGGGCGTTTCTTTGGCGCTGCTCGTGCTCGTCAAGCTGATCGGAACAAACCCGACGAACGACCCGTCCTCGCCGCAGCTCTGGATCAACCTCGGCGTCATATACTGGCAGCCGTCCGAGACGGTCAAGATGCTGTTCATCATGTCGATAGCGAAGAACATCGACCTGATAAAAGAGAAGATCAACCACCCGAAAAGCCTCGCGTTCGTCGGAATTCACGCGGTCATAATAATAGGCATGGTCATATTCATAGACGACCTCGGTTCGGCGCTCGTGTTCATGTGCATTTTCGCGGTGATGATGTATACGGCGGGGCTCTCCCTGTGGTATTACGTCGGCGTCATCGGCGCCGCCGTCGTCGCGATGCCGTACATATGGCCGCACCTCGGATATTATCAGCAGATGCGAATACTCGCCGGGTTCGACCCGACGATATCGGAAAAATACGGTTACCAGCCGCTGAAGAGCCGCGCCGCCATCTCCGCGGGCGGATTCTGGGGCAAGGGGCTGAACGGAGGCACCGAATATTTGAAGGTACCGGTCGCGACGACGGACTGCTTTTTCGCGATAACGGCCGAAAAGTTCGGACTGTTCGGCGCGCTCATATATATGCTGATGATGACGGTGCTCATCATTCGCGTCATACATATCGCGCGCATGTCGCGAAAGGATACGGGAACGTACATATGCGCCGGCGTCGTCGCCGTGATGATAGCGCAGACGACGGAAAATATGGGCATGTGCCTCGCGATGCTGCCGGTCGTCGGCATAACGATGCCGTTCATGAGCTACGGCGGCTCGTCGATGCTTTCGACATGGATGCTGCTCGGCCTTGTCGAGAGCGTTAAGCTGCACAACACAAAATACTATTTCGAGCGCGAAAAGGCGTAGAGGCAAAAGGAAAAGGCGTCCTCAAAACAGCGGGCAAAAAATTATATGGACGGTATGGCGCATGCCATACCGTCCATATGCTTTTATTAAACGATGCCGAAACATCGGCGGTAAAAATTTACGACAGGGGTTGACAAGGGGGAGGGAGAATGATATAATGCCTACATAATTGATAGGAATAATAGGAAACGTGCCGGCACACACTTTCCGGCTGTTTACTGCTCGCTGCTGCCGTCAATTATATCCTGTAAAGTGACGGAGTCCAAATATTCGTTTATCACCCGATACAGTCCTTCCCATATGGGGCGCGTAGGGCAGCAGGCGCTGCGAACACACTCGACCGGGTCCTGCTCAACGCATGCGACCGGGGCAAGACTTCCTTCCGTAAGGCGGAGGATCATGCCGACCGTATATTGACTCGGCTCCTTTGCCAGCTTATATCCCCCCTGATATCCCCGGTTCGTTTTTAAAATGTCGGTCTTGTTGAGGATCTGGATTATCTGTTCCAGGTATTTTTTCGAGATCCCCTGGCGCTCCGCGATATCCCGGAGAGAGATATACCCGTCTGAACGGTGTTCTGCCAGATCCAAAAGCATACGCAGCGCATAGCGCCCCTTTGTGGAGATTTTCATTTGACAGGCTCCTTTACGATTTATAGCTTAATAATATCACATATTTGATGGGCTTTCAAGAGGGAAGAACTCTTGAAGCCGATGATATGAACGGAAATACGGAGGATCGATTTATGAAGCGAAAAGCGCCCGGGACGGGATTTTTTTACACTTCCTTCTGCGTGCTGCTGAGCAGGAACCGAATGTGCCGCACGATCTTTTGAAATTTGCAAACCGATTTGATTTTTTCATAAGACACGCGGAAACTCCGCAGGAGGAATTATATATGTCTGATATCAGAAATTCAAAAAACTGGAGCTTTGAAACAAAGCAGGTACATATAGGTCAAGAGCACGCCGATCCCGCAACTGACGCAAGAGCGGTTCCGATATATGCAACCACCTCATTCGTTTTTCATAATTCAGAGCACGCTGCCGACCGTTTCGGTCTGCGCGACGCCGGGAACATTTACGGCAGGCTCACCAATCCGACGCAGGACATCTTTGAGCAGCGGATCGCCGCCCTTGAGGGAGGCGCTGCGGCGCTGGCAACATCATCAGGAGCTGCGGCGATAAATTATACGATCAGCGCTCTTGCAAAAACCGGCGAACATATCGTTGCCGCAAAGACGATATACGGCGGCACGTACAATTTGCTGGCGCATACGCTGCCGCTTTCATCAGGTATCACCGCGACTTTCGTTGATCCCGAGGCGGCGGGTTCTTTTGAATCCGCAATACGTCCCAACACCAAAGCGATATTCGTGGAGACACTGGGCAACCCGAATTCCAATATCATCGACATCGAGGCAGTCGCGGACGTCGCGCACAGGCATGGCATACCGCTTGTTGTCGACTCGACTTTTGCAACCCCTTATCTCATTCGCCCGATAGAATACGGCGCGGATATCGTCGTTCATTCCGCCACCAAATTTATCGGCGGACACGGGACCGCCATCGGCGGTGTGATAGTGGACGGCGGCACATTTGATTGGGGCGCCTCCGGCAAATTCCCGTGGCTCACCGAACCGAATCCGAGCTATCACGGCGTTTCGTTTACAGATGCGGCAGGCCCCGCAGCGTTTGCAACATATATTCGTGCGATCCTGCTCCGCGATACGGGGGCGACTCTTTCGCCGTTCCACGCATTTCTGTTTTTGCAGGGGCTCGAAACGCTCTCGATCCGTGTAGAACGCCATGTGGAAAACGCGCTGAAGATCGTCGATCATCTGAACGCGCACCCGCAGGTGGAGGCGGTGCATCACCCGTCGCTTGAAAGCGAGCCGAGCCACCGGCTTTATGAAAAATATTTCAAAAACGGAGCCGGGTCCATTTTTACATTTGAAATCAAGGGAGACGCCGACACGGCAAAAAAATTTATCGATAATCTGGCGATCTTTTCGCTGCTCGCAAATGTGGCGGACGTGAAATCTCTTGTGATCCACCCTGCCAGTACCACCCATTCGCAGCTTACCGAAAAAGAATTGCTGGATCAGGGTATCAAGCCGAATACCATTCGCTTGTCTATCGGTATCGAAAATGTTTCCGATCTTATCGCGGCGCTTGATGCAGCTTTCGAGGCGGTAAAATAAGGGAAAAAGTCACCTCGGTGCCTGTTTTTCACGCAAAATGAAAAGGCGTCTCCAAAAAAGGACGCCTTTTTGTTATAGGAAAAGCGTGCAGCCCATGCGGCGGAAGTGCTCGATCCGCTCGTAGAGGTCGCCCTCGGTGACGCCGAGCTTTTTTGCAAGGCACGGGACGCACATGCACTCGGTCGCCCCGCGGTTCACCATCTTTTTATATATGCCGATCTCGTCGTTTGACAGCGCGGCCCCGCAGGCGGTGCACTTGCTCTTTACGGGCTCCATCACATTTTAACGAGCTTTGCGCGGTATACGCGGATATCGTGCGGCGCGAGCCTCGGGACATGGAAGTAATCCGGGAACGGCCCGGACTCCTCGCCCGTGAAGATGTCGCGGAGCACAAATCCGTACCCCGCCTGGGACGACAGCCCGATGTCAAAGAGCTCGCACGAGAGCCCCGCGTCTCGGTCGGAATAGTTGACGAACGCAAACGCGTATTCGCCGCCGGAGAGGTGCTTGAACATGCCGACGACGTTTGATTCGCTGTTCCCGTAGAAGAAGATGGGCGGGCGCGCCTCCTCGTCCTGATCTATCGCGAGCAGCTCCCGATTACAGAGCAGCGACAGCGTCGCCTCGTTCATATTGCGTATGTCACAGCCGATCATCAGCGGGGATTGGTAGAGGCACCAGAGCGCGAAGTGTGTGCGGTATTCGAGGTCGGTGCAGCCGCCGCGCTCGCCTCCGCCGACGTTCCCGCGGCTGTACATACCGCATACGAGCATGTCCATGTCGTTATAGCAGCCGGGCCCGCTGTACGCTATCTTGTCCATCTGGCTGCGCGCGATGTCGCGTATGCTGACGAAGCTGTCCCATATATCGCCGGTCGAGCGGTAAATTCCGGCGCCGTGCGAGCGTATCCACCTTTCGACGTTGTCCGAGCCCCAGTTGCAGGCGGAGAGCACGATGTCGCGACCCGTGGATTTGAGCGCCATCGCCATTCTGTTGTAGAGGATCGGCCCGTTTTGGAGGTACGGCTTGTTGCAGAAGTCGTATTTGAGATAATCGACGCCCCATTCGGCAAATGTCTCCGCGTCAACAAATTCATGCTCGAAACTGCCGGGATATCCGGCGCACGTCTTCGTTCCCGCGTCCGAATACATGCCGAATTTGAGCCCGCGCGCGTGTATATAGTCGGCGAGCGCGCGCATGCCGGAGGGGAATTTCTTCGGGTCTGGCGTGATCCTGCCGTCCGCGCCGCGCCGCCTCAGCGACCAGCAGTCGTCAATGACGACGTATTCGTACCCGGCGTCGCGGAGCCCGGTCGAAACCATGGCGTCGGCAGTTTCCCTGATGAGATCCTCGTTGATGTTCTCGCCGAAAGTGTTCCACGAGTTCCACCCGAGCGGCGGTCTTCTTGTTAACATAATTGTTACCTCGTACTGATTTGTTTAAATATATTGTAGCATATCGCGAAAAAGGACGCAACATATTTTTGCGCGTTTTGTGCATAACGCTTATTTTGTCCGATAATTTACGCATATTGTCCGCTTGATCCGGCGTCTGAGGCGGGAGTGCGCTCCTTGACAAAAAGGGATATCCGTGTTAAACTTAAGATGCGTAAAAAGATATAAAAACGGGGCCGATAACGTGAATATAATAAAGATAATGATACCTAAAATAAACGTGGCGTATGTCCACGCGGACGACTCGATGAGGCAGGGACTTGAAAAGATGAAAACGCACGGGTATACGACAGTCCCCGTCATCAGCTCGGACGGGCGGTGCATCGGGACCGTCAGCGAGGGCGATTATCTCTGGTACATGGTCAGCCACGGCTTCCCGGATATGTACGCGCTTGAGGAAGTCGGCATTCGCGAGATAATCAACACGACGAGGAACCCCGCCGTCACGATAGACGTCCCGCCCGAAACGCTCTATCAGCGGATAACCGAGTGCACGTTCGTGCCGATAACGGACGACCGCGGGTGCTTTATCGGGATAGTGACGCGGCGCGCGATCCTTTCGCATTTTAAGGACGAATTCATTCGGAAAAGCTCCGGGGCTTGACTATTTGTCCGCAATATTGTAAAATACCGTAGGAACACATTGGCAAGGGAGGGGCAGTCAGTTGAAGCTGAGAACAAGAGCCGCAGCAGCGTTTTTATCGCTTTTATTCATAATATCGGCGTTTTCCGGCTGTTCTGACCGCGTGCGCGGGATAGACGGGATCGCCTGGAACGAGTACGACGAGCTCATCGCCGCCGCAAGGGCGGAAAAAGACGAGGATCTGCGCGAGGAGCTCTTGCACCGCGCCGAAGATATGCTGATGGGGACCGAATGCGTCACGCCGCTTTTCGGCTATCGCGACGCGTATCTCATGAAGGGAACGCTCACCGACGTCTATCAGACGCACTACGGCGCAAAATATTTTATGTACGCGTCAAGCGCGTCCGGCTCGGTTTCGGCGCACCTCGGCGCGGCGCCGGACAGCACTGACCCGGCCCTCGCGACAACGACGGTCGCGCTGACCGTCGTTGAGAACACGTTCTCCGGCCTTTTCGCGCACGCGGCGGACGGGTCTGTCACGCCTGCGCTCGCGGCGTCTTATGACGTGTCGCGAGACGGGAAAAAATACACGTTTACGCTGAAGGAAGGGCTCCTGTGGTCGGACGGGAGCGCGCTCGGCGCGTCCGATTTCGTATATTCGTGGCGGCGCGTTGCGGACAGCTCGACAAAGAGCCCGTACAGGTACCTGTTTGACCTTATCGCGCGCGACGAGGACGGCAAGCTCGACATAAAGGCCGACGAGACGAACACGGTCCTGACGGTCATGCTGACGGATCCCTGCTCATATTTTACCGAGCTCTGCGCCTTTCCGGCGTTTTATCCGGTAAACGAAACGTGCGTCGAGTCGGCCCCGGGGTATGCGGATATCTACGATAACGTCATAGACCCGGACGCATGGACGCTCGGCACGAATTATGTGACCTCCGGCGCGTATACGTATACGGGCACATCAGACGGGGCGCGCAACTACACGAAAAACCAGAATTTCTACAACGCCGCAGCGGTGACGGTCGGTTCCCTCTCGCTTTACTACGGAGAGGACGGAAACGCGGCATACACCATGTATCAGGAAGGGAAGATAGATTATCTCGGACTGATCCCGTCCGAGCTGCATGACGAGCTCGCGAGCGGCGGGGAATACCACGTTGACGACATCAACGGGACGTATTATCTCACCTATAACTTCAACTGCTCCGCTTTCCGCAACATGAAGGCGGAGGACGCCGCGCTGCTGCGCCGCGCGATATCGCTCTATGTCGACCGCGAGAACATAACCTCGACGATAACGAAAAACGGCGAGCGCGTCTCAACGACGATAGTTCCGGGCACGACGGCCGGAACGGGCGGACAGTACAGGGACGATACAGAGACCACCGAGCGGCGAGGCTCGGACGTCGAAGGATATTTTTCAACGTCCACGGAAAAGAACCGCGAAGAGGCGAGAGAGATCATAAAAAAGCTCGGCATGGACGAGGACGGCGACGGCATGCTCGACCGCGCATACCGGTTCACGCTATTGTATCTGACGACGGACAGCGCGACGGATATCGCGGTGGCGCAGGCGGTCAGCCAGGACCTCGCGGAGCTCGGCGTCATGCTCAAGGTCTCGGCGGCGAGCAGCCGCGTGTTCGAATCGGAGTCCGGGATATACAACTATGATATTATCGCGCGCGGGAGCGTGTCGTATTATAATGACGCGCTGAGCGTGCTCGAGCGGTGGACGACGGGAGCGGACGGGAATTATGCCCGCCTCGGCAGCGTCGTCGTCGACGAGGACGCGAACGCATATTAAACGCGCGGACAAGCACCATATAAAACGAAAAAGACGGCGAGCCGCGAGCGCCGTCTTTTTTTATAAAAAAGGCGTGAGACTTTTTCGGGGCTGTTGCGACTAAAAGGTGAAGGGGAAAATGATCACTCCCCTTCGGAAAGGAGCAAGTCGATGGATAACGGTGCCTGCAGCTACCGCCGTTTCCTTGACGGCGATGATGACGGCATTGCGGAGATAGTGAGGGAATATAAGGACGGTTTGATCCTGTATCTCTACGGATATGTGAACAATTATCATGTTGCAGAGGAGCTGACCGAGGATACCTTTTTCAGACTGATAACGAAAAAGCCGAAATTTTCGGGTAAAAGCACCTTTAAAACATGGCTCTATGCGATAGGCAGGAACGCGGCAAGAGACCACATGAGGCGCGGCTCAAAGCTCGTTGACACGCCGGTCGAGGATATGGAAAATTATCTCTCGGAAGGGCAGAGCCTTGAGGAATCCTACATCGGCGAAGAGCGAAAGCTGATACTTCATAAAGCGCTTAAAAAGCTGCATCGGGATTATCGGCAGGTGCTGTGGCTCATATATTTCGAGGGATTTTCGAACAAAGAAGCCGCGATCATTTTGAAAAAGAACGACCGCCAGATGAAAAATCTTCTCTACCGCGCAAAGCAGTCTTTGAGAGCAGAACTTATAAAGGAGGGATTTGATCATGAAGACATGTGACGAAATGGTAAACGATCTGAAAAAGCGGCGCGAGCTTTATCTTGAGGAGCAGAAAAGAAAGAGGAAGATGATAGTGCGGCTCTCGTCTTCCATAGGCTGCTGCGCGCTGGCAGTCGTGATCGGTATCGGAATAATGCACGGCGGGGCGCGCTCCGTCGACCCGCCGGTGCCGGGCGGCTCGGACACGCCGAAGGAGGACGTGCGGGACGATGCCGAGGGCACCGGGCACGGTACAAATGCTGCCGTGGGGACGGATATGCCGAGCGGCGATGTCCAGGACGGCGGCACGGGAACGGACATAGACGGAGAATACGGTGGCTTTATGATACCCGCTCTACCCGAGAGCAACAAGATAAATTTTGTCGGAGAAGAGCTCACGGACGCGGAGGCAAAAGCGTACTTCGATGCGAACCTCGGCAGCATCGAAAGCTCGCTTTTATCGAGCGAAGTTGATACCGAGGATTTAAAAATATCGGACTCGGGATACTGCTATGTCAGCTTTGACGGCAGGGAGGGGGTCGGACTTTATGTTCAGCAGAACTTCCGCAACTACCCCGTTTACAGCAGAGAGAAGCTCGTCGCGATAGTAACGCTCACGAAGGAAAACGGCGTTATCGGCAATACGGTCACCTTCGGCGCCGCGTGGCTCGAAGATTTCGGTGCGTATCTGCGGCAGCACAAGGGCGAGGAGCTCCTGTTCGTTTTTGCGAATATGGAGATCGTGATAGCGCCGGACGGGAGCATTATGAATCCGATGGGGTACGACGTCTCCGGATATCTTTCCGGCGTCGAGTCGCCATACGAGTGGTTCTATGACACGCACGCCGTCTATGTTCCGTAATTCGGACAAAGTTTTTCGGAAACGTTGTAAAGACTGAATAATAAACAGCTAAAATGGCTTGAGACCTGTGATGAGCAGGTGTCAAGCCATTTAGTTTCAGCACGGTTCCGCGGTTATTGCCGCGAACGGGAAAAATCACGTATCAGTTCGGGTTGAATTCTTCGCATGTATCCACTTTCCATTTCCCGAAATAGTTTTTTGACAAGGTCAATCTATACCATATATCATCATATAAGTTTATCTCGTATTCTGCATTTCCGGAGCAAATGCTCGACAAGAACAGAGTTTCCCCCTCAGACTTAACACAGATTATTTGATCACTCGAGATCTGAAAATCGCTCCCATACTTCTCCGCAATCGTTTCTGACTGATATATGTATTGCAGCGCCACGTCAATATCCTGAGATCTGCCGCTCCCGAACAAAGCAGACTTACTGTAATATTCTATATTTTCTCTGCAATAGGGGTCGTCGGAAAGGACGTTGTCAGACTTTTCTGCTGTGCAGCCGCTGATAAAACACATCAATGCAATCGTTGCCGCCGCCATTATCAGTTTCTTCTTGATTTGACTGTTAAGCATTCTTTTTTTATCGCTCGCTGCCGAAGAAGAAGAGGGCGAGCATGCCGGGGCCGACGTGCGAGCCGGTCAAGGGCTCGTGCGGACAGATTATGAGTTCGCGCGGTTCGGCGATCTCGCGGACGCGGCGTGCGAGCTCCTCCGCATCGCCCGGGCAGTCGCCGTGCGAGATGGCGACGCGCTGAACGCCCGCCTCACGCACCCTTTCCGCGTATTTTTTGGCGATCGCGTCGATTGCGCGGGCACGGCCGCGGAATTTGCCGATGTCGACGATCGCGCCTTTTTCGTTGCCCCAAAGGAGCGGCTTGATCCCGAGCAGCGTGCCGACGGCGGCAATAGTCGTCGTAATGCGGCCCGTGCGGCGCAGGAACATGAGATCGTCAACGGTGAAATATTGGCAGAGGTGATCTGCGGCATAGTTCAGCTTCTCGGCGGCCTCATCGGACGTGAGCCCTTCACGTCTGAGGTCGGCGGCGAGGCAGGTGAGAATGCCGACGCCGAGCCCGGCCCCACGCGAATCAACGGCGTGTACGCGCCGCCCCGGGTAGCGGTTCATCAGCTCGGCTGCCGCCATCGTGGCGGCGTGATACGTGCCGCTTATGCCGCTCGAAAGCCCGACATAGACAATATCGTGCCCCGCCTCGAGCGCGGGGGTAAAGTGATCGATGAAAAATTCGGAGTTCATCAGCGCCGTTGTAACGACGCTGCCGGCGCGCAAGGCGTCATAAAACGACTTGTAGTCGAAATTGTCGAGGTTGCCGTCATAGGACGTGAGCACGCCGTCTACCATATATGTACACGGCATTATGTTTATGTCGAGGTCCCGGAGCAGATATCCGGGAAGGTTCGAGCTGCAATCGGTGAAAACCGCGAAAGACATTCTGTATTGCTCCATCGTTTAAAAAACTCTTTGAACCGATTGTAGCATCAGGGGGCGGGAGAGTCAAGATTCCCGTGTCGACGAGTTGAAAAAGCCGCTCTACCGCCGCGCCACCGGACTCTACCGTCAGGCTACTTTCGAGCAATTTCAAGGTTTTTCGGGCTTTGATTTCTCTCCTGCACAAAAAAGATGAAGTTTTTTGAAAAATCCACTTGACAATCGCCCCCGATGTGAGTATAATAAAAAAGCACTCGCGAGAGCGAGGTGCAATGCGAGCAGTCTTTGCCGCACATATTGATCCGCGGGAGTGTGCGTGAGAGTTCCGCCACGTCCCGCGTATAAATCCGCGGGAGTGGCGGAACTGGCAGACGCGCACGTTTGAGGGGCGTGTGGTTCACACCGTACGGGTTCAAGTCCCGTTT
>CANROT010000049.1 GCA_947632285.1 uncultured Clostridia bacterium
CAACGCAAGCGCATACGGCGCTATAAAAACGGCCCTCGATTCCGATGTGTGCCGCAGTCGCTGTGGACGATCCGCGGCGGGCGGCGGGAAGAGGTCGACAACGGCCAGTCTGTGGGAGAATATAAAGTATACGCGGGGACGGCGTTTCTGCGCGCGCTGCGGATCGACGCGCTTGACAAAGAGTGAGCGCCGTCGGGTACAGTGATGAATATTCGGTTCGGGGAAGGCGCGCCTTCCCCGATTTATTAAATTTTGTGTTTCCTCTTGACATTCGGCGGCAGATGAGATATGATATAAGTGTAATATATCGTATAGTACAGCTTTAATAAACAGGAACGGGACAACGATCACTATGAATGAATTTTTGAAGCTTATACTGTCGGAGCTGCACGGGGCGGTGGGCGCGGCGGCGGTCGCCGCCGTTTTATGCGTCACCGCTGTGTGCACCTCCGCGGGAATATATTATGCCGTGTATCGCGGGGAGCGGAAATTTCCGCTCGGGAGGGCGGTGTCGGCGGCGCTGCTCGTGTGCTGGGCGGCGGCGGTACTGTATCTGACCGTGTTGCGCTCGCCCTACGGCGGAGGTATGAATTTGCACCTGTTCCGCGCATGGCGTGAGGCGTGGAACAGCTTTTCGTTCCAGAACTGGTCGAACGTGCTTTTGAATGTCGCGATGTTTGTACCGCTCGGCGTGCTTTTGCCGCTCGCGGTGAAGTTTTTCCGCCGCCCCGCCGCGTCATGCGGCGCGTTTCTGATCTCCACGCTGACAATTGAGCTCTTGCAGCTCATCTTCTCCGTCGGCCTTTTCGACGTTGACGATATCTTCGCAAATTTTGTCGGCGCCGCATTCGGTTACGGCGCCGTGATGGCGGTAATCACGCTGTCGGAAAAAAGATTCGCCCGTGCCGCGGCGTTTGCATCGGTGCCGCTGGCCGTGCTCGCGGCGGTCGGGGGAATATTCGCCGCATATTATATTAAGCCATACGGGAACCTTGCCTGCGCGCCGTCATACCGCGCAGACGTCGGTGGTGTCCGCTGGAGCGCGTCATGCGAGCTTTCGGGGGACGTGTCGAGCGTGCCAATATACCGCGCAAAGCCGCGCGACAAGGACGCGTGCGTCGCCGCCGGGGTGGAGTTCTTCGCCTCGCTCGGCGTCGGCAGAGATGAGATAGACACGGTTTTTTACGATAATTTCGTGTGGTTGTCGGATCACCGGGGCCCCTCGATGGAGATACATTACCGGGACGGCAGGCGCGTTATAAGAGTCGGGAGCGGGGAGCCTGCCGAGGTCGACAGGGAGGCGGCGGAGGCGCTGCTCTCGGAATACGGGATAGAGATACCGGACGGCGCGTCGTTTTCGGAGGACGGCGACGGATCATATACATTCCGGCTCGAGCGGAGCGGCGAGAGCGGACGCGCGGGTTGGCTCCGAGCAAGGTTCGTTATTGACGGCGGCGAGGTGACTGTCGGCACGGTCAACGACAGCATCTGCGAATACGCATACGTGAGGGACGAGGAAATAATTTCGCCCGCCGAGGCATTTTCCAGGCTGCAAAAGGGCGAATTCGACGGCGGCGCATTCGAGAGCCTGAGGCCGAAAAAGGCGGAGCTCATCTCATGCTCGCTCGCATTTGAGGCGGACACGAAGGGATTTTTCCAGCCCGTCTGGGAGCTCGCCGTCAGCATAGACGGCGGCGACGCGCTCAAGATAGAGATCCCCGCTCTCGCCTGACGCCCCGCCAATATAGATATAAAGAGCTTTGAAAAGGGGCCCGGGGGAGAACTTTCTCCGAAAGTTCTCCCCCGGGATTATTTTGCCATTCTCTCAGTTAGCGACGTAGAGCTGCTTATATGGGTTATTGCTGTCCGGGACGACGACGGTGAAGGGCGCGGCGAGGATCTCCTCCTTGTCGAGGTCGAAAACGGCGCAGTAGTCGGAGAGGGTGCCGTCGATCTTTTCCATGTCACAGTCGGACGCCGGGCGCGCCGTGACGTTTTTTGGGAAGCGGATCCCGCGGCAGTCCGAGCGCAGAAACATCATGCCGCCGTGCATTCCGGTGCCGGGGAAGTTCGAGACGATGGGCCGCCCGCCGCCGTTCAGCCCGAGCACGATTATGATCCCGCCCGCCTGGTATTCGCCGAGAAAGCTGCCGCACACCCCGCCGATGACGATGACGGGGCGCTTTTCGTTATACTCCTTCATATGTATGCCTGCGCGATATCCGGCGCTGTCGCGGACGAAGATCCTGCCGCCGCGCATCGCATACCCGGCGGCGTCGCCGATGCTGCCGTGAATGATGATCTCGCCGTCGTTCATCGTGTCGCCGACGGCGTCCTGCGCCGAGCCGTGAACCGTTATGTGCGCGCCGTTCAGGTACGCGCCGAGCGCGTTCCCGGGCGTGCCCTCTATTTCGATGTGCCCGGATCCGAGTCCCGCGGCGATAAATCGCTCGCCGAGGCAGCCCGTGATCTCACATTCGCCGCCCGCCTCGCGTATTTTGCGGTTTATACCGGCGTGGTCGTAGTTTGACGCGATTATTCTTGTGCTCATTTCCAGCCCTCCATGTGCTCGCGGCGGTATTCGGACGAAAATCCGTGCATCGACGGGGCGGCGCGCAGCGCATCAAAATCTACGGTGCTGAGCGGTATGCGGTTCCTGACGAGGGAGGTATAGATCCCCGCGTGGTCGACCGCGCCGATGAGCATGAAGCCGGAGAGATACCCGTCCCTCACATAAAAGCGCCGCAGTGTCCGCTCGCCTTTTTCTTCGTATAGCTCGCCTTCGTATGTCCCGGCGGTCAATGCGTGCAGACCGAAAAATCCTATCGCGTTCATCGGTATCGCGCTGTCGAATGCATCATCGCCGCCCGCCATGTTGACGCCGGCGCAACGCCCGCCGATCACGGCGTTCGGCATGATGGCCATGACGCGCCGCCCGCCGCCCGAGGCGTCCTCCGCCTCGACGCAGTCACCGGCGGCATAGATACCCGCGACCGTCGTCCGCATATGCCCGTCAACGGCGATGCCGCGCCCGACCTCGCACCCCGCCTCCTTTGCGAGGGGGACGTTCGCGCGCACGCCGACGGCGAGCACGAGCAGGTCGAAGGGAACATCGACGCCGCTCTTCATGTGGGCGACGTTCGGCCGAAAGCTCTCAGCCGTGTCCCCGAGCATAAAGCAGATGCCGTGCTCCTCGAGGCACGCCTGCATGAGCGACGCCGCCGCGCCGTCAAGAATGCTCGAGAGCACGCGCGGCGCGAGATCGCAGACAGTGACGGAGCCTGCTCTGCCGCACAGTCCCTCCGCGCACTTCAGCCCGATGAGCCCCGCGCCGACGATGAGCACGCGGCAGCCGGGAAAGATCGCGCCGTCAAGCGCTATTGCGTCCTCCTCGGTCATGAATCCGAATTTGTTCGCGACATTTTCAAGCCCCGGTATCGTCGGGACGAACGGGCGCGAACCTGTCGCAACGCACACGGCGTCATACTTCACCGCGCCGCCGCCACCGAGCGCGACCGTGCGGGCGTCGGGGTCGACGGAGATTGCGGTGTCATAGACGACCTCGACCGAGTTTTCGGCGTAAAAACCTTCCGGGCGGTACTTCATTTTTTCAAAGTCCGTCTTGCCCTCGAGATAATACGATATCAGCGGGCGGCAGTAGGGGAGGCGGCCTTCGCCCGCGATGAGGACGATGCGGGCGTCTTTGTCAACGGAGCGTATGCCCTCGATGCAGCCGACGGCGGCGACACCGCCGCCTATAATTGCGTATGTCTTCATCTCTCCACCTCCCCGGCGTCGATGTCCTCGACCGTCAGCGCCCCGTTCGGGCAGCCGGCGGCGCAGGCGGGCGTGCCCGCCCCGTTTGAAAGGCAGAGCTCGCACTTTAAAACTGCGCCGTCCCCGTCCGTCGATATCGCGCCGAACGGGCAGACGAGTATGCACGTGTAGCAGCCGACGCACTTTGATCTGTCGACCGTGACGGCGCCGCCGCGCTTTGAGAGCGCGCCGGAGATGCAGCTTTTGACGCAGATCGGGTCGGGACAGTGTCGGCACGACACCGCAAACGTGATGCTGCCGGGACTGTTTCCGTCCTCGACTTTGATGCGGGGGAAGATGCGCTTTCCCTTGAGCGCCTTGACCATGTCGGAAATGCCGGAGTTCGCATAGGCGCAGTTATATTCGCAGAGGTGGCAGCCGAGGCACCACTCTTCATGTACGGTCACTCTTTTCATTCTCCCGCGTGGGAGATCCCGAGGATCTCCAGCTCCTTTTCCGTCATGCTGACGCCGCGCAGCATGAGCCTGTTTCCGCGCAGCGTTTCAATTGAATTGATGCCCATGCCGCCGAGCAGCTCCTTGATCTCGTGCCGCCACGCGGTCATGAGATTGACGAGCCGCGCTTTCCCGATCTCGGGGTTAAGGCGCTTTACGAGCTCGGGGCGCTGGGTCGCGATGCCCCAGTTGCAGAGGCCGGTGTGGCAGGTGCGGCAGAGGTGGCAGCCGAGGGCGAGGAGCGCCGCCGTCGCAATATAGCAGGCGTCCGCGCCGAGCGCGATCGCCTTGACGACGTCTGAGGCGGAGCGTATGCTGCCGCCGACGACGAGCGAAACGTCGTTTCTTATCCCTTCCTCGCGCAGGCGCGTGTCGCACGCGGCGAGGGCGAGCTCCACCGGTATGCCGACGTTGTCGCGTATGCGCGTCGGCGCGGCGCCCGTGCCGCCGCGGAACCCGTCTATGGCGATTATGTCGGCTCCGCTGCGCGCGATGCCCGAGGCTATCGCCGCTATGTTGTGGACGGCGGCGACCTTGACGATGACGGGCTTTTTGTATTCCGTCGCCTCTTTCAGCGAATAGACGAGCTGCCGCAGGTCCTCGATCGAATAAATGTCGTGGTGCGGGGCGGGGGAGATCGCGTCGCTCCCCTCGGGGATCATGCGCGTGCGCGACACGTCGCCGACGATCTTTGTCCCGGGCAGGTGCCCGCCGATCCCGGGCTTTGCGCCCTGGCCCATCTTTATCTCTATCGCCGCGCCCGCGCCAAGGTAGTCGGCGTGCACGCCGAAGCGGCCGGAGGCGACCTGGACTATCGTGTTCGGCCCGTAGACGTAGAAGTCCTCGTGCAGGCCGCCCTCCCCGGTGTTATAGTATATGCCGAGCTCCGTCGCCGCCTCCGCAAGGCTCTTGTGCGCGTTATACGAGATCGAGCCGTAGCTCATCGCCGAGAACATGACGGGCATCGAGAGCTCGAGCTGCGGAGGCAGATTATTCTTGAGCCTGCCGTCCTCGCCGCGCTCGATTTTGCGCGGCTTTTTGCCGAGGAAGACGCGCGTCTCCATCGGCTCGCGGAGCGGGTCGATGGACGGATTTGTGACCTGAGAGGCGTTTATGAGTATCCTGTCCCAGTATACGGGGAACGGCTTCGGATTGCCCATTGAGGACAGGAGTACGCCGCCGCTGTTCGCCTGCTTGTATATCTCCTTTATCGTGTCCGCCTGCCAGTTCGCGTTTTCGCGCGGCACGCAGTCCGACTTCACTATCTTGAGCGCCCGCGTCGGGCAGAGCGAGACGCAGCGCTGACAGTTGACGCATTTTGACTCGTCCGAGAGCATGACGCCGCCGTCCGGGTCATATGTATGGACCCCGTTCGAGCACTGTCTCTCGCAGACGCGGCACGCGATGCAGCGCGACGCGTTGCGGACGACCTCAAACTCGGGGTAGATGAATTCGATACCCATATCAGTACCTGCCCTCCTTTACGCGGACGATGACGGGCTCCCCGCCCGCCGGAGCCCAGATGTTTTCGGCACCCGGGTCCATTTTGCGTATCGCGGCCTCTTCGCTCGCGATATAGACGCGATCCCCGCGCTCGCCGACGACCATCGAGCGCAGCTTGAGCCTGTCGTTGAGCGCCATGAGCCCGCCCTCAAATCCGAGGATAATGGAGAACGGCCCCGTCACAAGGAGGCTCGAAAAAACGGTGCGCAGATATGTGAGCGTTTCGCGCTCGCCCTCGGGCCTGTGCGAGATCGTGTCCCAGAACGGGGCGGCGATGACGGCAGCCGTCTCGGTCAGCGTCAGTCCCTGTCGGCGGAGCAGATAATCAATGATGTACGTTATGACCTCGGTGTCCGTTTGGAGGTTGCACTTGTAGCCGAACATCTCGATAAAGCGGCGGTTAGCGTCATAGGACGAGATCTCGCCGTTGTGGACGACGGAGTAGTCGAGCAGGGCGAACGGGTGAGCGCCGCCCCACCAGCCCGGCGTGTTCGTCGGGTACCTGCCGTGCGCGGTCCACAGGTAGCCCTCGTATTCGTCGAGGCGGTAATATCTGCCGACGTCCTCCGGGTAGCCGACCGCCTTGAACACGCCCATGTTCTTCCCGCACGAGAATACGTAGGCGCCGTTTATCGTCGAATTTATCTTCATCGTCGCGCGCACGACGTATTCACGGTCGTCGATCTGGAGCGACCGGAGCGCGCTCCTGCGCGGAAAGACGAAGTACCGCCAGATAAGCGGTTCGTCCGTTATTTCGCGCATCGTGCGCGTCGGGATTGTTTCCGCGTCGACGATCTCGAACCGCTCACGGAGGTATTCTTCGCACTCGCGGCGGCAGCCCTCGTCGTCGTAAAACAGATGCAGCGCGTAGAATTCGCGGTGCTCGGGATAGATCCCGTAAGCGGCAAAGCCGCCGCCGAGCCCGTTTGAGCGGTCGTGCATCGGGATCATGCTCTCAACGATGCTCCCGCCGGACATGCGCTCGCCGCTCTTCGATATGACGGCGGTAACGGCGCAGCCGGAGGGGATCCTTGTCTGTCCTTCTCTCTTCATGCCTTTGTCCTTTACCCTGTAAGAGCCGTAGGTTTGCGGCGCAAAATCGACATTTTTGACGCCGCTTGCAAGTAGTGTATACCTATTTAGTCAAATTGTCAAGAGGAAAACTGCTTGTCCGAGAGTATCTGCAAGAAAAATTTTTAAAAGTTGCAAAAGAGGTATTGACAAATGGGTGAAGGTGCGCTATAATCATGCGCGTGGAAGGCAAAGGCGTCTTCGGTTCATACCGAGGGCGCCTTCTCTTTTCGCAAAAAACGTCATATAGGAAAGGGTAAAAGTATGACAATCGAATTTTGGTACCTGATCGGAGCCGCGCTCGTCTTCTGGATGCAGGCGGGCTTCGCGATGGTGGAGACGGGGTTCACGCGCGCGAAGAACGCGGGCAACATCATCATGAAGAACCTGATGGATTTCTGTATCGGGACCGTTGTGTTCTCGCTCCTCGGCTACTCGCTCATGATGGGCGAAGATGCGCTGTTCGGGCTCATCGGCATTCCGAATCTCGACCTGTTCTCCGACTTCAAGGCGTTCATCGCGAGCCCGAAGGAGGGTTTCACCGGGGCGTCGACGTTCGTTTTCAACCTCGTTTTCTGCGCGACGACGGCGACGATAGTGTCCGGCGCGATGGCGGAGCGCACGAAATTTTCGGCTTACTGTATATATTCGGCGGTGATCTCGCTCGTCGTATATCCGATCGAGGCGCACTGGATCTGGGGCGGCGGCTGGCTCTCGCGCCTCGGCTTTCACGATTACGCCGGCTCCTGCGCGATACACATGGTCGGCGGGATCGCGGCGCTCGTCGGGGCCGTTATCCTCGGGCCGCGCATCGGGAAATATGTCCGCGACGCGAAGGGCAATGTCATAAAGGTCAACGCGTTCCCGGGGCATTCGATCCCGCTCGGCGCGCTCGGCGTCTTCATTCTTTGGCTCGGCTGGTACGGCTTTAACGGCGCCGCCGCGACGACGCCGTCCGAGCTTGCGTCCATATTCCTCACAACGACGATCGCGCCGTCCGTCGCGACGTGCGTGACGATGATATTCACATGGATAAAGAACGGCAAGCCGGACGTCTCGATGTGCCTGAACGCGTCTCTCGCGGGGCTCGTCGGCGTCACGGCCGGGTGCGACGCGTTTGACGCGATCGGCGCTGCGGCGGTCGGCGCCGTCTCGGGCATACTGATCGTTGTCGCCGTTGAAGTCCTCGACCTCAAGCTCCACGTTGACGACCCGGTCGGAGCCGTCGGCGTCCATATGTGCAACGGCGCGTGGGGCACAGTTGCCGTCGGGCTCCTTGCGAATCCGGACGCGCCCGCCGGGCTGCGCGGGCTCTTATATACGGGAGACTTCCGCCAGACGGGGATCCAGCTCCTCGGATTTGTTTCCGTCGCCGCATACGCGGCGGTCGCGATGATAATAACATTCCTGCTCATAAAGAAGCTGCACGGGATCCGCGCGACGGCGGAGGAGGAGATACGCGGGCTCGACGTCACCGAGCACGGGCTGCCGTCCGCGTATGCGGACTTCGCGCCCGCCGTCGAAAAATACGCGGACTTCGCCCCGGCGTCCTCGCCGATAGTCGCCGTGACGGGGGATGAGCCCGTGGCGGAGGCGGTTCCGGTCAAGCGCGTTCCCGCGTTTGACGACGGGACGGGGCCGAAGTTCACGAAGGTCGAGATCGTCTTCAAGGAGGAAAAGCTCTGGGCGCTCAAGGAGGCGATGTCGAAGATAGGCATCACGGGCATGACAGTTTCGCACGTCATGGGCTACGGCCAGCAGAAGGGAAAGCCCGAATATTACCGCGGCGTCGCCGTCGAAACGAATCTCATGCCGAAGGTGCAGGTCGATATCGTCGTCTCGAAGGTGCCGGTCAGGACCGTCATCGAAACGGCGAAGCGCGTGCTCTACACGGGCCATATCGGGGACGGCAAGATCTTTGTCTACGACGTTGAAAACGTCGTCAAGGTCCGCACGGGAGAGGAAGGATACGACGCGCTCCAGGACGTCGAATAGTCGAATAATTATCATGGGGGGAACTTGCGGCGGCAGGCTCCCCCCTTAAAAGTGCAGGAGGGGACGCCGCCGGGACCGAAACGGCGGAAAAAAGCGCGAATTCGGACGCATTTTTTTGCAATCCGCCGCTTGCCAAGCTGCAAAAACAGTAGTATAATAGTGTGGTTTAAAGTTAAACACACAGAGGACACCGCATGGACGCAATAGGAAAAGAGCGGGACAGAAAGCTCGTGCTCGAGGACGGCGAGGAATACGCCGGGTACGCCTTCGGGGCGGGGTGCGAGCGGATAACGGAGATCGTGTTCAACACGTCTCCCGTCGGATATCAGGAGATCGTCTCCGACCCGTCGTACACGTATCAGACGGTCGTGATGGCGTACCCGCTGATCGGAAATTACGGGATAGCGGAGGACGATTTCGAGACGAGGACGCCGACGATAGGCGGACTTGCCGTGCGCGAATATAACGATTCGCCGTCAAACTGGCGCTCGGTGAAAACGCTTGGCGAGCTGATGGAAGAATTCGAGATCTCCGGCATCTCGGGGATCGACACGCGCCGCCTCGTCCGCTCGATCCGAGACCGCGGCTCGCGCCTCGGGATACTGACCGATATCGGCACACCGACCGCGGAGGCGGTCGAAAAAATATCGGCATATACGCCGCCGCACGACGCCGTTTCCCGCGTCAGCAGGAAACGGCCCGAGGTGTACGCGGTGCCTGATCCGGAATTTCACGTTGTCGCCGTTGACTGCGGAATGAAACAGAATATAGTCCGCAGCCTGAACAAAAAGCGCTGCCGCGTCACCGCCGTCCCGTTTGATACGGCGGCGGAGGAGGTCGAGGCGCTCCGCCCGGACGGAATATTCCTCTCAAACGGGCCCGGCGACCCCACGGATGTCGGCCCCGTGATAGAGCTCGTGCGCAGGCTGCGCGGGAAATATCCGATCTTCGGGATATGCCTCGGTCATCAGATGATCTGCCTCGCATACGGCGGGAGCACATATAAGCTCAAGTTCGGCCACCGCGGCGGCAACCATCCGGTGCGCGACGTGCGGACGGGGAAGATCGAGATCACATCGCAGAACCACTCGTTCGCCGTCGATCCCGCAAGCCTCTGCGGCACGGACCTTTCGGTCACACACGTCAATATCCTTGACGGGACGGTCGAGGGCGTCGAGTGTGCGCGCGACCGCGTATTTTCGGTCCAGTATCACCCGGAGAGCGCGCCCGGACCCGAGGACAGCTTTTATCTGTTTGACCGCTTTATTTCGGAGATGAGGGGTGCGCGCCATGCCTAAAAGAGAGGATCTGCACAAAATACTCGTTATCGGCTCGGGCCCGATAGTTATAGGTCAGGCGGCGGAGTTCGATTACGCGGGCACGCAGGCGTGCCTCGCGCTGAAGGAGGAGGGCTATGAGGTCATCCTCGCGAATTCGAACCCGGCGACGATAATGACCGACACGTCGATAGCGGACAAGGTCTATATGGAGCCGCTGACGCTCGAATATATCGCGCGCATCGTGCGCCGCGAGCGCCCGGACGCGCTCCTCCCCGGCATCGGCGGGCAGACGGGGCTGAACCTCGCCGTTCAGCTCGCCAAAAAAGGCGTCCTCAACGAATGCGGAGTCGAGCTGCTCGGCACGAGGATAGAGTCGATAGAGCGCGCCGAGGACAGAAAGCTGTTCCGCGAGCTGTGCTGCGAGCTCGGCGAGCCGGTCCTCCCGTCCATGACGGCGAACAGTATCGAGGAGGGGATCGAGGCGGCAAAGAATATCGGCTATCCGGTCGTTCTGCGCCCTGCGTTCACGCTCGGCGGCACGGGCGGCGGCTTTGCGGACGACGAGGAGGAGCTCGTCGACATAATGAAGAACGCGCTCTCGCTCTCGCCCGTTCATCAGGTGCTCGTCGAAAAGAGCATCAAGGGGTATAAGGAGATCGAGTACGAGGTCATCAGGGACAGAAATGACACGGCGATAACCGTCTGCAACATGGAAAACCTCGACCCCGTCGGAATACACACGGGCGATTCCATCGTCGTCTGCCCGTCGCAGACGCTGACGAATAAGGAATATCACATGCTCCGCAACAGCGCGCTCCGCATCATACGCGCGCTCGGCATCGAGGGCGGGTGCAACGTGCAGTTCGCGCTTGACCCCGAATCGTTCAGATATTATCTTATTGAAGTCAACCCGCGCGTGTCCCGTTCGTCGGCGCTCGCGTCAAAGGCGAGCGGATATCCTATCGCGCGCGTCTCGGCGAAGATCGCGGTCGGCATGCGGCTCGACGAGATCATGCTCGCGAATACGCCGGCGTCCTTCGAGCCCGCGCTCGATTACGTCGTGACAAAGATGCCGCGCTTCCCGTTCGACAAGTTCACGGACGCGAACCCGAGGCTCGGCACGCAGATGAAAGCGACGGGCGAGGTCATGAGCATCGGGCGCACGTTTGAGGAGAGCCTCTTGAAGGCGATCCGCTCGCTTGAGATCGGCGTCTATCACCTGCACATGAAAAAGTTCGACGGGGTGGGAGAGGACGAGCTTTTGAAATACATCTCTCTCGGCACGGACGACAGGATATACGCGATAGCGGAGCTTTTGCGCCTCGGCGTGCCGGAGGAAAAGATCACGGCGGCGACGAAGATAGACAGGTTCTTTATCGACAAGCTCGTAAATATCGTCTCGGCGGAGCGCGCGATCAAGGGCACGGTGCCCGACAGGGAAATGCTCACGGAGATCAAGCGCATGGGCTTTTCGGACCGCGCGATAGGGGACCTCTGCGGCATGACGGAGCACGAGGTGTTCGCACTGCGGCGACTGTTCGACGTGTTCCCGGTATATAAGATGATCGACACGTGCGCGTCCGAGTTTGAGAGCTACGTCCCGTATTTCTATTCGACGTATGAGGACGAGAACGAATCCGTCGTTTCGGATAAAAAGAAGATAATCGTGCTCGGCTCGGGGCCGATAAGGATAGGGCAGGGCGTTGAATTCGATTATTCGACCGTGCACGCGGTCCGGACGATCAGAGCGTCCGGGTACGAGGCGATAATAATAAACAATAACCCCGAAACAGTCTCGACGGACTACACGACGTCGGACAAGCTGTATTTCGAGCCGCTCACGCCCGAGGACGTGATGAACATCATCGAGCTCGAAAAGCCGGAGGGCGTCATAGCGTCGCTCGGCGGGCAGACGGCGATAAATCTCGCCGAGCCCCTGATGGAGCGCGGCGTCCGCCTGATCGGCACGGACTGCGACGCGATAGAGCGCGCCGAGAACAGAGACGCGTTTGAGCGCGTGCTCATCGAGCTCGACATACCGCAGCCGAAGGGGCATGCGGTCACGAATATCGAGGACGGCGTGCGCGCCGCAGAAAATATAGGATATCCGGTGCTCGTCCGCCCGAGCTTTGTGCTCGGCGGGCGCGCAATGCAGATCGTAGCGAAGGAAGACCAGCTTCGCCACTACTTAAAAACGGCGGTCGAGATCGACGTCGACAAACCTGTCCTCGTCGACAAGTATATACAGGGCCGCGAGGTCGAGGTGGATGCCATCTGTGACGGGCATAACGTCTTCGTACCCGGCATCATGGAGCTCGTCGAGCGGACGGGAATCCACTCCGGCGACTCTATCTCCGTCTATCCGACCTTCAGCATTTCAAATAAGGTCAAGGGGACGATACTCACGTATGCGAAAAAGCTCGGGCTCGGCATCGGGATCGTGGGGCTTTTCAACATACAGTTTATCGTAGACAAAAATGACAACGTATACATTATAGAGGTCAACCCGCGCTCGTCGAGAACCGTCCCGTTTCTGTCAAAGGCGACGGGGTACAGCCTCGCCGATATCGCGACGCGCGTTATCCTCGGTGAGAGCCTGCGCGAGCAGGGCATATTCGATCTCTATCCGGACGAGAAGAAGAGATGGTACGTTAAAGTCCCGGCGTTCTCGTTTTCAAAGCTGAACGGCATGGACGCCTACCTTTCGCCGGAGATGAAGTCGACGGGCGAGGCGATAGGGTATGACAGAAAGCTGCACCGCGCGATGTATAAGGCGATGATCGCGTCCGGAATAAACCTCCAGAATTACGGCACCGTCCTCGTCACGCTCGCGGACGAGGACAAGGAGGAGGCGCTGCCGCTCGTGAGGCGGTTCTACGACATGGGCTTCAATATCGAGGCGACGGCGGGGAC
>CANROT010000050.1 GCA_947632285.1 uncultured Clostridia bacterium
GGAAAGCCCGAAAATACGGGCTATACCGACATATAAGAACTTCTAAAGAGATAATCTAAATTCACCATAAATTTTCTTTATAAAAACAACTGTTTTTTTGTCCCTTTCGACCGATATCGGGCATGAAATTTACGGCGGCGGGCGGGATCATAAGCGACCGCGCGTTTATGTCTCAACTCAAAGTTGCGAAAACTCAAGCGTGCGATGCTTGATATTCCCGCGCGGCGTGATAAAATATAATTACACCGAAAAATTTATCACGGGGAATGGGAATTTTTATGTGGCGATATGCAAGGAAAAACAGCAGAGCCGTATTCGGCTTCGGAGTATCTAATTTACTCGCCGCCGTTTCATCGGTTCTTTTGGCGTATTTGCTGGGGGCGTTTACGGACGCGGCCATGGGCGGCGTCCGAATAAATTTGCCGACATTGGCGACCGTCACTCTGCTGTATATCATTTTGGACACATTTTTGAATTTCCTTATGGACTATACAAGGGAGCTCGCGATCCATAAGATCGGCAAGTCTCTGCGCGCGGACGTTATCAGACGAATAGAGGCGCTGTCCGGCGAGGAGAAACAGCAAAATGATGACAGTTACTATTTGTCGCTGACGGATAACGATATCCCTACGGTAGAAGATGATTATTTCGGCTCGCTCGGCGCTGTTTATTTTCAAATATGCTGCTTTGGCATCGCGATCTTTTCCGCCGTAAGGATACAGCCGATCATGACTGTCATCATGCTTTTCATCAGCATAATTCCGGTCATGTTCCCGAAGCTGTCGGAAAAACCGCTGCAAAAAGCGAAAACGGAAGAACAGGAAGCGAAAAAGACATATTTGCGTGCCGTCACGCAGATACTGAACGGATATTCCTTTTTGAGGGCATTCGACAGCTTTCCCGGGATCAACCGAAAATACGACAGCGAGAACGAACATCTTTTTCAAAAGAAAAATCGGTTCGCCAAGATGAGAGCGTTCCTTTACGCGGGCGCGTTCGGAGCCGGAAATCTGGTGTTTTTATGCACATGGGTCGTGGGCATTTTCTTTGTCTCGAAACAATATATAACTCTGCCGGAGCTCGTTATATTCTCGCAGCTTATGACGCTTGTCGCGGGTCCGATACAGATCATAAGCGAACGGTACGCCTCCGTAGTCGCGGCGTCCGCAGTCTGCGATAAGATCACGGCGTTCCTGGAAAACACAGTGACGGAGGAGAGCTTTTGGGGCGAAAACGAGCTTGATGAGGTGAAAGAGATAGCGCTGCGGAGCGTTTCCGTCCGAACAAAGGAAAAAACCGTACTGCGCGATGTTGATCTGACATTTCGGAAGGGCGACCGTATCGCGGTACTCGGCGAAAGCGGCTCGGGAAAGTCCACGTTGATAAGGTATCTCGCCGCGACTGCGGGCGGGGACGGCGCGTATTTGTTAAACGGGCTCCCGGTTCGGTCGTATGCTTACCGGGACTTTAGAAAGAATATTTCGCTTTTGGAGCAGGATTCATTTGTTTTTGATGCGACGATCAGAGACAACCTGACGATGTTTGACGACAGATATGCGGACCGGGAAAAGCTCACGAAGGTTTTATCTGATGTGGGACTCGGTCAGTGGTACGGCAGTCAAAAAGATCTGCTCGATACGCGGATCGGCACGGAGGAAACGGGAATGTCCGGCGGTGAAGAACGGCGGCTGAACTTGGGACGTGCGCTTTTGAGAGGCGCGGGTGTTTTGATCCTGGACGAGCCTGCAACGGGTTTGGATATTGAAACAAGACGCTTTGTCGAAAAGAAGATCGCGGATATGCGATGCGGCATTTTGATCGCGGCTGTTCATGAATATTCCCCGGAATTTTTGGGTACCTTTAACCGTATCCTCACCGTAAAAGACGGCAAGGTTTTTGAAAAAACCGCAAAGTGAGGACAGATCCGTGACAGCCGACAGGCGTAAAATAATAAAAACATATTGAAGACGGGACGGCGCAGCATCTGCTCGCCGTCCCTTTTTGCAACTGTGCGTTTATGTCTCAACTCAAGGTTGCGAAAACTCAAGCGTGCGGTGCTTGATATTCCCGCGCGGCGTGATAAAATATAATTGCAGCTGCACGATAACGAAATCATATTAAGGGAGAAAAAATCATGAAACTCGGAAATCAGATACGCGAGCTGAGACTCGCGGCGGGAATGACGCAGGAGCAGCTCGGAGAAAAGCTTATGGTATCGCCGCAGGCGGTCTCAAAATGGGAGCTCGACACGGGGTGCCCGGACATAAATCTCATACCGCTGATGGCAAATCTTTTCGGCGTCAGCATCGACACGATCTTCGGCTTCGACATCGAAAAGCGCGAAGAAAAAATTGAGGAGCTGCGCCGGGAGGCGGGCAGGTATTTTTGGAGCGATCCCGAAAAATGCGAGCAGCTGCTCCTTTCCGCGATAGAAAAATACCCGACGTCCGACAGCCTGAAGGCCGATCTGCTCGATCTCTGTATCACGGTCGCGAAGGAGGACAAAAAGGCGGAATATCTCACGAAAGCGGCGAAGCTGGCGGGACAGCTCATCGCCGAGGCATCTGATGTGTTTTCCCTCTGCCGTGCGAAGGAAACGCTCGCCGAGATCTACCTCCGGCAGGACCGATACGGCGACGCGAAGGAGCTGATAAACTCGCTGCCGTATATGTACCCCTACATGCTCAGGGACAGAATGCGCGTCACAGCATACTGTCTTTGCGGCGAGGACCGCCTCGCGGAGGCGAAGGAGTGGAAGGTGATGGAGACGCAGGAGCTGTTTTTAGCGTGTGCATTCGAAGGCGAAGGCTATTACGAGATCGGAGACTACGAGGGCGCGCTGCGTTCCTATACCGAGGCGGTCGACGTGATCGAGCGGTTCATGAAAACGTCGGACGTCTCCTACGACGCGTACCCGATCACGGGCACGCAGTCGAATCACTGGAACCATTATCTCAGCATCGCGTCGTGTCACTATAAGCTCGGCCGCCCCGACGAATGCGGACGCGCCATCGACCGCGCGCGCTACATCATCACGCACGCATGGATAGGCGATAAAGTCTGGGAGCGCGACCCCGAGTATTATCTCAGCGTATACAGGGAGGAATACCACAGGCTCGGCCTCGACGAGTACCGCCCGCTTGAGATATGACGACGCGGTGAGGCGAAAGCGCCGCAAAAGCCTTGCACGCCGTGTCCGCGCCGGGCGAATATTGATCCCTTTCCGACGGCGGAAAAGAAAAACAGCAGAGAAAGACGATACCGTGCAGGCATCTTTTTCTCTGCTGTCGCTTTTCGGAAGTTATTTCTTTTTCGATTTTCCCGATAATGTCGCCCGGCAGGCAGAACGCTCTATTCAAGCTCAATGATCCCCATCTGCAAAAATGCAAGCGTCAGCATTGAAAACGCCCTGAATCCTGCGCCGGATAAATATTCCGCCTCCTGTTTCGTAAATATCGCTCGGCTTGCCTCGGAAAAGTCATCGATATCAAACGCGATCCGTTCACTCTCCAAATATTTTAAAAATTCAGAAGCCGCCTTCATCATCGTTATATCGGAGATCCTGTTGATTTGAATATCGGTATTCTCACCGATATATGCTTTGGCATCTCTTCCGAGCTGAAATCTCAAGGCATTTGTCCCGTCCCTGAAATTTGAAACGGTATAGCTTTCGACGCTCGGATAGCTCAAAAGAAGCTGTCCCGCCATGTATCCGTCATCATTGTCATACGGGTCTTTCAGCGAGAGAATATACTCCTCGATCAAGGCAGGGCACGTGTTTGATTTCGGATCGCGGTCAAACAAATAATAAATTGCCGACTGATCTACGGGGAACTTATATTTTTCCCGAAGCATATTGAAAACATCGTCCAAATACTCCGTATTTTCGCTGATGTCCCGGATATTGCTCTCGCGAGTGTTGATCACCGCCACCCTTGAAAAGCGATCCTGCGTATTTATAAAATAGTTTGCTGTGTTTCTCTTTTTTTCAACGTAGCTGTACCCCAACAAATTGCAGAAGATGCGGCGAAGTATGGAGAATTCCGTCTTGCTGCCCTCCACAATAAACAGAACTCTGCCAATATGCTTTTCTTTATTGAGCTTCATGATCTGCCGTTTTATATTCGGGAAGCCCGCCGAAGATACCGCTCGTATACATCTTTTCGATATTTTGTGCAGAGCGGGGCTGCTCCGAAGAAAATCTCGTAACACGGCTTCCGTTCTCTCCCCTGAACTCCACGGCGTATTCCTGGTCGGGGCGAAGGATCGAATTACTGAGCAGATTCGTTGAATGTGACACAAACAGCATTTGTGCATGCCCGGATTTTTCCATAAAGTAGCGAACAAGAAGATTTTCAAGCTCATTGTGGAAGCCGCTTGAAAATTCATCGATCAGAAGCATACCGTCGTTCTCTATGACGCTGAGGAATGACGGCAGTATGCGAAGAAGATTCTGATTTCCGAGTGATTCTTCCATAAACGGGATCGGGACCTCGATTCCCTTGCGTTTGAAGAAAATATATTTCTCGCTTTCATCGTCTCCGAAAACCAGCTTCACATCTCTGCCTACGCTCTCGTGCTCATATTCAATATTCTGTTCAAAGTTGTATTCGTTAAAAAAGTCGTTGATCGACTTACAGCCGCTCTTATTCAGATAACGGGCGACAGAGACGTCTGCATTGCCGTAGGAAATGATCCTGTTATTAAACATGTTGATATAGATGGATTTCTTCAGATACTCCATCCAGTGCTTAAGAACGGTATTAGATGCAAACTTGGTGTTGAAATAAAGCGTGCGCAGAAACAGCGTATCTTTGCCGACATCGCTCTCACCGTAGTTTACGCCGTCTTTTTCCGCAATATAAGATTTCGCGGAAAGCCCCATGCGCTCCATCATAAGTTTATCGTCAATATGCAGTTTTTCGGATATCATGGATTTATTGACGTCAACTTCAAAGTAATAACGAATATTCTTTTTGTCGATCAGAAAGTCATACGCCAGAGAATATCGGGGGCGGTCACCAAACATACAGAGAAAAATTCCGGAGTTCAGATTTCGTTCCGAAAACAGGAGATCCAGCAGGAGCTTGACGCCGAGAATAATTGTGGATTTGCCTGAAGCATTTGCGCCGACAAAGATGCAGCCCTTCAGTACGCCGTTATCGGCAACATTCTGAGGAAGTATCGTATAATTTGTTCTCATCAGATCAATTGTTTCGGCAATCTTAAAGGACTTGAAGTTATCAAGCGTGATTTTTGTAAGCATTTCTTCTCCTCCGTCATCGCTGTTACATCTGTTCTATATATTATATCATATTTTTCATATAATGCAAGTATTTTTCGATGAACTCTCCCGAATTCGTAATTTTTTTACGTTTTTCACCCTTTTCACCGCAAAAAAGCGGCGGAAGCATATATGCCGCAGCCTGACGCACGCCGAAAAATAGAAGACCCCGCCGGGCGGGGTCTTTCATTTTATAATGTACACTTCCGAATTTATGACGAGCGACGAGGCGTCGCGCCAATGGAGCTCCATGCCTTCGGATTCGCTCCATGAGCCGATGTAGACGGGCGACGGCTTTTTCCGGAATTCGAAACACGGAATGCCGAACGACACGTTTTCACGCACGGTCACGGTCGTACTCCCGCCGAGCGCGCCGTGATCGCTGTTCACGACCTCGGCGATATATTCTCCGTCCGGCGAGGTGACGGAGCGGACGACGGTCTGCGCACCGAAGTTTCCGATCGCGGTCAGAAAGGCGGTGAACGGCCCCGACGCCGCGGCGATCAACGCCGCGATCAACGCGGCGATCGTGAAGGACGTCACCGCGTTCATATTGAACGACATAAACAGCAGCGCGGCGGCGCAGACGATATGTATCAAAAGTGACGCCGCCACGACCGGCCGGTCGAAGAATCGTGCGTACATGATCGCGTTCAGCAGCGCGAGCGGGACGAGGAAACGCGCGGCGGCGAACATTCTGCGCGCCGTATTGTTGATTATCCGCCCCGCCGCGGCGGACGCGGCGGCGCCGACCGAGGCTGCCGCCGTCAGCAAGGACAAAACCGGCGCCCCCGTCAGCTCGACCTCGTACCCGAATTTAGCCGCCGCTGCCCTGCAAGCCGGGAACAGCGCTGTGAGCAGAAACAAAACGACCGTAAACGCGCAAAATATCCGCCGCACGATCACGTCATTCTTTGATGTCTCCGTGTCTATATCGCCGTCACTCCTTTCCCAACAGCTCCGCTGCCCGCATGAGGCGAATTTTGATATCGCGCAGAACGCTATTTCCCGGTCGCGCGGCGGACGGCGGATCCGTTTACGTCAGCCCCTTTTCAAATCTTTCTCCGTATTTTCCACGGCACAGCTCATCTATCATTTGCAAGCTCCAATCGCCCGCCGGATAAAGCTCCACCGCCCCGTTCATCTTTCCGATGATCTTGTGCGGCTCGCCCTCCGCTCTGTCCCGCGAATTGTCGTATACATAAAGCTCGTCGCAAAGCCCGAAAAGCCTCGGGAACAGCTTCAGCGACCTGCAATAGCGCTCGACGACTTTTTCGGGCGGGACGTCATTTCCGTTCCACCTGTTTCGCTTTATTACCCTTTCAACATTGATCTGCGGATCTGTCGTCAGGATAAACACGCAGACTACAAGATATCCTTTTTCCTTTGCTTTTTCCATCAAAATGTAGTTTCGTTCGGTCGACAAAAGCGTTTCGAACGTAAAGTCCATGCGTTCGGATAAAAGGTATTCTCTCGTTGCCTCCGCCGCCATCGCCGCCTCGAGCGGCGAGCAGCCGAGCGCCGTCTGGATCTCGTCCGCGTTTACATAGTGCCCGATAACATTGAATCCGGCCGTGACCGTGCTCTTGCCGGAACCGTTCGGCCCCGCAAACACGAGCATTATCGGGCTGCGCGCTGTGTCATTCATCTGTTTTTACGGTTATCAGCGTGTTTGTCTTCGGGTCGATGTAGCTGAACTGCTGCGGGCGGCCGCTGTTGTTTTTGTCGGCGACCGCTTTTTTGACTGCGTCGTCAAGCGCTTTCGGGTCGATCACCGTGCCGCCCGAGGGCGCCACAACGTCAAACGGAAAGCCGTTTTCCGCGACGAATCTTTTCAAAAATACGTTTATCGCCGTGCTGAGTGGAATACCGATCATCTCGGCGACTGCCTCCGCCTGATGCTTCAGCCCGTCATCAAGTCTTGTTGATACGGTTGCCATATATATACCTCGCCTGTTTCTCTCTATTGCTGTATTACAATTATACGATATCGTCGCCGTTTTGTCAACAATAAAATGCAGATACCATACATTTGCATGGGCGATTTGAAAAAAGCGCCTCCGTGCGGAGGCGCTTTTCGGGTATTTGCTGCTATTTCCCGGTCGCGCGGCGGACGGCGAGGGAGGACGCAAGCGTTATTGCCGCGCAGACGCACATGAAGATGGCGGCGAAGGCGTATGCGCCGCCGAACGAGCCGAACATCGACGAATTCACGAGCAGGCGGCCGCCGGCGAGCGCCGAGGTGAAATCGAGGCGGCGCATCGCGTCAACGCCCATGTATGAGAGCGCGAACGGCAAAAGCGTATAGAGCACCGTGACGAACAGCGTCTTCTGCATCGACCGCACGAAGTACGACACCATGCACGTCATGACCGCGAGCATTACAAACGACACCGCGCGCAGGCACACCGAGAGCGCGAGATAACCGCCGACCGTGATCGTGCCGCCGTAATCCGCATAATCGCCGAGAGAGACGAGCGGCGCCCCAAGTATGCGCGAAAAATCGCGCGTCATCGCGACTCCGACCGCGAGATCGGCAAGCAGGAAAGCTGCTGTGACGGCGAGCGACAGCACGAGCACCGCGAGCGTCTTTGATCGGAACGAGGCGCGCCTGCCGCGCGCGGTCGCGCGCTTGATCGTTGAAAAGCTGTCGCCCGAGCTGCTCTTCGCAAAGTCCGCGTCATACGCGCCCGAGAACAGGACGAGCACCGCTAAGAGCAGGAAAATATTCGTGTCCCGCCCGAGGATACGCGTTATCATCGTCTCGGGGATCAGCCAGCAGCCGACGCCGGCGCGCTCGCCCGTGCGCCGCAATTCGTTTATCTCGGTCGCGAGCACGCCGAGTATCGACTTCTCCCGCTGGTACTCGTCTACGACGTCGAGGCGCGCGTCGAGCTCGTCCCGCGTCAGCTCGCCCGCCGTGAACGCGTTTATGTGCTCGATCCGCCGCTCGTAGTCCGCGTTATATTCGACCTCCGCACGGTGCGCGTTGAAATCCTCGAGCCAGCTGTCCGTTATCTCGCCGAGCAGATGCTCGCTCACGTATTCGTCGCGGACGCGTTCCGCGTCATACATCGGCTCGCCGTATGCGGCGAACGACGACCACACCGACGCCGCGAACAGCAGTACGACGGCGACGGTGACGCCCGGCGTCAAAAATTTCTTCATCTCGAACGCGAAGAGCGACGGCGAATATTTCCTCGCCGCGCGCACGCGGCGGCGCGCCGGGGACGACGCCTCCCGAGCCTCGCGAGCCTCGCGCAGCTTGCGCAAAAACGGCACGCGCGGGCGCGGTATGACGGTGCGCCTGCCGCCGACCGCGACGGCGACCGCCGCCGAAATTATGACGGCGGGGACGAACAGCAAGAGCGAGACATTGAGCGTCGGATAATAGTGCCCGGCGATGAAGAGCTCGCTGTAATCGGCGAAATTCTGCCCGGTCGTGATGCCGAACAGGTTGAGCGACAGCCACTTGCTGAACGACTCGAAATAATTGATGACGAGGCTCGCGACGATGATCAGCGCGCCCGCCGCATACGAGACGATGGGCGAGAACGTGAGCGACGAGGCGAGCGCGACGAGGCACGCGAACACGAACACGGCGAACACGCGGACGAGCAGCAGCACGGCCGCATACCCGCCCATCGAGAACAGATACGGACAGTTCGCCCCGAGCGCCGACTGCACCGGCTCCGACGCGGACGAGAACCCGAACGTCAACGCGCACGTCAAAAACACCGCCGCCGTCAGTACGGTGACGGCGAACGCCACGGCGCAGAACAGCGCCGTCAGCTTTGCCGCCGTCGTGACGATGCGCCCGTTCTCCGAGGTGCGTATGATCGTCAGCGTCCCGCAGCGCCGCTCATGTATGAACACGGCGCCCGCCGCGAGCGTCACATACAGAAACGCGAAGATGCCGAGCTCGTCAAAATCGAAGAACTGCCCCCAGCCGTAAGGCCTCGTCTCGCTCACGTGTACCCGCTCGCTCACGGCGGAGAAGCGGTCGTAAAAGTGGCGCTCGTACTCGTATGCGGGCGTGTCCGTCGTGTGCCTGATCTCAGCGAGGCGGAGATTTTTCTCCGCCGACTTGATTATCTTCGAGAGCTGCCAGTCAAAATAGTTCGCGTTGCCGAGGTAAAGCGACTTGAGATCCCTGACGACGGTAGTGTCCGAGACCTCCGATCCGTCCGAGCAGACAACGCCGAGCGTCGTACCGTCGAACTCGGACTGAAGCGCGATCGAGCGCAAATTGAATTCCCGGTAATTTTCCTCGAGGTCGGGGTCCTTCCCCTCCGCCTTCATCTGCTCGTAAAGCGCCTCGATCGCCTCCCAGCGCCTCTCTTCCGTCTCCTCCACCGTCTCGATGATGGACGGGTCCCGCGCGCATTTTTCGGCGAGCTCCTTCATGCATGCATCGTACCGCCTGTCGATCGAGGCGGCGTCCGTCTTGTAATAAAACAGACCGGCGGCGGCCGCCGAGACGACCGCGAGCATCACCGCGAGATATTTTATCCCGCAGAGCTTCCTTATTTCATATCCGACAAGGCGGAAAAAACAACTTATCCTGCTCATAATATCGCCTCGCACTTTTATAATATTTCTTTAAAATCTACTTTCGCAATCGGGACGACGGCGCTCCATTCGCCGGTCTTGAGGTCAAGACAGCATATATAATTGCAGCAGTCGCGGTCCTTCAGCTCATCGGTGAGGTCGCGGTACTGCCTGCCCCTGAAAAGGACGTAATCGTCCGTGACCTCGATGATCCCGTCGTACAAAAAGTTGCTCATAGCGCCGAATCTGTGGTCTTCCAGCACGCTGAAATTCGTCCCGCAGTCTTCAACGACAGTCTCACTCTTGCCGCTCTCATGGTCGTAGCGGTACAGCGTTCCGCCGTCAAACCGGAATGTTTTCGTTTCATTGTCCGGCATATTATTGTAAAGTATGTCCCCGGAATAAACATACGTCTCGGATTCCATGTAGTGGTCGTAATCCATCTTCGTATAGTAGAGATCGCCGCCCTTCGGCTTGAAATAGATGACGCCCTCCGCGACCGTGCGCTCGCCCGCATCGATATTGTCCGCGTCGAGCACGCATATATCGGACACCACGGTAGATTCCAGGTCGTGGCCGCCGTTGCACTCATTTATGAACGCGTCCCCCGGAAACTTTTTCGGCTCGCGGCGGTTACGCTCGAAATATATCATGCCGTTGTCGATATATCCCCGGAGGGTGTTCCGGTACTCCGAATCGCTCGTCTTCTCCTCGATCCCGACGTCGTATTCTTCCCTCACATCGGAGAAGTCGAGGGCGCATGAGCAGATCATGTTCCGGTCGTTTATGTACCAAATGCGGTCGCTGTATATGCCGAGCATTCTTGTCCTGAGGTCTGTTTTAAGGTATTCAAACTCCCCCGTGACCGTGTCGAACGAGCCGACGGCCGTGGTCGGGCGGCCGGGAACGGCAACACCGCCGTTAGTCCACATATACAGCCTATCCCGATAAAACCATGCGTCACTGACGCCGGAGAAATCGATTCTGCCGACCTTCTTCAACCCGCCGGTTTTCAAATTATACACGTACACCATGACGCCTTTTTGCACATATATGATGGGTAGCTCCCCCTCGCGCTGTACGACGCAGAGAGGTTCGACGTCGATAAACTCGCAGTCCGCCGCTCTATTGTGAAAACACGTCGGCACCTGGCAGGCGTGATACGTCTCCCCGGGATAATCGAGCAGCGTGAAAACGAGATCTTTCTGACTGCCGCAGTCGTTTACATAATAAACGCAGTCTCCGGCGAAGCATATCGAATGATAAACCGTGTAGTCCGCATTCGGATCTTCTCTGTCACCTCCGTCGTCCGTCGCCTCGCCGGTCTCGGTGCCCGTGCCCGGTTCACATGCGGTGAATATTGCCGTAAGCATGAACAAAACGGCAAGCAGTAAGCATATGCGTCTTGCGTGTTTCATATTATCGCCTCGCACTTTTAATATACTTCGTTAAACGGAATGTTCGTTCTTGGGACGATGACGCGCCAATCACCGGTTTTGAGGTCTAAGAGGCATATGCTGTTGCAGCAGTCGCGGTCTTTTAATTCATCGTTGAGGTCGCGATATTGTCTGCCGCCGAAAAGGACGTAATCGTCCGTTATGTCATATATCCAGCCTCCCAGCGTGAACGTGCTGAAATTCGTGCCGCAGTCCTCAACGACGGTCACGCTCTTGCCGCTTTCGTGTTCGTATCGGTACAGTGTGCCGCCGTCAAACTTGTACGTCTTGCCCTGCGCCTGCGATTCAAAGCCCGTGCCCTTGTTCTTTGTATACGTATACGTTTCCGATTCCTCGTAGTTATCGTAGTCAAATTTTGTATAGTAGAGGTCGCCGTTGTGCGTCTTGAAACTGTACACGCCCTCCGCCACGAGGCGCTCGCCCGCATCGATATTGTCCGCGTCGAGCATATATATGTCGGAGATAGTGGCAAATCGGAGGGTATATCCGTCGCCCACATTGTTTATGAATGCGTCACCGTCGAATTTTTCCGGCTCGCGGCAGTTCCGCTCAAAATATATCATGCCGTTGTCGATATATCCAATGAGGGTATACTCGTTCGTATCATACATCGTCTCCTCTATCCCGATGTCGTATTCTTCCCTCTGATCGGAGAAGTCAAGATCGCATGAGCATATCACATTTCTGTCCGTAATGTACCAGACGCGGTCGCGCCATATGCCGAGCATGCTTGCCTTGACGTCTATGTCAAGGTATTGGAACTCCCCCGTGACGGCGTCGAGCGACCTGACGCCCGTGCTCGGACGGCCGGGAACGCCGATCGAAGAAGACCACATATAGAGCTTCCCGCGATAAAACCATGAGTCTCTCACGCTGACGAAATCCGTCATGCCGAGCCTCTTTGTCGCAGCGTTTTTTGAATCGTATACGCGAACCTCGCTGCTGAAGTGAAAAAGCATATATACGAGGGGGAGCTCCCCTTCGCGCTGTACGACGCAGAAAGGATCGATTGAAAATAGCGGGCAATCCTGCTCCCGGTTGTGGTAGCATGTCGGGTTCTGGCACGCATGATAAACATCGCCCGGAAAATCAAGCAGCGTAAAAACAAGACTTCCCTGTCCACTGATCGGCTCGTAATTGGCATAATACACGCAGTCACCGGCGAAATATTTTGTATGATACACGGTGTCGTCATCGGCGTATGGGTTCGACTTGTCTTTGTCTTTGTCCTTTTCCTTGCCGCCGTCCGTCGCCTCGTCGGTTTCGGTGTCTGTGCCGGGTTCACAGGCGGTAAATATTGCCGTAAGCATGAACAAAACGGCAAGCAGTAAGCATATGCGTCTTGTGTGTTTCATATTTTCGCCTCCATTATTTCATTATCGACACAATTTTATTATCTTCCTTTACTATATTGTATCACTTTCCTACCTATATTGCAACAGACTGCCGTAAGTTTTATGAAGAAATTTTCCCTCGGGACTGTCCCCTTGCGCGGCGGCGGCTGCCGGGTTCCTTTTCTCTCTTTGGAAAAATTTGTTTCTTTATCGCAAAAGTTTTTTGTCACAAGGCGGGGGTTACTCCGGAACCCCCGCCTTATGGATCCACCCTCCGGCACAAGGGGGGA
>CANROT010000051.1 GCA_947632285.1 uncultured Clostridia bacterium
ACGGAATTTCTCTCGGAGCATTCGATGCTCTCAACGCTCTACTCCCCCCTCAAAAATTCGGGCGTGCTCGTCAGCCTCCCCGTGAACGTCACGGCGGTGCAGTATATAACCGCCGTTTACGTGCTCCGGTTCGTGATGCTGTATCTGTGCGCGGCGGCGGTGATGCTCGTCGGCAGCGCGGCGCCGAATATCGGTATGTCGTATCTCTTGAATTTCGCCGTCCTCGGCGTCCCGGCGCTCCTCTATGCGCTCGGTTTCGGCATTTTCGGCTTCATCACGCCAGCCGCGGCGATATCGGCGGCGACGGACGGATTCTGGTCGCTCGGGGAGTCCGGCAGCTTTTCCGGGTTCGTCCCGTGCGCGGTCTGGCTCGTCCTCGGCTGCGCGGCGTCGGCCCTGCTCCTGCGGGGCGGGCACAAAAAGCCGAAGAAGGTATAACTAATATTTTTTGCGGGGGAGGGACTTTTGAAAAAGTCCCTCCCCCGCGCCCCCCTCGTCAAAACTTTTTGGAACATAGGAAAGAGAAGGCCCCGGCACCGTGATTTTGCGGTGCCGGGGTGTTTTTACGGCGTGCCGCCGTAGAGGTCTCTATATGTCCGTGTGATGAGCGGGTCAAGGTACTGTTCCGGGCCGGTGAGCTGCCACTTGCCGCCGATATTGTCGAGGACGGCGGTGTCGCAGTAGTATCTCCCGGTGAAGACGGACTGCCCGAGCGCCTCGTCATATTCGTAGACCTTGCTCTCGATTGAGAGAACGAGGCGGTCATTTGCGATCAGGAGCTTGAGCGTCGGTTCGCGGTGATCGTATGCGTATCCGAACCCCGAATAGCTGACGAAAAGCGCGCCGCCGCGATCGTGATAGAGGCTCGAGATCAGCGCCTCCGCCCCGGCGCGGTCATAGAACGAGCGGATATACTCTTCAAACGCTGCGTATGAATCGATCCCGCCGTATGCGAACTCGTATTCGGAGGGCCCGCCGTCGATCGCGGTATAGGCGAGGTGCCTGTCGTAGTCCGTCATCTCCAAGTCCGCGATCCCGTCCGCGTCGTACACGTATTTCATGCATTCCTCGAAGTCACCGGAGAGTCGCCACGCCATGTCAACGGTACACGCGAGCCGATAGAAGACGCGGCGCTCGAGCTCGCCGTAGACGTATTCGTCACCGGCAAGGTAGGCGGAGACGAGCTCCGATATCCTCCCGTGATCGTCCTCGAGGACGAATTCGTCCTCCGAGGTGTCGCGCAGGCGCCAGTCGAGCTTTTCGACCCAGTCGGGATAATAGCGCTCCGGATATCCGTCGCCGCCCATGCCGACGAAGATGAGGTCATTGTCGATCGCGTACTGCTTCGCAATATCGTAAACGGCGCTTTCGGCGTCCGCGCAGATGCGCAGCGGGCGCATTCCGGCAAACGCGCCTTTCTCGAATTCCGTGACGGGCAGCCCGCCCGCCTCGTCAACTATCGGGGCGAACGTGACGTCGCCGTTCTCGGCGCCGATAACGGCGGCGTGGTCGCCGTACAGCTTATATAAGACGTGATAGATCGTCAGCGTGTATGACTCGGGCTCGAATGCACCGTGCTTTTTCGCGATCGCGGAGACGTCGTCGGCGGAGATGTGCGCGCCCTCGTATGCACTCCCGAGCGACATGAGGCTGCCGTCCTTGACGTAATAGATATTGAAGCCGACGGTGTGCATGAATTTGCAGCCCGCGACGGTCAGCGGCTCGGGCAGCGCCTTTTTGTTTTCCTCGAAGAGGACGGCGCCGCCGCCGTATATGCCGTAATACCGGGTGAATAAATGCTCGGCCGCCGTCGAATGGCCGCTTTTGAACCTCACGTCGTCAACGGCGTATACCTCAAGCCCGCACTCGAGCATGATGTAGAGTTCGTCGTCCGGGATCCCGTCGATGTGGTACGGGACGGTCGTTTCGGTCATCTCGGTTGTGTCGGTTGTGTCGGTTGTGTCGGTCGTGTCGGTTTTGTCGTCGGCGGTGTCGCTGCCGTCCGTGTCCGTCGCCGCCGCCTCGGTGAGCGTACCCTCGCCGGTCGCGGCGGGGGTCGGCCGCGAGCCGCCGCGCCAAACGCGGATCATGAGCGGCAAAGCGAGGAAAATGCAGAGGCATAGTGCGGCGGCGACCGTCGCGCGCTTTACCGCTATTCGCTCGCGGACAGCTTCGCTGTCCTCGCGCGATTCGGAGACGAGGCGGTCGCTGACCTCGCCAAGGGCCTCCATCAAATCAAGTGCGTTCATCTTAGACCTCCACACCGGCGTCCGAAAGGGACGCCCGCAGTTTTTTCTTCATTCTCATAAGCCGCATCTGCACGCTCATCTCCGACATGTGCAAAAGCTTCGCTATCTCACGGACGGAGGCGCAGTACCAGTACCGGCGCATGAAGATGATGCGGTTCGTCGGCGTGAGCGAATAGAGAAACAGATTCAGCGCGTCCCGCAGCGCGAGCTTGTCTGCGGCGTCCGCCTCACATGCCGGAAGTGCTGTGGCTAACTCGTCGAGCAGCGGAACGGTCGGCGCGCGCTTTTCGGCCGTGTATTTTCTGTATCTGTCGATCGCGATGCGGCGCGTCACTTTTGCGACGTATGCGTCAAGACGCTCGGGGTGGTCCGGCGGAATAGAGCTCCAGACGCGCGCGTAAGCGTCGTTGACACATTCCTCCGCGTCCTCCTCCGAGCCGAGCACGCCGAACGCGACCTGTCGGCAGAGCCGCCCGTATTTTGACGCCGTCTCGGCTATCGCCGCCTCGTCGCGGCAGAGATAAAGGCCGACGATCTTTTCGTCTTCCATTTGCTGTCACCTCCCGGTGCCTGCGCTCTTCATAAAATACAGACGTATTCCGCGCGCAAAACTAACGCTTTTTCCCGAAAATATTTTATCATTTTTTGAAGCCTCTTGCAACGATGCGCCCGCGTGCAGTTTCCACGCCGCGCCGGCTGCAAAAATATTTTCGGCGGCGCGAAAAAGGGGTTGAAATCCGACTAAAAATCGTGTATAATATAATTCCGTTGATAGTGCCGTGAATGCGGGTGCGTGAAAACTTGCACTCCGGCGCAAAAGCGGAAAAGAGGAACATGAACATGACGAAATACATCTTTGTGACCGGCGGCGTCGTTTCCGGGCTCGGCAAGGGCATCACGGCGGCGTCCCTCGGCAGGCTTTTGAAGTCGCGCGGACTGAAGGTCGCGGCGCAAAAGCTCGATCCCTACATCAATGTCGACCCCGGGACGATGAGCCCGTACCAGCACGGCGAGGTCTACGTGACCGAGGACGGCGCCGAGACCGACCTCGACCTCGGGCACTACGAGCGCTTTATCGACGAGGACCTGAACAAGTTCTCGAACCTGACGACGGGGAAGGTGTATTGGAACGTCTTAAATAAAGAGCGGCGCGGCGAATACCTCGGCTCCACGGTGCAGGTCATTCCGCACGTGACGAACGAGATAAAGGAATTCGTCTACCGCGTCGGCAAGCAGACGGGCGCGGACGTCGTCATCACCGAGATCGGCGGCACGATAGGCGACATCGAGAGCCAGCCCTTCATCGAGGCGGTCCGCCAGATCTCGCTCGAGGTCGGCAGGGAAAACAGCCTCTTCATTCATGTGACGCTCGTGCCGTTCCTCCGCGGGTCGGACGAGCACAAGTCAAAGCCCACCCAGCACTCCGTCAAGGAGCTGCAAGGCATGGGCATCAATCCGAACATCATCGTCCTGCGCTGCGACGAGCCGCTCGAGGATTCGATCTTCAAGAAAATTTCGCTGTTCTGCAACGTCAAGCCCGACTGCGTGATCGAGAATATCACGCTGCCGTACCTGTACGAGGCGCCGCTCATGCTCGAGCGCTCCCACCTCTCGGACGTTGTCTGCCGCGAGCTCGGCATAGACGCGCCAGCCCCCGACCTCACCGAATGGGAGGCGATGGTCGAGCGCATCAAGGCGCCGCGCCGCACCGTGACGATCGGGCTCGTCGGCAAGTACATACAGCTGCACGACGCGTACCTCTCCGTCGCCGAGGCGCTGCACCACGCGGGCTACGGCCACGGCGCCGAGGTGCTGATCGAATGGATAGATTCGGAGACGCTCGACGAGGAAAACTATAAGGAGCGCCTCTCCCCGCTCGACGGGATAATCGTTCCCGGCGGCTTCGGCCAGCGCGGAATTGAAGGAATGATCCTCGCCGCGCGGTTCGCGCGCGAATCGGGAACGCCGTATTTCGGCATCTGCCTCGGAATGCAGATCGCCTGCATCGAGTTCGCGCGGGACGTGCTCGGCATCGAGGACGCGCACTCCGGCGAATTTGACGAGCTGTGCCGCCACAAGATCATTGACTTTATGCCCGGCCAGAGCGACGAGATAGACAAGGGCGGCACGCTCCGCCTCGGCGCATACCCGTGCCGCATCATGCCGGGGACGACGATGGCGCGCTGCTACGGAAAGGACGAGATCAGCGAGCGCCACCGCCACAGATACGAGTTCAACAACGAATACCGCGAGGCGGTCGAGGCCGCGGGGTTGACGGTTTCCGGCGTCTCGCCGGACGGCAGGCTCGTTGAGACGGTCGAGATCACGGAGCGTCCGTTCTTCGTCGGGGTGCAGTTCCACCCCGAGTTCAAGAGCCGCCCGAACCGCCCGCACCCGCTGTTCTTCGGCTTCATCGCCGCGGCGCTGGGGGAGAAGTGAGCCGTAAACGCATATTTTCGGGGGAGCTTTTGCGAAAGCTCCCCCGTTTTCTTTGCCCGATTAGAAAAATTTGGTTTATATAGGCAAACGTGCTTGACGGCGGCGGGGAACGGTTATATAATTATATACAGTTTCTGTTAAGTGAGGATCGATCATATGGGACGTAAATTCAGCTTCAGCCTGAGGCTGTTCCGGCCGAAGAAACCGACAGAGGCACGAGAGGAGACAAAAATGGAGAAATCGACCGTATATTTCACGCGTGAGATCACGCCGGAGAGCGTGCTCGCGCTTTATCGCGCGGTGGGGCTGCCGCTCGGCGGCAAGGTCGCCGTCAAGGTCCATTCGGGCGAGGTCGGGAATCAGAATTTCCTGCGCCCGGAGTTTTGGGGCCCCGTTGTGGACGCCGTTCTGTCAGAGGCGGACGGCGGCGCCGTCGTTGAATGCAACACCGCATACGGCGGCGAGCGCGACACGTCGGAAAAGCATCTGAAAACGCTCAAAAAGCACGGCTGGTCCGACAGGTTCCCGGTCGATTTGCTCGACGCGGAGGGCCCCGACCTTGTCCTGCCGATCCCGGACGGCAAGGTTATAAAGCAGAATTACGTCGGCAAGGACCTCGCAAATTATGATTCGCTGCTCGTGCTCTCGCACTTCAAGGGTCACCCGATGGGCGGCTTCGGCGGCGCGCTCAAGCAGCTCTCGATAGGCATCGCCTCCGCCTACGGAAAGAAGAACATTCACGGCGCGGGCAGGCCGGAGGGCAATTTCTGGGGCGCGAATCACGACAGGTTCCTCGAATCCATGGCAGACGCGGCGCTCTCCGTCGTCAGGCGTTTCAGCGGGCGCGCGGTATATATAAACGTGATGAAGAATATGTCTGTTGACTGCGACTGCTGCGCCGTCGCGGAGGACCCGTGCATGGCGGATATCGGGATCCTCGCTTCGACCGACCCGGTCGCGATAGATCAGGCGTGCCTCGACCTCGTATATCAGGCGACGGACGACCCCGGCCAGGAGCATCTTCTCAAGCGGATCGAGTCGAGAAACGGCATACACACCGTCGAGGCGGCGGCGGAGCTCGGCATCGGCAGCCGCATATACGATCTCGTCGTGCTCTGAGTCATAAAAAAGCAAGACCTCCCGTATAAATAGCGTAAGCTGTTATACGGGAGGATTTTTCTATGACGGAGACAAACATATACCGCGATATTGCCGAGCGCACGGGCGGCGACATATACATAGGCGTCGTCGGCCCTGTGCGGACGGGGAAGAGCACGTTCATAAAGCGGTTCATGAACGCGCTCGTCATGCCGAATATCGAGGGCGAATACGACCGCACGCGGGCGCGGGACGAAATGCCGCAGTCCGCGGCGGGGCGCACGGTCATGACGACGGAGCCGAAGTTCATTCCGGACGAGGCGGTCGAGGTGTCGCTGCGCGGCGTCTCGCACCTGCGCGTCCGAATGGTGGACTGCGTCGGCTACCTTGTCCCGGGCGCGCTCGGGGACACGGAGGACGGCACCGTCCGCATGGTGTCAACGCCGTGGCAGGCGGAGCCGATGCCGTTTGCGGAGGCGGCAGAGACGGGGACGCGCCGCGTCATAAACGAGCACTCGACGATAGGCATGCTCGTGACGACGGACGGCAGCTTCGGCGACATACCGCGCGAGGACTATATAGAGGCGGAGGCGCGCGTCGCGGAGGAAATGCGGCGGATCGGAAAGCCTTTCGCCGTTATCCTCAATTCGGCGGAGCCGGAGGGGGAGGCGGCGCGCGCGCTCGCCACGGAGCTGGAGGAAAAATATAAGGCCCCTGTCGCGCTCGTCTCGTGCCTGTCGATGAACGCGGACGACATCACGCACATACTTGAGCTCGTGCTGTACGAATTCCCGGTGCGCGAGATCAGCGTCCGCGCGCCCGGCTGGCTGCGCGCGCTCGGCGAGGATCACCCGCTGCGCGCCGGGCTGATCTCCGGTCTGCGCGAATGTGCGGCGCAGACGGTGAAGATGGGCGATGTCATAGACGGGGGCGCGTTCTCGGAGCTCTCCGGGCGCGAATACGTGTCCGAGGTGCGGTATCTCGACTCCGACCTCGGGTCGGGGCACGCCGAGCTCTCCCTTGCGGTGCCGGACGAGGTCTATTACCGGACGATAGGCGAGCTCACCGGGTTCGACATACGGGACGAGGAGGAGCTGATATCGCTGCTCACCGAGCTCTCGGAGGTGAAACGCGAATACGACAAGGTGTCGGAGGCGCTGCGCGACGTGAACGAGCGCGGCTACGGCATCGTCATGCCGGAGGTCGAGGACTTAACGCTCGAGGAGCCGGAGATAATACGCCAGCAGGGCGGCTACGGCGTGCGCCTGCGCGCAACGGCGCCGTCCGTGCACATGATAAGGGCGACGATAGAGACGGAGATAAACCCGATCGTCGGCACGGAGGCGCAGTCCGAGGAGATGGTCCGCTATCTGATGCGCGAATTCGAGGACGACAGCCGCTCCATCTGGCAGTCGAATATGTTCGGCAAGACGCTCTATGAGCTCGTCAACGACGGGCTCCACTCAAAGCTCGAACACATGCCCGAGGACGCGCGCGCCAAGCTGTCCGACACGCTCGGCCGCATCATCAACGAAGGCAGCGGCGGGCTGATCTGTATCATATTGTGAGAATATTTCGCGAGGGAGGGAAAAACTCTTGAAAGAGTTTTTCCCTCCCTCGCACACCCTCCCTTTTCAGAACTTTTTTATAACTTATTTATCAATAAAAAGTTTGGAAGGAGAGGGTGCGGGAGAGGGGACCTTTTCAAAGGTCCCCTCTCCCGCGGAAAAACTTATTTATTATAAATCTCTCTGAACTGGGCTATCGTGTCGGCGAAGTCGGAGATGGCGTCCTCGATGACGGCGGGGTCGGAGAGGTCGATCCCGGCGACCTTCAGGCTGTCGAGCGGAGACTTTGAGCCTCCGCAGCGCAAAAATGCGAGGTACTGCGGGATATACGCGTCTCCCTCCGTCTCGATGCGCTTGACGATGGACGAGGCGGCGGAGATGCACGTTGCGTATTTGTAGACGTAGAAGAACATATAGAAGTGCGGGATGCGCATCCACTCATATGCGATATCGTCGTCGCAGACGACGTCAGGCCCGAAATAGCGCTTGACGGTCTCATAATACTTCGAGCAGAGCAGGTCCTTCGTCAGCGTCTGTCCCGCCTCGGACATCGCGTGCATGTCGCGCTCGAATTCGGCGAACATCGTCTGGCGGAAGAGGGTGCCCTTGTACGTCTCCATGATCTGATTGAGTATCGCGAGCTTTTCCTCGCGGCTCTCGGACTCGCGCAGCTTTTTGTGCGAGAAGATCAGCTCGTTGACGGTAGAGGCGACCTCGGCGACGAAGATCGTGTATTCGGAGTTCTGCGGCGGATTCGACTTTCTCGAAAAATACGAGTGCATCGAGTGCCCCGCCTCGTGCGCGAGCGTTGAGACGTCGTCGAGCGTGTCGGTGTAGTTGAGCAGCATGTAGGGGTCGGTGTCGTAGCAGCCGCCGCTGTATGCGCCGCTGCGCTTGCCGCGGCTCGGATAGACGTCGATCCAGTGCTTATTCTTGATGCCGTCCTCGAGCACGTCGTGATATTCCTTTCCGAACACGGATATGGCGGAGAGGACCTCCTCGACCGCCTCCTCATACGAATACGTCTTCGTGCATGAGCCGATGAGCGGCGTGTAAATGTCGTAGAGGTGATATTTCGGCAGCCCGAGCACCTCCTTTTTCAGCTTGTAATAGTCATAGAGGACGGGGAGGTTCTTGTTGACCGTGTCGATCAGCGTTTCGTATATGACCGGGGTGACCTCGTCGTCAAAGACCGAGCACTGAAGGCTCGAGTCGTAGCCGCGCTGGCGCGAAAGCGTCGTGCGCTCCTTGACGTATGCGTTCATGATAGAGGCAAACGTGTTGCCGAACTGTTTGTACGTCTCGTACATCTTCTTGAACGCGGCGCGGCGGACGCGGCGGTCGGCGCTCATCAGGAACGTGACGTAATTCGCGTCAGTCAGGTGCGTCTTTTTCCCGTCCTCGCCCTTTATATAGCCGAAGTCGAGGTCGGCGTTCGCGAAGACGGAGCGGATGCCGGAGTAGCCGCCCATGCCGCGGCGCAGCCCGGCGAGCAGCTTTTCATTTTCGTCCGAGAGCGTGTATTTTTTGTAGCGGCGGCTGCCGTCTATCGTGCGCTCGTATTCGCGCAGCTCGGGGCATTCCTCGTACCAGCGCGCGAGCGTTTCGTCGTCGATGCGGATAAGGGCGGGGGAGACGAAGTATGAGGCGGCGCCCGCGGCGTTCGCAAGGTCCATCATGCGCCCGTTGAGCGCGAGGTACGTGTTGTCGGACGTGTCGAGGTCGGAGCTGAAGCTCGAATAGCTGAAGAGCTTTGAGATGATCCGCTCGAGCTCGACCGAGTCCTTCAGCATGGAGAGCAGCCCCTCCGCCGACTGTGTCATCGTTTCCGCGTGCGCGGGGAATTTTTCGATCAGCGTCTTCGCGCGCGCGAAGTCCGCCTCAAAGGCGTCCGTGTCGGCGTAGATCGCCGTCAGGTCCCACTTGTATTCAGCCGGTATTTCGGCTCTGTTTTCAGTCATATGTTCTTTATTCCTTTCGGCTCGGTTCCTTTTTTTGTATTTTATCACTTATAATGCCCCGTGTCAACGAAATATTCGGTAAAATGATGTTTGCCCGCTTGCCTCCGGCGGGCGGGTGGTGTATAATTAAGCTGGTAAGCGATATTCCGGGGGACATAAAGAGTGAATTTTACATATGAACGAATAGGGGAAATGCTGCGGCGCCTCTTGCCGTTAACGGTGCGTGAGCGCGTGCCTGTGGCGGGATTTGAGTTCGCGCCGTGCGGATACGGCGAGGTCGGCGCGCCCGGTGACGGTATGGCGTGGCGGCCGTGGGGCAGGGACGACAGGTTCGGGCGGCGCGAGGAGTTTCACGGCGCGTTCCGCGCGCGCATATCGCTCGGGGCGGCGCCGGAGGGGACGACGCGCCTCTTCGAAAATTATTACGATGATGGGAAAAATCCGCAGTACACGGTCTATCTTGACGGGGCGCTCCTTCAGGGGACGGACAAGAATCACCGCTCCGTCGTTTTGCCGCGGGAGGCGGGAGAGCATGAGGTGTCGCTCTATGTCTACACCGGGTACGACACCGAGGATTACGTGTTCGCCCCGTCGCTTGTGCTGCGGGACGACGCGGCGTGGTCGTTATACCACGACATAAGGGTCCCGTTCGAGGCGCTCGACGTCATGGAGCGCGATTCTCTTCCCTACGTGCGCCTGCGCGACACGCTGAACGCGGCGCTGAACCTGCTCGATTGGCGCGAGCCCGGGTCGGCGGCATTTTACGCGTCCGTCGCGGCGGCGGGGGAATATCTGAAAACCGAGCTGTACGAAAAGCTCCCCGCGCGCGGGGAGGGCATGCGGCCGAACATCGCCTGCATCGGGCACACGCACATCGACACGGCGTGGCTCTGGACGTTCGCGCAGACGCGCGAAAAGGTAAGAAGGAGCTTTTCGACCGTTCTGCGGCTGATGGAGCGGTACCCGGAATACAAATTCATGTCGAGCCAGCCGCAGCTCTACGAATACCTCCGCGAGGACGCGCCGGAGACGTTTGAAGAAGTGAAAAAACGCGTTGCCGAGGGCAGATGGGAGCCCGAGGGCGCGATGTGGGTCGAGGCGGACTGCAATCTGACGGGCGGGGAGGCGCTCGTCCGCCAGATACTGTACGGCAAGGAATATTTCCGCCGTCAGTTCGGCGTCGAGTCGCACATACTGTGGCTGCCGGACGTGTTCGGCTACTCGGCGGCGATCCCGCAGATACTGAAAAAGAGCGGCGTTGACGCTTTTGTGACGTCAAAGATAAGCTGGAACGAGACGAACAAGATGCCGTATGACATGTTTTCGTGGCAGGGGATAGACGGCTCCGAGGTGTTCACGTATTTTTTAACGCCGCAGAAGACGACGGAGGACCGCGAGCCGCGGCGGTACACGACGTACAACGGCACGATAACCCCGTCGATGGTGAACGGAACGTGGCGCCGGATGCAGCAGAAGGAGCTGACGCGCGAGGCGCTCGACACGTTCGGCCACGGGGACGGCGGCGGCGGGCCGACGGAGGAAATGCTCGAGTGCGGGCGCCGAATGGAGCGCGGGCTCGGGACGCTTCCGACCGTCACGTTTGAGTTCGCCGGGGACTTCCTCGACCGCGTCCGCCACGAGGCGGAGGCGACGGGAAAGCTGCCGCGCTGGGTCGGGGAGCTGTACCTCGAGTTCCACCGCGGCACGTACACCTCGAACGCGAAGAACAAGAAAAACAACAGGAAGAGCGAATATCTCGCCATGGACGCCGAGGCGCTCGGCGTCGCGGACAAGCTCCTCTTCGGCGGGGAATATCCGGGGCGGGCGGTGCGCGCCGCGTGGGAGAAGATAATGCTCTGCCAGTTCCACGACGTGCTCCCCGGCTCCTCCATCGGCCCCGTGTATGACGACACGGATAAGATATACGCCGAGGTCGGGCGAAGCCTCGGGGACTGCATAAACGCGGCGAGGCGCGATATCGCGGCGCACGTTTCATGTGCCGAGGGGCACGCGCTCGTGTTCAATCCGAACGGGTTCCCGGCGTCCGGCAAGGTCGAGGTCGGCGGCGAGCTCGTCTATGTCCGCGACATTCCGGCGCTCGGCTGGGCGAGCGTCCCGTTCGAGCGCGGGCACGCGGGCGCGTATGTTGACATTGAGGCGCGCGTTATCGAAAATGCGCACATAAGGGTCGAATTCAACGAAAAATTCGAGCTTGCGCGCGTTTATGACAAAGATGCCGGGCGGGAGGTGCTGTCCGGGGTCGGCAACAGGCTCGTCGCGTATGAGGATTTTCCGCGCGCGTATGACGCGTGGGAGCTCACGAATTATTATACGGAAAAGTCGTACCCGATAGATGACGTCGTGTCCGCGGAGGTCGTCGACCTCGGCGCGGCGGTCGGCGTGCGCGTCGTGCGGCGGTACATGTCCTCGACCGTCGAGCAGCAGATAACGGTCACGCCGCACGGCGGTGAGATAGAATTCAAAACGGCCGTCGACTGGCACGAGCGTCACACGCTCGTGAAGGCGCATTTCCCCGTCGCGGTCCTCGCGAACCGGGCGACGTATGAGATACAGTACGGCCACGTCACGCGCCCGACGCACGAAAACACGAGCTGGGACGCGGCGCAGTTCGAGGTCTGCGCGCACAAGTACGCGGACGTCTCCGAGCACGGCTACGGAATGGCGCTGCTCAACGACTGCAAATTCGGGCACAGCTGCCGCGGCTCCGAGCTTTCGCTGACGCTGTTGAAGTCGGCGACATATCCGAACACGGAGGCGGATCAGGGGCGCCACGAGTTCACATATGCGATCCTGCCGCACGAGGGCGATTTCCGCGAGGCGGGCGTCGTCAGGGCGGCGTATCTGTTGAACCGGCCGCTCGTCTCGGTCGAGGGCATAGGCGCCGAACCGGGCGGTTCGGCAGATTCGTTCTCGCTTGTGTCCGCGGACCGCGAAAACATCGTCATCGAGGCGGTAAAGGAGCGCGAGGACGGAGAGGGCATTATCGTGCGCCTGTATGACGCGTTCAGAATGAGGTCGCGCGTCACGGTAACGCTCGGGTTCCTCGTTTCGGAGGCGCACGTCTGCGACCTGCTCGAGCGGGAGGGCGAGGCGCTCGAGGTCCGTGACGGGCGCGAGCTGACGCTCGAGGTCGGCGCGTTTGAGATCGTGACACTGTCGCTGAGGAGGTAGAAAAAATGGAGCTTATTGAAAAAACACTGACGCAGGAATACATCTATCGCGGGAAGATACTGAACCTCCGCCGCGACACGGCGGAGCTCCCGAACGGGGAGACGGCGGCGCGCGAGGTCGTCGAGCATCACGGCGGCGTCACGATAGCGGCGGTGACGGACGCGGACGAGCTTTTGTTCGTGCGCCAGTTCCGCTATCCGCAGGGGGAGCTCCTTCTGGAGCTGCCCGCCGGAAAGCTCGAGGCGGGGGAGGATCCGCTCTCGGCGGCGGTGCGCGAGCTGCGCGAGGAGACGGGAGCCGAGGCGGCGCGCG
>CANROT010000052.1 GCA_947632285.1 uncultured Clostridia bacterium
AGCCCTTTTTTATGACGCAGTCCGCGTCTTTTCCGTCAATTTTCGCCTCAAAGCTCCCCGCCCAAGAGGGTATTCTGAACGCAAAGGCGTAATTTCCCGCAGACACGGTAAATTTTACTCTCCCGCCCCACGGGATTTCGGATTTTTGCTCTATCTTTATCTTTCGCCCTCCCAAATCGAGCTGCGCCTCGGAGCCTATGAACAAATGGGCGTAAACGGTGTTTTCGTCCGATGAATATATGTAGGAGCCCAAGCTCGTTATAAGCCTGGCGAGATTGGGCGGGCAGCACGCGCAGCCGAACCAGCCCGGTCTTTTCGTTCTGTTGTGACGGTACGGGGCGGCCTTTTTGTTTGCCTCCTCCCAAGTTTCAAGGGGATTTGTGTAAAAGAAGTGCCTTCCGTCGAGCGCCATGCCGCTTATGCTCCCGTTGTACAAAATCCGCTCCAAAACGTCGGCGTATTTTGAGTCAACGTCCGTTTCAAGCATTCTTTTCGCGAAAAACGCAAACGATATTGCCGCGCACGTCTCTGTATAGCTTATGTCGTTCGGAAGCTGATAATCAAACGTGAACGCCTCTCCGTAAACTGTCGAACCGAAGCCGCCCGTCACGTACATCTGCTTTGCGGTCGCGTTGTCCCAAAGGGTTTCGCACGCCTTCAAAAGCTCCCTGTCGCCCGTGTGCGCCGCCGTGGCCGCCGCGCCCGTATAAAGGTAGCCCGCTCTCACACTGTGGCCCACGGCGGCTGTCTGTTCAAGTATCGGCTTGTGGGACTGATTGTAATATCTGTCGGCCTTCTCCTGCCTTCCGCCCCACATATTTATGTAATTTCTCGCCTTTAATTCCTCGTCAAAAAAGTACGGCTCCGTACCTCTCTGCTTTATGAGATACTCCGCGAATTTAAGGTATTTTTCGTCGCCCGTCGCCTCATACACCTTGACAAGCGCAAGCTCTATCTCGGGGTGGCCGGAATATCCCGGTATTTTTCCCTCGCCCATTCCGATTTTTGACTCTATAAGATCGAGAAATTTTTTCACAATGTCAAGGAGCTTTCCCTTGCCCGTCGCCTCGTAATACGCGACGGCCGCCTCGGCCATATGACCCGCGCAGTAAAGCTCGTGGTTGTCGCGCAGATTCGTCCAGCGGCGCCCCGGCTCTGCGACGGTATAATACGTATTGAGATATCCGTCAGGCTGCTGTGCCCGCCCGATCAGTTCTATCACCTCGTCGGCCGTCGCCTCGAGCTTTTCGTCCGGCTTGCTCATCAGCGAGTATGCGACCGCCTCGATCCACTTTGCGAGGTCGCTGTCCTGGAAAACGCAGCCGTAGAACTCGCCCTCCGCTTCACCGGCGGCGATCCTGAAGTTTTCGATACAGTGGCTCGGCGCCGCGTCCGGCACCCTGTCGTTCAGCGTTTCCCACTGGTAGGGTATGACGCTGTCGCGCACAAGATCGATAAAGCGCCCGAAAAAGCCCTCCCGGTCAACGCTTATATCACGGATCTCCGGGGCTGACAGATGTTTCATATACTATCCTCCGAAATAAAGATTGGGACATATCCCAAAATGATTTTAAACAAATTTACGCCATATGTCAAGCGGCGCGAAGTTTTTTCCGAGAAATCCGCCCGAGAGGTGAAAATCACTTTACAAAACGCGGGCGGCATGATATAATTAGACGTCATATCCGTTGTGAACAGGCGGCTTTCTTCGAGCGGCCCCGATACATATACGGACCGGAGGTACACAGTTTTGATTATTGAACTTGAAGAAACAAAGTATAAGCTCATATCGATGAGAGAGCCTGTCGCCGATCTCGGCTCGGCTCTGCGGATTGACCACGTCAAGGAAAGGATCGCCGAGCTCGAGGCACAGACTTACGCCGACAATTTCTGGGCGGATCAGGCAAATTCGAGCCGCGTTTTAAAGGAGATCAAGCAGCAAAAGGATAAACTCGCCGAATACGAAAATCTTTGCCGCCGCCTTGAGGACGCCATAATGATGGCGGATATGGCGATAGAAGAGGGCGACGAGTCAATGATCGGTGAGATAAGATCCGAGCTCTCGTCGATAGAAGCGGACGAGGACAGAATGAGGATAGAGGTCCTGCTTTCCGGCGAATACGACGCAAACAACGCGATCCTCTCGTTCCACCCGGGCGCGGGCGGCACCGAGGCGCAGGACTGGGCGCTCATGCTATACCGCATGTACACCCGCTGGGGCGAGCGCCACGGCTACAACGTCAAGCTGATCGACTGGCTCGACGGGGAAGAGGCGGGCCTGAAGAGCGCGACCATAATGATAGAGGGAACGAACGCCTACGGCTACCTCAAAAGCGAAAACGGCGTCCACCGCCTTGTGCGCGTCTCCCCGTTTGACGCTTCCGGCAGGCGGCACACGTCATTCGCCTCCGTGGAGGTAATGCCAGAGTTTACCGATGACGGCTCTATCGAGATCAACGAGGCGGACCTCGAAATAACGACGCACAAGTCGAGCGGCGCGGGCGGTCAGCATATAAACAAGACCGAGTCGGCTATAAGAATAGTCCACAAGCCGACCGGGATCGTCGTCGGGTGCCAGACGGAGCGCAGCCAGCTCCAGAACAAGGAAACGGCGCTGAAAATGCTGAAGGCGAAGCTCATGGAAATAAAGGAGCGCGAACACCTTGAGCGCATCGAGGATATACAGGGCGTCAAGACGAACATCGAGTGGGGTGCGCAGATACGCTCATACGTCTTTATGCCGTATACGCTCGCGAAAGACACGCGCACCGGCTATGAGGACGGAAACATTCAGGCGGTCATGGACGGCGATATAGACGGCTTTATAAACGCGTATCTGAAATGGAACGCGGCAGGCAGAAAATAATGAAAACCATGCTCACGGCTCCCGATCAACGGGGGCCGTTTTTTATGCATGCGTCTCGCGCATGAATAAACTTCCATCAGGCTGATGATAATATGAACAATAATTAATCCCGGAGTTTATTTATGAGTACATCTGCCGTTTCAAAACTTAAAAGGAAGGAGAAGAAGAACGCCGCCGCGATACGGCGCGCGTCCGCATCGTCGTTTTCGTCCGCGCCGGACGAACGGTGGCTCTTTGAAAACCGCCTTCTCATCATAAAGCTGACGGAATCGGCGATACAATCCCTGCGCGAAGTGAAGGAGCTGCCGACGGAACACGGCAGAGCGCGCATAATGGCGCTCTGCCGCGACATCACGGAGTCTCTCGCGTTCACGCTGTCGGAGCAGGATATTATCTCACATGTCAACGAGTATCAGAGCAGAATGTCATACCTGACGGTCGGGGAGCTATTGTATCTGCGCTCGTACTTTCACTTCGTATGCGTCGACGTTATCGCCGACGGGATAAAAACGGGGACGCTTTTTCGCGTCCGTGACGCGGTAAAGCTCATATTCGCGCTGCGCGACATCGATTTTGAGCGCATATACGAGACGGTGTCATATTCGGAATCCGTGCTTATCCGCGACCCGGCGGACATCTATGTGCGCTGTGACGGCGAAACAAAGGGCATGTACAGGCGCAAGTTAGCGGAAATAAGCCGCCGTTTCCGCATGGGCGAATACGAAACCGCGAAGCTGATACTGAAAAACGCCGAGGACTCTGAGCCCGGCGGCAGGGCAAGGCACGTCGGCTGGCATATAATGAAATACTCGCGCCACGGATTGGCCGCCGCGCTCTACTTTCCGGCGCTGTACCTCGTTCCGGCGGCGATATCGGCACTACTCGCGCTGCTCGCGTACATGAGCGACAGGACGGCGCTGTTTTTCGGCGCGCTGCTCGCGTATCTGCCGCTGCGGTCGTTTTTAAAGGCAATACTTGAGTCGGTCTTTTCACATTCCGACACGCCCGATATCCTTCCGCGCATCACGCTCGACTCGATCCCGCCGGAGGGGAAGACGATGCTCCTTTACACGGTGTCCCTCTCCGGGGGCGACGGCGACCGCGCCGTGTTCGACCGGCTGTCGACATATGCACAGGCATACGGACAGGAAAACCTCAGCTTCGGTATTCTCGCCGATCTTCCGGACGCGGACGAGGAGGTGACCGAGGCGGACGGGAAGATCATTTCCGAGGCGGAACGGAGGATCGACGAGATCAATTCGCGCGGCGGGTGTGCGTTCCTTTTTTTTCGCGGCCGCACCTGGTCCGCGTCCGAACGGCGCTATATGGGGGCTGAAAGAAAGCGCGGAGCGCAGGCGGAGCTCTTCGCCCTGCTTTCGGGCGAAAAATCGGCCCTTTCGGTCCACGGCGGAGACCCCGTCGGATATAAATACGTCCTCGCTCTCGATGCCGATACCGAGATTTTGTTTTCGGATCTGAAAAAGTTGATCGGTACGGCGCTGCATCCGTGCTGCGAGCCCGCGATCTCGCGAAGCAGCGGATATCCTATCGTCACAGACGGATACGGCGTCATCGCGCCCGTCGCTTGCGTGTCCATGCACGACGCCGACAAGCGCTGCCGCTATACCGAATACAGATACGCCTACGGCGGAAGGAGCGAATACGAGCGCTCCTCGTTCTCCGTTTATTCATATCTTTTCGGGACGGGCTCGTTCTGCGGGAAGGGGCTCATTTCGGTCGACGCGTATATGAAAACGATATACGGCGCATTCCCAAAGGAACGTATTCTCAGCCATGACACGGCGGAGGGGATACGGCTCAGATGCGGGCACGCGTCCGACCTCCGTATTTATGACGGGGTCCCGCGGGACTATATGCGCGAGCGTTCGCGCGCGCACCGCTGGATAAGGGGAGACGTGCAGGCGCTCATACTTTTAAGGCGCGGTATCCCGTCATCGTCCGGAGAAAAATACAAAAACCCGACAGGGATCACCGACAGGCTCATAATGTTTGAGCCTGTCGTCTCCGCGGTCACCTCCGCGATACGCCCGGCGGCGATAATGCTCCCGCTGATAGGCGGCACGCCCCTCGGGTTCATTATATATGCGGCGTCCGTTTCGGACCGCATATATAAAGCCGCCTCGCTCTTAAAAGGCTCATACCGCGTGCCATGGAGGCGGTATTTTTCGGGAATACCGAACTATTACGCTGTCTTTGGATTTGAGATATTTTTCGCGTCCGCGTCGTCTGCCGATGAGGCAGTCAACAGCGCGGACGCGGTCTACCGCGCGTTTTACAGAATGAAATTTTCAAAGCGCAGGCTGCTCGAATGGAAGACCGCCGCATCGTCCGACATGGAAGACACGGGCTCCGCCCTCTATTATATCAGGCGTATGTGGGCGTCTCTCGTCATCGGCGCCGCGTCTCTCGTGCTCCCGCTCATCTCGACCGGGGTGTGCCGCTTTATCCTGCCCGTGTACGGCGTTTTGTGGTTTCTGTTCCCGATATATGTCCACCGCCTCGGGAACACGCCGGGAACCGTTCCTGCGCGCGAGGGAAACGCCGATATTCTCGGCGGGATATTGCTCGACGTCGACAGAATGTGGCGCTTTTTCGAGGACAACGTCACAAAGAAATATAACTATCTCCCCCCGGACAACGTCACCCTCCAGCCGGAGCCGCACGTTGCCGCACGGACGTCGCCCACGAATATCGGTATGTATCTCTTATCCGCCGTGAATGCTCACGACCTCGGCATCATAACTGCGGACGAGCTGAAAAAGCGCCTGACAGATACGCTCTCGACGCTCATCAAGCTCGAAAAGTGGAAGGGGCATCTCTATAACTGGTACGACATAAAGACGCTCGACGTACTTTATCCCGCATACGTTTCGACAGTTGACAGCGGCAACCTGATCGTGTCGCTTTTGACCGTCAGAAACGCCGTTATAGAGTATGACGGATTAGAAAAGATCGCCGACATGATCTCATCTCTGACAGACGGCGCCGATTTCGGCGTGCTCTACAACAAAAAGCGCGGCCTCTTTTATATCGGCTACAATTCCGCCGCCGGCGAGTACGACAAAAACGTCTACGACCTTTACTCCGGCGAAATATTGACGACGAGCTTTTACGCCGCGGCGACGGGGAAGGTTCCGGGCGGGCACCTCTCAACGCTCGGACGGGTCTGGAACGATGAGCACGGCACGGAGGCAATGCTGTCCTGGAGCGGCAGCGTGTTCGAATATTTTATGCCCGCAATATTCCTGCCCGCCGTTCCCGGAACCGCAAGATATGAGGCGCTTGCCGCCGCGTATCAGCTCCAGCGCGCAGACGCAGGCATTATAAACGGTAAAACGATATACGGCCGCTCGGAGTCTTCATTTTACGACTTTGACGACAGCGTCAATTATTCTTACAAGGCGCACGGATGCGACGCGCTGTCTATCTCGCCGGATATAAAGGACGACAACGTGTTCGCGCCGTATTCTCTTTATATGCTCGCCTCGTTCGACCCCTCGGCGGCGAATGTCATCTCGGAGCACCGTGGCGGGGAGCTTTACGGCAAATACGGCTTTTATGAATCGGTCGACCTGACGGACACGCGCGTCGGCGACGGGTACGGCGTCGCCCGGATATATATGTCTCACCACATCGGAATGAGCATCACGTCCGCGTCAAACCTCGCCCTCTCCGGCATAAATGTCCGCCGCTTCTGCGCGGACCCGAAAATACGCGCCGCGCTCCCTCTCCTGTTTGAGTCGGTAGGCATAAACCGCAGGCGGTCCCCGGAAAAGACGGAGATCCGGGCAAAGGAGCATATACCGAGAGCCGGCCGGATAGACGGCAGCGTCATCGTTTCCGATTCCGCAGTCATATCAAACGGCAGGGAAAAGATCGTCGCCACGAAGTCCGGCGGCATCGCGATACTTGACGGGCAGCGATTCGTTTCCCAGCCGATATCCCGCGCCTCCTCCGGAGTCGTCGTGCTTCTGCGCGCGGGCGGTGAGGTATTTTCCTGTACGTCCGGCACGAGGTCACAGTTCTCGACGGACGGGACGGCGATATCGTATGTGAACGAATTCGTCCTCGGCGATCAGCTCGTAAAGACCGAGCTGATCCTCACGGTCTCGCCGTCATCTCCGACGGCGGTGTTTGAATTGACACTGACCGGAATAGTCGGCGGATATGAAATACTCTATATGTTCGACCCGGTCATGAACACCCGAGCCGCATATGAGAGCGCGCCGTCGTATTCAGATCTCTTTATAACGTCCGACCTACACTCAGCCGACTCGGTGACGTATACGAGGAAAACAGCGCCGGGAGAGAGGGAGACGCTCACCGTCAGCGTCGTACACGCGCGGGGCGAGAGCGTCACAATCCACACAAAAAAAGATTCGATCCTTCCGTTCTGCTACGGATCCGACGATATCGCGTCAATATTTGACCGCGCGCCTACCGAATGCGGCGGCGCGTGCGTCCACCCGGTATTTGCCGCCGTCATAGCCGGGGAATCCTCCGGCGGCACGTGCAAAAACGGCATTTGCGTCGCGGGCGGCGGGGAAGCAGTCGTCGTTTCGGCGGAGGAGGCAAGGATCGGCATGGCGCATCATTTGGAGCTCGCGTCGGCGCTTGCGGGCGCCGATACGGCGGCGGTTCGGTGCGCGATGGAGCTTTCCGGCGCGATATTCGGAGATGCGGTCAGGATCGTCGGCTGCGAAGAGGAGCTTAAAATAAAATACAGGCGCGACATTATGTGGAGATACGGGATATCGGGCGATCTGCCGATAGTAACCGTGTTCTGCTGCGAGCTTTCCTCGTCCGCGGACACCTTCGCTGTGGCGGAGCTCATAGCCGCAAAGCGATTTTTGTTCGTGTCCGGCATCAGGTTCGATCTCGTGTTCGTCAGCCCCGGGTCCGGTTATTACGAGGGCGGCGTCGGGCGGCTCCGCCAGATGATAAGGGAGAGCGGATCCGAGCATCTGCTCGGCAAGAATAACGGCTTTTTCGTCCTTGACCGTGAATCGTTCACGCCGGAAGACGAGCTCATATTTACCGCAGTCTCGTGCCGCGCCGTCGATATCGGTACAAGCCATGCGTTCACGCTCTCAAAGGTCGATCCGTCCTCTGCCGCGCCCGCGATAAGCAGACCGATACCGAAAGCGCGCGTCACGTTTGAGGACGAGCAAGGAAATATCATAATAACAAACGGCTCGAACGAAACGCCGTTTTCAATGGTATATGCAAACGTGATCTTCGGAACGCTCATCACAAATCTGACGTGCGGCTACAGCTGGTACGCGAACTCGGCCTTGTCCATGCTCAGCCGCCGCCACGCCGATCCCGTGCTCGGCGCGCCCGGTGAGACGGTCTGCCTCACGGTCGACGGCAGGAATTACGATCTTGCGCGTTCAGCGGATAAAACGACGTTTTCGCGCGCGTGCGCGCTGTATACGGGCAGCGTCGCCGGGATCATGTACGAGCTGCGCGTCGGCGTTGACGCCAGGCTGCCGGTCAAGCTATATCATCTACGCGTCACGCAGGGGTCCGGGGAGCTGCCGGAGCAAATACGCGCATCACTATTATTCACTCCGTCGGCGCCGTCCGTCATGTCGGGCGGGATAATAACGCTGATGTCGGACGCCGCGGCGAAAGTGTCCGTCTTTGCCGTGTCCGACGAGATCCATGACTCCGCGGAAAACCTCGGCGGAGAGCTGCGCATCGTATCGCCGTTTGCCTCGGGCGAATGCGGATTTGTCATCGCGGCGTTCCCGGGCGGCGAGCGGTGCATGCAGCATATCCGCGACAAATATCGCCGCGCGGAGCTGATCCCCGAGGCATACGCGGAATATGAGCGCCGCGTCAACTCTGTTTTGCTTGAGCGCGCGTATGAGGGGACTGAGAGCTTTCTCTCCGGCGTGCCGGATCACGCGGCGTATCAGGCAGTATTTGTGCGTATGCTCGCGCGCTCCGGCTACAATCAGTCCGGCGGCGCTTACGGCTTCCGCGACCAGCTTCAGGACAGCATCGCGGCCCTATATTTCCGCCCGGAGCTGACAAAGGTACAGATACTCCGTTCCTGCGCGCGCCAGTATGAAGACGGCAGGGTACAGCACTGGTGGCACGCGTTCCCATACGGCGGCGGCCTGCGGACACGGTGCAGCGACGACTATATGTGGCTGCCGCTCGTCACCTCGGAATATGTCCTCGCGACAAACGACACCGATATCCTCACGTACAGGATCCCGTATCTCGCATCTCCTCCTTTGGGTGAAGGCGAGGGCGACAGATACGAGACCGCGCGCACATCGGAGCACACGGCAAGCGTGCTCGAGCACTGTATCGCGGCGATCTTATCCTCGCATGAGCGCGGCCCGCACGGGCTCCCGCTCATCGGCTCCGGCGACTGGAACGACGGAATGAACGAGGTCGGGGTGCGCGGCATCGGCGAAAGCGTGTGGCTCGCGTTCTTCTTTGCGGTCGTATACAGGCGCTTTTCCGAGATGCTCGGCGCATCGGGGATCGATCCGATGCTCGCCGAGCGGCTGATGTATGACGCGGACGCCCTCGTCTCCGCCGCCGATATGTCAGCATGGGACGGCGGCTGGTACGTGCGCGCCTTCGACGACGACGGCGAGGCGCTCGGCTCCGAGAGATCGGAGGAATGCAGGATAGACCTTCTGCCGCAGGCGTTCTCCGTGTTCGCCGCGAGCGACCGCGAAAGGTCAAAGCTCGCGCTTTCAAACGTAAAAAAGCACCTGTATGATGAAAAGCTCGGCATACTTCGCCTTTTCGCGCCGTCGTATGAAACGAACGAAAAGCACGGATATATATGCCGATATCCGGCGGGCATACGCGAAAACGGCGGGCAGTATACCCATGCCGCCGTGTGGTGTGCCGCGGCATATTTCGCCATAGGGGAGAGGGAGCTCGGCAGACGAATCCTTTCATCGATTTCTCCGGCAGGAATATACGAGCGCGGCAGGATCGGCGGCAGATACACCGCTGAACCGTATTTTCTCGCGGCGGATATATATTACGGGAACACCGTTACGGGCAAGAGCGGCTGGAGCGGATATACCGGCTCCGCCGCATGGTTCTACACCGTCACAATGAAATACTACCTCGGCATCACGGTCAGCGGCGGCGCCGTCGTCGTGACGCCTCCGCCCGACATCAGCTATACCGCCTCCGTGCGTGTGGGAGGGTGCGAGGTGACGGTCAGCGTATTCGGGGGAGACGACGCGCATTTTGAGGGCGGCGAAGACGTTTTCACCGTCCTCAGCGGCGAGCCGTTCATGATAAAACCGAGGGGGGATAAAATAAAAATTTCCCTTAAAGTTGAAAAGTAATCGCCGATTCTATTGCAAAAGACGCCGAAGTATTGTACAATATATAAGGCGTCTTTTGATATGCGCATTATTGGGAGGTAACCGAATGATAAGAGCGCTGCTCGATACAAATACGCTCTCGTTCCCCGGGCTCGGGATAGGGGAGTTCCAAATAAACAACATCGCGTTCACCGTCTTCGGGCGTGATGTCGCGTGGTACGGCATAATCGTCACGCTCGCGATAATTTCCGTTTGCACGGTCATATATCTTAAAGCAAAAAAAGTCGGCATCAGCGTTGACGACATGCTCGATTACTTCATCTTCTGCATTATTTTCGGCGTCATCGGCGCGCGGCTGTATTATGTCATTTTCAAAGGCATCGGCAGCTTTGTCGCCACGGGCGGCACATTCGCGGAAAACCTTTGGGGGACGCTATACAACATCGTCGCCGTCTGGGAGGGCGGTCTTGCGATATACGGCGGGCTTATTGCCGTCGTCATCACGGTCATCGTCGTATCAAAAATAAAAAAGATACCGTTCGCCAAAATACTCGATATGGGCGGTCACGCGGCGCTGCTCGGACAAGCGATCGGCAGGTGGGGCAACTTTATGAACGCCGAGGCGCACGGGACCGAGACGGACATCTTCTGCCGCATGGGCATCAAAAACGACCTCGGCATCATGCACTACTATCACCCAACGTTCCTTTACGAGTCGCTCTGGAACATCTGCGGGTTCGCCCTTATCTTCGCGCTTCAGAAGAAAAAGAAGTTCGACGGTGAAGTGTTTTTGTGGTATGTCATATGGTACGGGCTCGGGCGCATGTTCATTGAAGGACTGCGCACGGACAGCCTCTATGTCGGGGAGACCGGCATACGCGTGTCTCAGCTGCTCGCGTTCTGCCTGTTCGTGGCCGGCGTCGTCGCCGTCGCCGTGCTGAGGCATAGAAAAGGCGCGGTCAAAGCAGCAGCGTCCGAGGCAGGCAGCGCGGACGAGTCGGAGAACGAGAAAACTTCAAAATCAGAGCCTATGAAAGCGTCGGCGGAGATGCCGAATAAAATGACCGGAACGGATAAAAACGGAGGCAGCGATGGCAGCTATCATAATTGACGGCAAGGTGGTCAGCGCCTCCGTGCGCGAGAGAATAAAGGCGGAGGTCTCCGAGATGGACATAAAGCCGGGGCTCGCCGTCATCATCGTCGGCAGCGATCCCGCCTCGCACGTCTATGTGCGCAACAAAAAGCGCGGGTGCGAAGAGGTGGGGTTCAACTCGTGGGTTTATGAGCTCCCGGAGGAAACGGCGGAAGACGAACTGCTCGCGCTCATAGATAAGCTCAACGGCGAGGATAATGTACACGGTATCCTCGTTCAGCTCCCTTTGCCGAAGCATATCAACGAGTCCGCAGTCACGGAGCGCATCGTCCCGGAAAAGGACGTTGACGCTTTTCACGCCGTCAATGCCGGGAAGATACTTAAGGGAGAGGACACGCTTTTGCCGTGTACTCCCGCAGGGATAATGGAGCTGCTGTCGCACTACGATATCCCCGTGCGCGGTCGGCGCTGCGTTGTTATAGGGCGCAGCAATATTGTCGGCAAGCCGACGGCGCTCCTTCTGCTCGCCGCGGACGGGACGGTCACCGTCTGTCACTCGAAGACGAACGACCTCCCCGCAGTAACGCGGGAGGCAGATATACTCGTGTCCGCCGTCGGCATTGCGGGCTTTGTGACCGCGGACATGGTAAAGCCCGGAGCCGTCGTCATCGACGTCGGCATGAACAGGGACAAAGACGGCAAGCTCTGCGGAGACGTTGATTTTCCCGCCGTCTCCGATATCGCGTCCTACATCACGCCGGTCCCCGGCGGCGTAGGCCCTATGACGATTTCAATGCTGCTGCGAAACACGCTCACAGCGGCAAAGAATATAATCAAAACGAACTGAGGTATTGTTATGACACTCGTTGTACTCGCAGCAGGCATGGGTTCACGCTACGGCGGACTCAAGCAGATCGACCCCATCACGAAGCATGGGAATTTTATCATAGACTTCTCCGTCTATGACGCGATAAAGGCGGGATTTGACCGCGTCGTTTTCATCATTAAGCCCGAAAACGAGGGCGACTTTGAGGAAACGATCGGCGCGCGCCTGCGCGGCAAGATCAAGGTCGAATACGCGTATCAGACGCTCGACGCGCTCCCCGAGGGGCTTGAGATACCCGAGGGCAGGACAAAGCCGTGGGGTACGTCGCACGCGCTGCTGTGCGCCGAATCCGTCGTCGGTGACGACGTGTTTGCCGTCATAAACGCGGACGACTTTTACGGCAGGGAAATGTACATAAAGATAGCCGAATTCCTCAAGGGCGCAAAGGCTACGGGCAACAAGGGGCACTACTGCATGGTCGGATATGTGCTCAAGAACACGATGTCTCCGAACGGGACGGTCACGCGCGGCATATGCAAGA
>CANROT010000053.1 GCA_947632285.1 uncultured Clostridia bacterium
CTTCACCTCGGGCTGGTCGGACGTCTGGGGCATGCTCGGGGCGCTGCCGTCCGCGACGTTTGAATCCGTCGTCGGGCGCGCGAAGACGTGGCTCAACACCGTCATCGGGTACGTGAACCGCTTTTCGGACGGGATCGGGCGCGCGTTCGGCGCGCTCGGGAAATTCTCGTTCACGGTGCCGTCGTGGGTGCCGGGGATCGGCGGGCAGACGCTCGGGCTCGATATCCCGGCGCCGTCGCTGCCGGAGCTGCCGTACCTCGCGCGCGGCGCCGTCATACCGCCGCGCGCGCCGTTCGCCGCCGTCCTCGGCGACCAGCGGCAGGGGACGAACGTCGAGGCGCCGCTCGCAACGATCGAGGACGCCGTCGAGCGCGTGTTCGCGCGGCACGGCGGGGACGGGGAGCGCACGTACCGGTTCACGGCGCAGCTCGGGCGGCGCGTCCTGTTTGACGAGGTGATAGAAGAGGCAAAGCTGCGCCGCTCCGCGACCGGGCGCGACCCGTTCGCACTCGCATAAAGGAGGAATATGGCACAGGAGCTGATAAAAATCAACAACGTCGCGATCCGCCAGCCGGACGAGGGGCTCGGGTACGGGTTCGAGACGACGTACACCGAGGACACGGCGCGCACGCAGGACGGAATTCTGCACGCGTCCGCGATGTTCACGGTCGAGGCGCTGCGGTACGAGGCGTCATACGTTTCGGCGGCGGACGTCAAGCGCATTCTGCAATATATCGCCAAAGGTCAGACGTTCACGCTGCGGTATTTTTCCCCGTATTACGGCGCGTGGCGCGACGGGCGGTTCTACGTCGGCAGCGGCGACCTCTCGATAAAGCGGCTGAACACGGCGGCCGAGACGTTTGACAGCGTCTCATTCACGATGACGGGGGTGGACCCGATATGATAAACGTTTCGGACGAATTCAGGCGCGCGATGGCGTCCCGCCGGGACTTCCGCTGCCGCGCGAGGGTGACGCTTTCGGACGGGGACATCATCGAATTAGGCGACGCGGAGCTCACCGCCGGGGGCAGCTCGTTCACGGACGGGGCGGGCAGGGATTCGCTGCCGCTCGGCGAGGCGGTCTCCCGCTCGGCGGAGATCGAGATATACAGCGACGGGGACAGGTACGCGGACGTCGATTTCTTCGGCGCCGGGGCGGCGCTCTCGCTCGTGTTCGCGCTCGACGACGGGCGGGAGGAGTCGATCGAGCTCGGCACGTTCACGGTCACGGGGACGGAGACGCGCGGCGAGACGGTGAAGCTGACGATGCAGGACGCGATGTGGCGCGCGGACACGGTATACGCGCCGGGGATAGGCTTCCCGGCGACGCTCGGCGCGCTGTTCCGCGACGTCTGCGGAAAATGCGGCCTGCCGTTTTCGACATCTGTCTTCGCGAATTCGACATTTGTCGTTGATAAATTCCCGGAGGGGGAATACACGTGCCGCGAGCTGCTCGGGTATATCGCGATGTTCGCGGGCGGGAACGCGCGCGTCGACAGAGCGGGGCGGTGCGGCATCGTCTCATACGATTTCGCCGCCGCGCCGATGCACGCGCTTTCGGCGTGGATCGAGCTCGACGCCGACACGAACGACGCCGTCGTGACCGGCGTCCGCGCCGGGGATCAGCAGACCGGCGAGGACGGGTACGTGTTGACGCTTTCCAACCCGCTCTTCGCGGGACATGAAAAAACGGCGCTCGACCTCGTCGCCGAGCGCGTCGTCGGCGCGGTTCTGCACCGGTTTGACGGGGAAGTCCCCGCGTACCCGACGGCGGAGTTCATGGACACGGCGGAGGTGACGGATCGGCGCGGGCGGACGTTTCAGACGGTTTTGACCGATGTCCGCTTCGCGTTCTCGGGCAAAACGGAGCTCGCCTGCTCCGCCGCGCCCGCCGCCGCGCCCGCGGGGAGGTATATTTCGCCGTCGTCCGGCGTCATCGCCGAGGCGCGCCGCCTCGTCGCCGACGAGCGCACCGCGAGGGAGACGGCGGTCGCGGAGTTAGCGGGCCGGCTCGCGAACGCGTCGGGACTATACATCACCGCCGACCCGCAGCCGGACGGATCGGGCATATATTATATGCACAATAAACCTTCGCTTGACGAAAGCGACATCGTCTGGAAGCTGACGAGCGAGGCGATCGCGATCTCGACGGACGGCGGGAAGTCGTACCCCTACGGCTTCACGGTCACGGGCGAGCTGATCGCGCGGCTGCTGTACGCCGAGGGCATCGACGCCGACTACATCAACTCGGGCTCCATTGTGGCGCGCGACGGCGAAGGAAACGTCGTCTTCTCCGTCAACGTCGAGACGGGCGAGGTCAAAATTTCCGGCGACAGCGTGACGGTCGGCGGCAGGAGCGTCGCCGACGCGGTCGCGGACGCGGCCGAGACGGCGAACACCGCGCTCGAGGAGGCGCGCAGCTCCGCGAGCCTGACGGTCGTGCTCGGCAACGAATACGAAGGGATCCCGACCGACAGCGACGGCAATTACAGCGGCGCGCTGAACGCGTCCACGACCGTGCAGGTCTATTACGGCCACACGGACGTGTCCGACAGCTGCACGTATTCGTGCGCCGCCTCGTCCGGCGTCACGGGCAGGTGGAGCGCCGCCTCGCGCACGTACACGGTGACGGCGCTCTCGACCGATACGGGCTGGGTCGACATCACCGCGCGCTACATGAGCCTGTTCACCGTCACGAAGCGGTTCGGCGTCGCGAAGCTGCGCGCGGGCGCGCAGGGCGCCTCCGGGACGCAGGGCATCAACCTGTACCGGCACGGCGACCGCGAGCAGGTCGCCGACAGATTTATCCAGATCCTCACCTACGATATATTGGCGGGCCGCGTCGGCGAGGCGGTCACGGTCTCCTTCGACTGCAAGATCAACAGCGGCGGCACCGTCCGCGAGCTCGAGATCTACCCGTACCAGACGAACGGCCTCTCGGTCGCGGAGACGTACAATTTCACGCCGACGAAGGAGTACAAGCGGTACACGTTCCACTTCACGGTCAAGGATCACGGCGTCCGCGACACGTCGTACACGAAGGGCGGCATCGCCATATACGACTGGGGCGGGGCGAACGAATACACGATCCGCAACGTCAAAATCGAGCTGGGCACAGTCGCGCACCCCGTCTGGACGCCGTCGCCGCAGGACCTGACGGCGCGAATGTACATGATCGAGATGTCCGCGAATGTCCTGAAGCGCGGCGCGGGCAGCGCCGTCACGCCCTCGACGCTGACGGCGCACGCATATTTCCGCGAGGGCAGCGACGCCGTGCGCAGCGCGTATTCCGGGCACTGGGTCGTCGCCACGTCGACGGACGGGACGACGTTCACGAACGTGTCGTCGGCGACGTCGGCGGAGGGAACGTCACATTCGTTCGCGGTCGGCGGCCTCGGCTCGGCCATCGTCGCCGTCCGCTTCACGCTGTACGCGGCGGGCGGGCAGACGAACGCGCTCGATATGCAGACCGTCCCCATCATCACGGACGCCTCGGCGATGACGCACGAGCAGGTATTCAACCTGCTCACGGACGGCGGGCGGCTGCAGGGCATATACAAGGAGGGCGGCCAGCTCTACGTCAACGGCGCGTACATCAAGGCGGGGACGGTCTCGGCGGGGAAGCTCGCCGCAGGCGCCGTCTCGGCGGGGAATATCGCCTCCGGCGCCGTCACGGCGGACAAGCTCGCCGCCGGTTCGGTCACGGCGGACAAGATCGGCGCGGGGACGATCACGGGCGACAAAATACAGGGGCGCACGCTCCAGGGCTACATCATCGGCGGCTCGTGGGCGTCCGGGAACATCGTCACGATGCTGAACAATCTCGGCATCGTCATCGCCGCGCCGGGCGTCGCGTCCGGCAGCGGCGTCAAGGCGTGGCGCATCGGCATCTCGTCGACGGGGGCGCTGACGGCGACGCAGGGGTATTATGTTCAGTCCTCGAACAGGTTTTATGAATATACTAACAGCGGCGCGGTCCACACGCTCGCGTCATGGTCGTCCGTGAGCGGCTCGTCCGACAGGGGCGGCGGCGGCTCGGGATATTACCCGGTGCCGTTCACTTGATCCGAAAAATGAAAGGAAATATTATGAAAAGCAAGGAATTTGTGCGGCGTCTTCGCGGCGCCGCGGAGAATTACAAGACGCTGTACGTCATGGGCTGCTTCGGCGCGCCGATGACGGAGGCGAACAAAAAGCGCTATATCGCGCACAATTCGTACAATGCGACGCCCGCACGGCGCGCGATGATCGAGCAGGCGTCCGCCGACACGTTCGGGTTCGACTGCGTCTGCCTGGTCAAAGGCGTCCTCTGGGGCTGGGACGGCGAGGAAAATGCGATCTACGGCGGCGCCGAATACTGCCGGGGCGGCGTCCCCGACATCGGCACCGAGCAAATTATAGCCGTGTGCGCCGGCGTCTCGCGCGACTTCTCGCACATTGTCCCGGGCGAGCTGCTCCATTCGCCCGGGCACGTCGGCGTCTATATCGGGGACGGCCTCGCCGTCGAGTGTACGCCCGCGTGGGAGAACGGCGTGCAGATCACGGCCGTCGGCAACATCGGCGCGGTGCCGGGCAAAAATACGCGCACGTGGGTCGATCACGGCAGGCTGCCGTATATTGATTATACAGATGCCGAAGATGATTCGACGACTGCCGAAGATGCGCCGACAGCCGCCTATATCGAATACACGGTCGTGTCCGGCGACTGCCTCTGGGCGATCGCGGCGTCGCTGCTCGGCGACGGGACGCGGTACCGTGAAATCATGGAATATAACGACCTCGACAGCGTCGCGATCTATACGGGGCAGGTGCTCCGGATCCCGACCGAAAAGGCGCAGCCCGCGCCGCAGCCGCGCACGTACACGGTAAAGCGCGGCGACTGCCTCTGGTCGATCGCCGCGTCAACGCTCGGCGACGGCACGCGGTACGGCGAGATCAAATCGCTCAACGGCATGACGAGCGACATGATCTACTCCGGTCAGACGCTCCGCCTCCCGGAGAGGTGAGCGGCGTGAGCGGGGCGGCGATCGGCTTCCGCGTCCGCGATCAGGTCATATCGCGGACGGACAGCCTCTCTGTCGCGGCGGGGAGCCGGAATTATCTGTGCGCCGAGTTCGAATTTGTGACCCCGGAGTGGGAAGGGCTGACGAAGACGGCCGTCTTCACCTACGGCGGCGGCGAAAAGCTGATGCTGCTCGAGGGCGACGCGTGCACGGTCCCGTGGGAGGCGATCGCCTCCCCGGGCGCCGTATACGTCAGCGTCTTCGGCGGCGACCTCATCACGACCGGGCAGGCGTGCGTCCGCGTGCACGAGTCCGGGTACGCGGGCGCGCCCGGCGAGCCGACGCCGGATATGTACGCGCAGCTCAAGGGGCAGCGCGACCTTGAATGGTTCTCGCGCACGCTCAGCTCGGTCAGCTTCCCGCCCGGGATCTCGGAGATCCGCCGATGCTTCTTCGCCGACTGCGAGAGCCTTACGCTTGCCGAGCTGCCGGAAACGGTTGAGCAGCTCGGCGAGGAAGCGTTTCTCGGGTGTACCTCGCTCACGGAGCTGCCCACCGGGCTGACGCGGATCGGCCAGTCCGCGTTCGCGCTCTGCACGGGGCTGACCGAGATAACGATCCCCGAGGGGGTGCGCGAGATCTCCCCGATCTTCGGCTTCGGCGCGTTCACGGCGTGCAAAAAGCTCAAGACCGTCACGTTCGCGGGCACGCCGGACGTCATCGGCGGCGGGACGTTCCGGGGCTGCAACAGGCTCGAGACGGTCAACGTCCCGTGGGCGGAGGGCGAGGTCTCGGGCGCGCCGTGGGGCGCGTCGAATGCGACTGTAAATTACAGCCATAAGGGAGGGGCGGAATGAAAAAGGTCACGCTTTACAAATACGCGCGCGCGGACGGCGGGGTGACCGTCAGCCCGCTGGCGCCGCCCGAAGGCACGCCGTACACGGGATCGTGCCGCCTAATCGCGGACGAGGGAATGCTCATCACCTCGGACGGCGGCATCGTCTACGCCGTCGTTGACACGGACGCGGCGGACGGCTGGCGCGAGATCCCGGACGCGGGGAAAGGCGGGTGATCGAATGGATCCGGTCGCATGGGTCGGCGTCGCCGCGGGGGTCGCGGGCATCGTGTTCGGCGCGGCGCAGTATCTGCGCGGCAGGCGCGCGGACGGCGAGGAGGGCGGCAAGACCGTCGGCACGGTTTTGACCGAGCTCGGCTATATCAAATCGGGCGTCGACGACATCAAGCGGAAGCAGGAGCGCCAGGACGAGCAGAATATGCAGGTCACCTCCCGGCTGACCGCCGTTGAATCGTCCGTCAAGCAGGCGCACAAGCGGCTCGATATGCTCGAGGAGCGCGAAGAAAGGAGATAATATAATAATGAAGGAAAAAACGAAAAAATGGCTGCGCGCGGCGGGCGTCCGCGCGATCAAAACGGTGGCGCAGACGGCGGTCGCCGCGATCGGCACGGCGGCGGTGATGGGCGAGGTCGACTGGCTCGCGGTCGCGAGCGCGTCCGTCCTCGCCGGGGTGCTGTCGCTCCTGACCTCGCTCGCGGGCCTGCCAGAGGTAGGCTGAAAAAAAATTCACAAACCGCGGCGCGGTTTCGTCGGGATCATGGACGCACGGCGGCGGGCGGGCTTCAATTTTGTCGGATTTTTCAAAAAAAATGTCCCTCAAGGGGCATATTTTGAAGGAAATATGACTTGACCCTGCGCGAAATATGTGGTATCCTTATTATAAATAATTATAGTGGGAAAAAAGTACCGCTATAAAGGAGGAATCACACTTTGAAGAGCAATTTCGGAAAAGGCAGACTGTGCGCATTCGTGGCGGTGCTGCTCGCCGTCGCAATGACGGCGGCGGCCGCCGTCCCGGCGTTCGCCGACATCGGCGCCGCCGAGCGGCACACCCGCGTCGAGCGCACGGACGGGAACACAACGAAGCCGAAGCCGAGCGCCCCGGAGCGCGAATATCTCGACCCGAACGAGATCGTCCGCGTCTCCGTCGTGCTGGAGGCGGGCTCCGCGCTCAGCGCCGGATATTCGGCGGCGGAGGCGGCTGCGGGCGAGGCGGACGAATACCGCGCCGCGCTGTATGACGAGCAGAAGCGCGTCATCTCGATGATCGAGGACCGCGTCCTCGGCGGCGCCGAGCTCGACGTCGTCTGGAATCTGACGCTCGCGGCGAACCTCATCTCCGCGAACGTGCGCCGCGGCGACATCGCGCGCATCGAGCAGCTCCCCGGCGTCTCCTCGGTCGAGGAGGAGCGCCTCTACGCGGCCGACTCCGTCTCGACGGAGAAGCCGTCGAGCCCGAATATGGCGGCGTCGAACGACATGAACCACACCGGCGCGGCGTGGCTCGCCGGCTACACCGGCGCGGGCACGCGCATCGCGATAATCGACACCGGCATCGACGCCGACCACCTCTCCTTCGACCCGGACGCGTTTGACGCGTCGATAGCCGAATGGGAAGCGGAAACGGGCAGGACCGCCGAGCTTATGACGGCGGCGGACGTCGCGGCTGCCTTCGAAGGGCTGAATATATACAAGAACGGCTACGTCACGGACGATGACCTCGCAAGCCTCACCGTGAACGACAAGATCCCGTTCGCGTACAACTACATCGACGGCAACTTTGACATCACGCACTACAACGGCAACAATCACGGCTCGCACGTCGCGGGCATCGCGGCGGCGAACCGCCTCGTCGACGCGGACGGGGACGGCGTCTATGAGGACGCGCTCGAGACCGTGCACGTCGCGGGCAACGCGCCCGACGCGCAGCTTTTAATAATGAAGGTTTTCGGCGAGAACGGCGGAGCGTATGACTCCGACTGCGTCGCGGCGATCGAGGACGCGGTCCTCCTCGGCGCGGACACCGTCAACCTCTCGCTCGGCAGCTCATACTCCGGCTCCGGTATGCCGAACAGCGCATACGCGGCGGTCATGGAGGAGCTCGAGGCGAGCGACACCGTCGTCGTCTTCTCCGCCGGCAACACCGGCGCGTGGGCGTCGAACACCGGCGTCAACGGCGGCGACCTCTATGCGGACGGCGTCAACTTCCAGACTGACGGCGCGCCCGGCAGCTATAACGGCGCGTTCACGGTCGGTTCCGTCAACAGCAACAGCAGCGTGACCTCGACGTTCACGGTCGGCGGGAAGGAATATACATATCTCGAAGACACGATGTTCGGCAACAAGCACCTCTCAACGCTCGATACGACGGGCGGCCTCGGCACCGATTACGGTATCCTCGTCCTGCCTCAGGGCAGCGGCGGCAGCGAGTCGAGCCTCCTTCAGACTGTCGCGGACGAGATCCCCGGCAAGGTCGTGTTCGTATGGCGCGGACAGACAAGCTTTGTCACAAAGGCGGAGCTCGCCGCATCAATGGGCGCGGCGGCCGTCGTCATCATCAACAACGTCGCCGGCGAGCAGAACCCGCTCGCGGCAGACCTGTCCGGATATAAATCGACCGTCCCGGTCGTGACGATGGAGCTTATCCCCGGCACGGAGCTCGTCGAGCAGCTCGGCATGAAGGACGCGGCGATCGGCCGCGGCACCATGACGGTCAAGAAGAGCGCCGAAGAAGATGAAGAAAAGTACACGATGAGCGAGTTCAGCAGCTGGGGCGTCCCCGGTTCGCTCACCATCAAGCCCGAGATCTCGGCTCCCGGCGGCAATATCTATTCCGTCGACGGCATCTCGGAAAATCACGACGGCTACACGGGAATGAGCGGCACGTCCATGGCGGCGCCGCAGATCTCCGGTATGACCGCGCTGCTTTTACAGTACCTGCGCGAGACGGGCTATGAGCCCGACGGGCTGACGCTCCGCCAGCTCGCGCTCTCGCTCATGATGTCGACCGCGCGCCCGATGACGGACGACGAGGGCAGATATTACTCCGTCATGCAGCAGGGCGCCGGCATCGCCGACATCGGCGCCGCCGTCACCTCGCCCGCGTTCATCACGATCGCCGACCGGACGGACGGCATGGCAAAGGTCGAGCTCGGCGACGACCCGGAGCACAACGGCGAATACACGTTCAGCTTCACGCTCACGAATATGACCGATGCGGATCTCGCCTACGACCTGTCCGCGGACTTCTTCACGCAGGCGCTCTCGGGCGGCTCGCTCAAGACGTACACGGCGGCGCTCTCCGACGTCGGCCTGACCTTCGCCGTCAACGGCGAGGTCATCGAGCAGAACGAAGACCTGCTCAAATACGATATCAACGGCGACGGCGCCCTCAGCAAACGTGACGCGCAGCTCCTGCTCGACCACGTCGTCAAGGGTACGCCGATCGGGAACAGCTCCGCCGTCACAGACGTTGACAACGACGGCGACGTCGACACGCACGACGTCCACGCGCTCCTGACGCTCGGCAGCACGTGCGTCGAGGTCCCGGCGAACGGCGCGGTCGAGATCACCGTCACGGCGGCGCTCACCGAGGAGACGAAGGCGTCTCTCATAAAGGATTACGTGAACGGCGCATACATCGAGGGATACGTGAGCGCCTCTCCCGTGTCGTCCGATGAAGAGGCGGCGCCGACGCTCTCGTTCCCGGTGCTCGGTTTCTTCGGCAACTGGTCAGACGCGTCGATGTACGATATCGGCGACTACATAAGCGACAACATCACCGGCGAGGAGACGAGGACACCGTACCTCGCGGACAGCAATATCGCGTGGAACGGCTACTACGGCACCGCGCTCTACAACTACATGACATACTCGCTCTCGTTCGAGGATTACGCATACGAGAACGAATACTTCGGCAGCCCCGTGAACTATGACGGCACGGTCGACAGCGATGACGACCCCATGCATTACTGGTACTACCCGGAGCGCAACTCGATCTCCGACAATATGCGGCTCGAGGCGTTTTACGTCGCGATCACGCGTCCCGCCGGAGGCGGCATCGTCCAGATCAGAGACGCCGAGACAGGCGACGTCTATTATCGCGAGGACGTCGGCGCGCAGTATTCGGCGTTCTACGGCAGCTACGGCTGGGAGCAGACGCTGACGCGCATTCCGATCGAGTGGAGCCCCGCCGACTATGACGGCACGCTCGAGGACGGGACCGTCCTCGAAGTCTCGCTGATCCTCGCCCCCGAATACTACGCGGACGAGAACGGCGAATATGACTGGGACGCCCTCACGGACAACGATCCGTACAACGGCGAGCTCGGCCACGGCGCGTACTTCACATACACGATGACGGTCGACAACACGCCGCCCGAGATGAATCTCGAAGAGGTCTTCTCCGAAGGTGATCTCATCTGCATGTACGGCACGGCGCAGGACAACAGATACATCGCCGGCATCGTGACGCGTCCGAATGACGACCCCGATGAGTACGTGCTCGACGCGATCCAGCCGCACTTCCTCTACTACGGCGAGAACGGCGACCCCTACGATGAGGGCATGGAGCTCTACTTAGAGGCATACACATACGGGTACGACCCGAACATGAATTATGACGACCCCGAATACTGGCCCGACGTCTCCGGCGTCTACTACGTCGAGGTCTGGGACTATGCGGCGAACATCTCGACATACCGCATGTTCGTCGACTGCGATCCGACATACGACGTCGAGGACGTCGAGATATACGTCCCCGAGTATTACTATGACGATTACGGTTCCGAGCAGGTTCGCCACAAGACCGTGAGCGACATCGTCCTCGTCGAGGGCGCGTCCACAACGGTCAAGGCCGTGGCAAACCCCGTAACGCTTGACAACAGAGAGGTCACCTGGTCGTCGTCCGACGACAAGATCGCAACGGTCGAGAACGGAAAGATCACCGGCGTCTCCGTCGGCACCGTGAAGATCCGCGCAACGTCAAAGCTGGACGATACCGTCTATGCTGAGTGCACGGTCACGGTCGAGCGCGTCGACGTCACCGCGTCCGGCGTCCTGATGGACGACTCGGGCATCACGCGGCTCTACGACTGGAACGTGCCCGAGCGCCACATAGAGATGGGCGATTACCTGACGGGCAATACGGTCCAGGTCATCGCCGCGACAAAGAAACACGACTCCGACAATTTCTACCTGCTCGATACGAGAAATAACCTCCACGAATACACGGCCGACGGCGAATACGTCGACGGCGGCTGGATCTGGAGCGCCGGCGGAAACGGCTTTACGTGGGATCTCACGGACACGTCGCTCGGCATATTCTCCGTATACGGCCCGTACATAATGGGCCCGCTGGAGCACAACGGCTTCCGCACGGACCGCGCGTACAATGTCGGCCAGCAGAGCGGCTCGTACTTCATCGGCATCACCTCCGTTGAGCGCGAATGGAGCGTCACGCTCGAGGATACCGGCGAGCAGATCAGCGGCACCGTGCTGCTGTACGCGTTTGACACGAACGGCGACGTCTGGACGTTCTACCCGTATTATCAGGAAGTAGACGGCGCACAGCAGCTCATGCTCGCGGCGTCGACGACCCCGACCGACGTCCCCGAGATGTGGGTACAGTTCATGGACGGCAACACATACACGTCCCTTGTGATGGGCGAGGACAACTACCTCTATATCTCGATCTTCACGGGCGATAATTCCGTCCTCTACCAGCTCAGACCCGACGCGAACGGCGAGATGTATCGCGGAATGCCGCTCGACCGGACGGATTATAACGTCTGGCCCGCGACGCTGCTCAAGGTCACGCCGAACGGCACGGAGCCCGGCGGCGAGTCGGCAGGCTCCGCCGGCGTGGCAGCCGCGCCCGCACAGCGCATCGCATCGACCGTTTACAGCGCTGAGGCGGTCAAGCCCGTCGTCAGCAGCCCCGCGCGCGGTGAAGCGCGCCCCGTCACCGGCGTGAGCAGCCCGGCGGCAGCCGAGGCGGACAAGACCGGCATCACGGTCGACGTCGAGACCGGCACCGTCACGGTCCCCGTCTACGCGAAGGACACGACGAACGGTAAATTCACGCTCCGCTACGACCCCGAGATGATGACGCTGAAGGAGACGATCCCCGGCGCGATGCTGACGTCCGTCGTCGAGTCGCCCGAGAAGGGCGAGATCCTCGTCGGCTACGCGGGCGAGGAAAATATAGACGCCGTGGTGCTCACCGCCGTGTTCACATACACGCCCGAGATCAACCACGACGGCGAAACCGACATCACCCTCGACGTCACCGAAGACAACGCGAACAACGCCGACTCGGGAGACGTGGACGATGCGCTCGGCGAGACGAGCTCGACCGTCACGCTCCCCGGCATCAACGAATACACGCTGACCGTCGAGTACGTCGACGAGGAGGGCAAGGAGCTCGCCGCATCGACCGAACAGAAGATCATCGAGGGCGAGACGTACACGGTAGACGTGATCGAGATCGCGGGCTACAAGTTCAAGGGCACCGACAAGGCCCTGACCGGCACAATGACCGGTGACCTCACCGTCACGCTCGTATACCGTCCGCTCGCAGACTACACGCTGACCGTCAAGTACGTTGACGAGGACGGCAAGGATATCAAGGAGCCGACCGTGACGACAGTCCACGAGGACACCGAATACAGCGTCACCGTCCCCGAGATCGAGAACTACAAGTTCAAGAGCACCGACAAGGCGCTGACCGGTACGATGACCGGCGACCTGACCGTCACGCTCGTATACCGTCCGCTCGCAGATTACACGCTGACGA
>CANROT010000054.1 GCA_947632285.1 uncultured Clostridia bacterium
TTTATTCTACCAAAAAGTACGTGTGATACGGCTCGTCGCCGATGAGATAGAGCGGGACGAACTCGTGCCCGAGCCCGGTCAGCGAGAACGCGCCCGCCTCGCGGTTCAGGGACGGCGTGAAGCAGTCGGCCGCGTCTCCCTCTATGTGCAGCGTGATGAACTCCTTCGACCTGTCGCGCGCGCACATGACGAACGGGCCGTACATCAACGCGGCGGCGCGCTTGCCGCCGACGGTGTCCGGCAGATATTCGAGCCTCGGCACATACGGGAACGAGAACGGACACGTGACGCGCGCCCCCGCCTCATGCTCGATCAAAACATACCGCCCCGATGCGAAGTGCGCGCCGCCCGACTTGCAAAGCTCGTCCTCCGCCCACGCGGGAACGCGCAGCATCACGTCATACCGGCCCTCCCCGGCAAGCGTCAGCTTCGCCTCCGGGAACGGGAAATCCGCGTCGAGCGTCAGCTTTATCCCGAGCGCCGCGTCCTCGTATTCGAACGCGACGGGCAGATTGACGTACTCGGTCACAAATGCGACGCTGTCGCCGTATTTGACATGGTTCTCCATTCCCGTGCCGTGGCAGCACGTGAACGTGTTCAGGTCGTCGCTGTACTCGCGGCGCGCGCCCGGGCCGATCGGCAGCATATACGTGACGCCCGCGTGCATGTGGCGCTTTTTCGTCCTCGCCTGCGAGGGCAGGATATGGTTGACGAGCGCCCGCTCATAGTAGTCCATGTATTCGGCCCGCTCCGGGTCGAGCGCGTACAGCCCGCGCGCGAGCTTCATCATGTTGTATGCCGCGCAGCACTCGCAGTTTTTGTCGGAGTCGATGTTCTCCGCCTGCCTGTCCTCGCCGAAGAAGCGCTCCCCCCTGCCGACGCCGCCCGTCGCATACATGTGGTGCGCAGTCACGATGTCGAAAAAGTTCTCCGCCACGCGGAGGTAGAATTCGTCTTCCGTCGCCTCGTATTCGTCGAGCGCGCCGACGAGCTGCGGAATGTGCTGGTTCGCGTGCCTGTTCACGATCGTGTCGCGCCCCTCGTAAAGGCCGTAGAACACCGCGTCGTTGTCGAATATTGCCGCCGCGTCAAAATATTTTTCCTCGCCCGTCAGCATGTAGAGCTCCGCGAGGGAACCGTTCATTCCGCCGTATTCCCCGGCGATGTACGTGTCCCACATCTCCGCGCACCTCTCGGGGGCGACGGCGGAGAGCCGCGCGTATACCCAGTCACCGATGCCGCGCGCGATCTCGAGCGCCGTTTTGTTTCCCGTCCTGCGGTAGCATTCGAGCACGCCGGCGAGCAGCTTGTGCAGCGTGTAATACGGCGCCCAGATCTCGGGATAAGGCGTCAGCAGCTCAAGGAGCGCGAACTGATCCGGCGGATATGCGCCGATGTACCCCTCCCCCCAGACGGACGGGTCGCGGCTCATGTCCTCCTCGCGGACATGCCCGGGCGCACACGCGGTCACAAACGCGGCGGGGGTCGCCGTGCGAGAGCTTTTGCAGCTCGCGAAGCTCCGAGATGATGTACGACAGCTTGTCCGCGAGCGCCGCGTTCCCCGTCTCCGCGTAAGCGAGCGACAGCGCCGAAATAAAGTGGCCGAGCGAGTGCCCGCGCAAGAGCCCGTGCGGCTCCTCCCACCCCCCGGGCGGTACCGCGCCGCGCGTGTCAACGCCGAAAGCGCGCCTCACGCCGTACAGCATCGTGTCCGCATCGAGCGACAGCAAATACCCGAGCGTGCGGTCGCGGTTTTCGGTATACGGAGTGTGCTCCGCGAGCCTGATATTGCGGACTTGCGCATATGAACCCTTATGTGTCATTTTTATGTCTTCCTCTCCCTTAAACATCGAAAAACCGAGCCTCTGTAAGGCAATTTCTTCCCCGCTTCGCCCTTTTCGCAAGGTCCCCGATTTTTCGACATTATTCACTATTGTATTTTACCATATTCCGGGCGCCCGTGTAAAGACATTTTTATACAGAGGACCGAATTTTCAGCTCCCGCCGAATCTGCACACGAGCATGAGCACCGCGGCGACGAGCGCCGCCCCGCCGCCCTGCCCCGTCAGCGAAAGGTAGACGGCGGCGCCCCAGAACGCGAGCATACCGAGGTCTGCGGCGGCGCTCGCCGCCCACGCCGCCGTCGAAGGATCCGAAAAGCAGCAGAGCAGCGAATAAAGGATACCGACGCCGTCCGAGCCCGGCAGCGGCAAAAGATTGAATACGGCGGCGCCGACAGAGAAGAGACAGAACGTCCCATGCCGCGCGGCAGCCGCCGCCAAAAGGTTCGCGGCGGCGCCGCCCGCGTACACGAGCGCGGCGCGCGGATATGACAGGCGCTCCGTGCGGCACACGAGCGAAAGCCCGCCCGGACGCGCGCGTATACCGAGCGGCGGCGCACCGCAGAGGAGCGCCGCCGCGATATGCCCCGCCTCATGTATCAAAAGCGTCGCGGCGAGCGCGACGAGCGTCCTCAGTCCGAGCCTCCCGGCGCGTGATTTGCGATATATTCCTCCGCGAGCGACTCTATCCGCTCAGCATTGTCGTCGTCCGCCTCCGTGTCAAACACCCACGACATCACAAAAGACGCGTCCTCCGTCGCCGCCGGCGACTGCCCGATCGCGTCCTCCGCGAGCGCCCCGCCGCCGTACAGCTGCCCCGCGAAGACAGACGCCGCCGCGCACAGCAGCACGGACGCCGCCGTCGCCGCGACGCTGCGCTTTTTCCCATGGTCGCCGACACCGCCCTCGGCCGCCGTGTCCGCGACCCCTTCATAAAACTCCCGCCTGTACCCGTATTTCATATTCCCCCTCCTTCTCTCACAAATATGTATATTCCCTCACCGACAAAAAAAGTCCCGAAAAGTTTTGAAAGAGGAAGAGGGTGCGGGGGAAGGGGAAAACTTTTTCAAAAGTTTTCCCCTTCCCCCGCTCTTAAAACTTTTTAGTCAATTATTATAAGTCCCCGAGAGGTCGGCGACGCTGCCGCCGACGTCTTCCTTGACGCGGGAGGTCTTGATGCGCTCCTGAAGGTAAGCCCAGAACTCCTCGCCGTCGTTCGGCAGCTCGACCCAGTCGTCCTTCCACGTCGAGAGCATCATTGCGTTCGAGATGGAAAGTCCGCGTATTCCTTCCTCGCCGGGGGCGATCAGCGGCGTCCCGCGGAGGATATGGTCGGTGAAATTCTGGCAGATCTCGGTGTGCGCGCCGCCCTTGCCCTCGACCTCGACGTCGATGACCTCATACGGTATCTTGCCGAAGCCGTTGTCCGTCGTCGCGTTGTACTCGCGCTCGTCCACCTCGGTGCGGTAGAATTTAAGCCCCTTGCCCTCGCGGACGAGCTTCCCGCGCGTGCCCGAAATTTCGAGCCTGTTCGTGCCGGGGTATTCGCCCGTCGTCGTGATAAAGACGCCCGTCGCCCCGTTCGGGTACTCGGCGTATGCCGTGACGTCGTCCTCGACTTCGATGTCGTGGTACTGACCGAACCGGCAGAACGCGCGTATGCGCGACGGCATACCGAAGATCCATTGCCAGAGGTCAAGGTTGTGCGGGCACTGATTCAGGAGGACGCCGCCGCCCTCGCCCGCCCAGGTCGCGCGCCACCCGCCGCTGTTGTAGTATGCCTGGGTGCGGTACCAGTCCGTGATGATCCAGACGCAGCGCTTGAGCTGCCCGAGCTCGCCCGATGCGACCATGTCGTGCATCTTCTGATAATATTTGTCCGTGCGCTGATTGAACATCAGCCCGAAAGCGCACCCGGACTCGCGCGCCGCCCCGATAAATTCGGGGATCGCCTTCGTATACACGCCGATCGGCTTTTCGCAGAGGACGTGGATCTTGCGGCGGAACGCCTCAATGCCGAAGACGGGGTGCAGATAGTGCGGGACCGATATGAGGATCGCGTCTATCGCGCCCGAATCGAGCATTTTTATGCAGTCGTCGAACATCTCGGGGACCGGGTGCGATTTTTCCTCGCAGTACGACTTCACCCAGTCGAGCCTGTCCTTTTTGATATCGCAGACGGCGGCGAGCTCGGCGTCCCGCACCTCGCCGTCGACGAAGCGGCGGACGTGCCCCGACCCCATGTTGCCTATGCCGACGATACCGAATCTGACCTTATCCATAAAATCAAATCTCCTGACCGTTTTGAGCTTTTTATTAAGTATACACCACAAACGGAAAAAAGTCCATACGCGGCGCGGATTTTTTTGAAAGATGGGTGCATATCGCGAAATATTTGCCGCCGGAACAGGCGAAAACGGGCGCGATTCCGAAAAAACCGCTTGACGTTCGCGGGATTGTGTGTTAAAATACAGTTAAGCTAAAACGTACTGTATTTTGAAAGAGGTATCATCATGTATTTCGCCATAAATGACGACAAAGTACCCGGCACGATCGTATATCGCCGGGACATGGACGGTTCGACCGGGCTTGAATTTCTCGGAAAGATATTTTTTCTGAAGGACGGCATTCTGCTCTCGCAGCTCCGCCACATCTCCGGCGTTGACGGGTCAACGCTGCAAAACTGGGTCAAGCGCGGCTGGATCCCGAACACGACGAACAAGCTCTACTCGATGGATATGTTCGCGCGGATCATCATCATCAATATGCTCCGCGACACGATGCAGCTCTCGAAGATCTCCTTCCTGCTCTCCTACATCAACGGCACGCCCGGCGACAAGACGGACGACATCATTCCCGAGTCCAAGCTCTACGACTACATCTGCAAGATCACGGACGCGATGCTCGGCGACGAGAGCTACAACGGCGAGCGTCTGCGCGCGCTCATCGAGTCGAAGATCGACGACTCCGACCTCAACGCCGCAATTCCGGACGCGAAAAACCGCCTCGCCTCGGCGCTCGAGGTCATCGTCACCTCGCGCTACGCGGCGATCATCAAATCGCACTCGGACGAGCTGTTCGACAAGCTCGCGGAAGCGGACAAAGCGCAATAAAAGCATAAAAACAAAAGCGGGAGGGCGATCGCCCTCCCGCCGCTTTTTGCATCGGGATCGCTTTTTCAGCCGTTTTCCCCGCCCTCGTCGGGCAGCTCCGTTTCGGCGGCTTCCGTCTCGACTGCTTCCGTCTCGGGAGCTTCCGTTTCGACCGCTTCCGTCTCGGCGGATTCCGTCTCGGGAGCTTCCGTCTCGACTGCTTCCGTTTCAACAGCTTCCGTCTCCGCCGGTTCCGTTTCCTCCGCCTCCGGGACGACATAGTCTGCCGGAGGGATCTGCAGGATCATTCCGACCTGTATCAGATCGGCGTTTTCGATGTGATTGTACGCGGCAAGCGCCGCCACCGTTGTGCCGAACTTCTCCGCCAGCGCGGACAGCGTGTCCCCGGGCTGAACCGTATAGACCGTTTCGTGCGTATCTTGCGTCTCTTGCGTATCTTGCGTATCTTGCGTGTCTTTCGCCTCGTCCGCATCATCGGACTCGCCGCCATCGTCGGAGGGGGTGACCGAAGCGGCTCCGCTGCCCGAACCGGGAATCACAACGCTCCACGCCTGCGACAGCTCGATCTCCTTCTTGTATTTTGCGAACGTCGTGCCGACCGAGGCGACAACGGCAATAAGGAGCAAAAGCGAAACCGTGATCAATAAGCAGATCTGTTTACGACGGTTTTTCATCACTTACGCACCTCCTTTGACCTGGTTTGCAGTCACGGTGACCGTCGGGGCGTCCGAAAGCTGCCTCAAAAGGCTGCTCTCCGTGTGGTCATACCCCGAAAAGTCGATCACGATCGCACATTTCTTTGCGCTGCCCTCGCTCGCGGCCTTAAGATAGATCGCGTCGCTGTCCCGCAAAATAAACTTCATCGGGAGCTTCGTTTCTTTGTCCCCCGCCGCCGGCGCGTCTGCCGCGCCGCTCGGGTCGTTTACAAGCTCCGCCTTTTGCTCGCCGTCAACGTACAGGTAGACCTTGAGCTCTTCCCGCGCGAGCTTTTCGAGCATATCTTCCGTGAATCCGCCCCAATACGCTTTCGAGGTGTCAACGACAAAATCACAGCTGAAGTCGAGGTCGCACGTCAGATCGACTGCGGACACCCTTTCGCCCTCTTGATTGCAGACCGTGAAGGCGTAGGCCAAAAGCTGCTTATCCGCAAGAGCAAGCTCGGCGTTGTATTCCGTTTTTTCGTCGTCCGTCATCGCCTTTGCCGAAAATGCGAAATCTTCCGCCGTCAGCGAGGGGATCGCAAGTCCGAATGAAGTCGATGTATATTTCGAAAACGTTCCGCCGACCGACAAAACGACCGCGAACAGCAGCACGGAAAGGCAGAATACGCCCGTTCGAGGTCCGAACCTCCGTTTGCGCTGTTTCAAATGGTTTGCACGACCCTGTACCGTCTCCGAAGCCGCCGACAGGGCCGTCAGCCTTTCGTTATGCTCCGTCATGCGTTTTGCCCACCTTTCTCATGATAAATTCCGGGAAAAAGAGCAGGATCCCGCCGATAAGCAGAACCGTGCAGATGCCCGGCGGCGTCCTCAGCCAAAGGATCGTGCCGCCGACGCCGGGCAGCACAACCCGCACTTTACCGTAGATCTGCGACGCCGGAAACTCCGCGTCGCTCGTGTTGTTTGCGTCTCCCTTCGCGGCGGCTCTCCCGTTTTCAAGGGAGATGAGCCGGTGGGTGACGAGGTCCCCGTCTTTGTCCTCATATGTAACGATCTCTCCCGGGGCGTAGCTCTCTTCCCTATGGATCAAAAGCAGCGCTCCGACCGGGAGCTCCGGCTCCATGCTGCCGGAGAGCACCACGGCGTTGCCCCAGCCGAAGACGGTGGGCATGGGGTCGCCCGCCGCCCGCGCGGCAGCCGTGTAACAGAACAGCGCCGCCACAAGCAGGAACAGTGCCGCCGCCAAAGCCGAAACCGCACGTGTCAGCTTTGCCGCCGCATTATTTATTCTCATCGTCGTCTCTGCGGCGTAAATGCGCCGTCAGCAGCAGCGCCGTGCCGGAGCACACCGCGAGCGATATCAAAAGCGGCAGACTGCCGTTGTCCCCGGTCTGCGGGGGTTCCGTTCCGTCCGGAGGCGTGGATCCGGTTTCGCCCGACACAGGGGGATCATTCTCGTCCGTCACGGGCGGATCGTTTTCGTCCGTTACGGGCGGATCGTTTTCGTCCGTTACGGGCGGGTCGTTTTCGTCCGTCACAGGCGGGTCCGTTTCTACCGATCCCGGAGGGTCAGTTTCTACCGGCCCCGGAGGATCTGTTTCTACCGGATCCGGCGGATCTGTTTCGACCGGTCCCGGAGGATCCGTTTCGACAGGTCCCGGAGGATCGGTTTCGATCTGCTCGGCGGAGTAGTGTATCTTCAAAATATACGGCACCTCGCCCTCGGCGGCTTTATTGCCGAGCTCCGTGTCGTGCTCATCGTCACCGTCAAAGACCCAGCGCCATTCAAGCGTATATCCCGCCTTCGCGCCGTCGGCAAGCTCTTCCTCGATCGCGGCAAGCCCGGAGGCGGACGTCCAGTCCTCGGAGAGATATCCGTCTTTCCCCTTCAGTCTGAATTCCAGCGGAACGCCGTACTCGTTATCCTCGCCGAAGCTGATCCTATAATTGAGCGGGAAGCCCCCGATGTTCTGCACCGTAAATGAATAGGTGCCCTCGCTGCCGGGAGCGACGATATGCTCCCCGTCGAGCTGCCCGTTCGCAAACACATTCAGCCCGTCGAGCTCCGACCACCGCTTTCCGTCCTCGTCCTGAATGACAATGAACGCCTCGTCCCCGGATACCGTGTCGGCCCTTGCCCTGCCGATCTGCGGAGACGCCAGGAACAGGCTCAGCCCCAGCAGAACCGAAAGTGATGACGCGAGGCAGCTGAAGAACGGACGGTTTCTATCGGAACGCGCGCATTTTTTCATTTTTTCTTCTCCTTATTGACGATTTATGCACCGAAGTGCAAAAAAGGTTCAAACCGCAAAAATATCCGTAACGGACAGCCCTCGGCCACATCAAAGGCTGTCCGTGCGATACCGCCCGGTCCCGTTTAAAAACGGGGCCGAGCGCTTTATGTCCTTACGGGTTCGTCTTATAGAACGTAAGATACGATGCGGAGCGAACCTGCGTTGCCGTGAGCGTCAGCTCATCGAAGAGGATCGTGGAAGCATCTTCCGCGAGCATGGTGTCCGCAGCGTCGACCTCGGCGCTGTCGGTGTCATACTTCCAGTTGAACGCGACATAAACGGTCTTTTCCTCGCCGGGAGCGAGATATACGCCGTCGCCGAAGCTCTCGATCCAATCCTGGATCTCCTCGCCGGTGCCCGGAGCCGTCTCGGACGCGAACACGCCGATCGACAGGCCGGTGCCCTTGTAGTTGATCGCCTTCTCAATGTTGTGTGTGACTAAGGCGTAAACGTCGCCATGGTTCGCAACCGTGACGGTAGCATAGCCCCACGTACCGGGAGCGATCTTGCCTTCCTTCAGCATCTCGGGCACAGGCTCCCTGTTGCTGAAGCCGGGGCCGTCAGATCTGAGGACCCACGTGAGCGAAACGTCTTCTGCGGTCTCGAAGCTCTCTCCGTTGACCTGAACGTCCCATTTTGCAACGTTGATAGCGGCGTTTACTGTAGTGTCGCTAACATATTTTGCCATCGTTCCGCCGACCATGCAGCTCGCGAGCATCGTGGCGCCAAGCATCAGTCCGGCGACCTTGAGGAAGCCGCCATTCTTCTTGAACATTTGTCAAATCCTCCTAAACGTTTTTCGTTTAAAATATATGTCATGTACGGGGCCGTGTGGCCGGCGCCGATCATAACCGAAAGTCAGTCCGGGGCGTCCCCGGCGTCCTCCGCCTGCGCTTTGCGCTTCCTTTTTTTCAGGAGCGCCGATATATGCGGCGGGACGGTAAAGAGCAGATATATGATGAAGATCGGCAGCAGCACGCAGACGACCATGCCCATCGGCGTCTGAATAAACAGCATCGCCTTGCCCATGCCGTTGAAATGCGTTATGTACGTGCCGAGGATCCGATCCTCGGTGATGCGGTCGGTGTCATTGGCATTGTTGGCGTCGCCCTTCGTCGTATACAGCGGCGCTCCTTCGTCCTCCGTCACCTCGACGATCCGGTGGGTCACATAACCGTCCTCGGCGCGGAAGCAGATGATCGTTCCGGCGTCATACTCCTCGCCCTCTTTTCTGTTTCGGATCAGAAGGAGGTCGTCCTCGTCAAAGAGCGGGGACATGCTGCCCGATTCCACCATCAGCGGCGTATAGCCGAGGCAGCTCGGCGGGACGTCAGCATGAATAAAGGAGCTGACGAGCAGCGTCGTGAAGATCAAAAATCCGGGGAGCAGCAGGACGCAGAGGACGATCCCGATGATATTGAGGATACTGCCCCACGATAAGCGCCGCCCGGCGCGGGTGTTCCCGCCCTCCGAGGGGGCTTCGTTTATTTCCTCGGCTTCGATCTTTTCGGTTTCCATGCGAGCCGTTCCTCCTCCCGTGCGCCGCCGCGACGCGACATAATCCGTATTATGTTGTACGGCACAAAATAAAAAAGCGCCTCAGTGATGCGACATAATCCGTATTATGTTGCACGAAGCAACAAAAAAGCGCCGCCCGAAGGCCGGCGGCGGCAGCGCGGAGCGAAAAAACGGACGTTCCGGCACTGAAAAAGGGCGCAAAATACCGAGCCTCCCCCAATTCCGAAAAAATGAAGGACAAGAGAGGCTCTCTCGTCATGCCCGTTTTGAAAAAAATTTCGGGCTTTTTCAGTTTTTTTGAATATAACATATTGACAAGTATCAGGATAAGTGCTAAACTATGTACGGTTGCAGGCGTGAAAAGCATATTCTTTTCGCGTTTCTGCAACATAATACGGATTATGTCGCTGCCGCGTTTTCGGCGGCTTTTTTCATAGTATCAGCCGCATGGATTCCATTCTGCGGCGGTGCTCCGTACCGGTGCTGACGATATATATCCTCGTCGTGTCGATGCTGCTGTGGCCGAGAATGTCCGCTAACTTTGCAATATCCTTTTCGATCCCGTAAAACACCCTTGCGAACAAATGCCGCAGATTGTGCGGGAATACCTTCCGGGGATCGACCCCGGCCTCCCGGCACAGCCCCTTCATCTCCCGCCAGATGTTCGTGCGGTCCACGGGCCGCCCCGTGCGGGTGACGAAAACGGGGCCGGACTCGATCTTCCGCTCCGCGATATAGCGGAGCAGCTTCTTTTGCAGGGGCTTTACTAAAAACACCGTCCTTGTCTTTCCTTTGAGCGAAACGGTCAAGTCCCCGCTCCGCACAGCGTCCACTGTGATAAACGGCAGCTCGCTCACCCGGATCCCCGTCCCGCAGATGGTCTGCAAAATGAGGTCCAGCCGCTCGTTGTGTTTTCGCTGCGCCGCCCGGCAGAGCCGTTCGTACTCGGCCTTGGTCAGCTCCTTTTCCCCCGGGCAGAACACCTGATGCTGAACTCTTAAAGATTTCACCTTGCAGTCATGCCACCCGAGAAACGAAAACAGACTGTTCAGGCTCGCCAGCATGGAATTGACGCTCCGCACGGCATAGCCGCCCTCGAGCAGCTTCCGCTTATAGGCGATGACGTTCTCCTTCACAACGTCCGCGCCGTTTTGATACGCCGCAAACGCACCCACATCGCGGACGTATTTTTCGACGGTGCTCTTGCTCTTTTCTTCCGATCTCAGCCAGTCGGCAAACGCCCGGACTGTGCTCTCTGTTATGATCCTTTTCATTTCGGTCGCCTCCTCCGGATAATTTCCGTTAATAATATTTTACCCGAAAATCCCGATCTAAGCACCGATATTTGCGCCCGGATCGCATATATCGCAACATCAACGCAAAAAAAGCGCGCCGAGAGCTGCGGAAAGCAGCCCTCGGCGCTGTTTTTTTAAAGTGAGGAAAAAATGAAACGGGGCTGCGGCTTGCCGCAGCCCCGTCACTATAAGTCAGGGTGTCATTATCAGTGTGAGTCGTGCGCCTTCCAGTAGATGGCTTTTTCGGGCTGCTCGCTGAAGAACTGCGACGTTGCCCCGTAGGAGCAGTTGGCGCTGCGATATTCGAGCGCGAGCGGTTTATCCTTTTCGAGATCTACCGTTATTTGAATCTTGTACGTCTTCTCTTTCCCGCCCTCTATAAAGTCTGGTTCATTCCCGTCCACATACACATCGACCGTTTTGATCTCGCCAGACTCGCACACAAGGACGAATTCGCCCTCCTCGTATCCGGTGCTGCCCTTGTTTTCGATCTTGTACTCGACCTCAAACGTGCCCACACCGTCGGCGTATTTGTATGTCTGAGACGTTACCGTGACCCAGATATCCGTGTTCGGATCCTTCTGAGGCATGCCGTCGTCCGCGAGCGGCGCTCTCGGCTCATTGCAGCGCGAGCAGTAGGGATTACCGTCCTCGAATTTGTGCCCGAGCGGGTCGGTCTTTACCGTGTGCGTGTCCGTGTACGTCTTGTCATTGAACTTGAACGTCGCCGTCACGGTCGCCTCGCCGCCGGTGGTGCAGCTCGCCTCGCTCGTCGTCTTCAGCTCGCCGACCGTGCCGTGGACCGTTTCCTTGTGGCTGCCGTCGTTTTTGCAGGTGAAGACCGCGTCACAGCTCTTGCCGTCAGCGGACCACGTGAACTCGGGATCGCCCCAGTCGTGGCCGGTCGCCTTGGACGTGATCGTCTTCGTATCGGTGAAGCGCTCGCCGTTGTGCTGCGCCGTCGCCGTGTAGATGACGGTGCCGTCCTGCGTGCAGGTCGCCGTGCTGTTGCCGTTCGTCGTCACCGCCGCCTCGACGGTCTCAACGTGCGCCTCGTTGCGCGTGCAGGTGAATTTCGCCGTGCAGGACTTGCCGTCCGCCGACCATATAAAGTCGGGGTCAGCCCAGTCGTGCCCTGTCACCGTGTCGGAGACTTCGCCGCAGCGCTGGCACTTCGCCGGCTCGTCACACGAGCCGCCGCTGTAATTGTGCCCGAGCGGGCCGCCCTCGGTCTTGCCGCAGATCTTGCATGTGCGCGGCTCGGTGCACGTTGCCTCCGCCCAGTCGTGGACATGGAGCGTGTCTTCTCCGCCCGAGGTGTCGGGGATATCCGTCTCGTCGTCCGTACCGACGGTGCCGTCATCTGTTCCGACGGGCGTGTGCGTACCCGTTCCGTGAACATCGCCGGTCTGGTTCGTGTTCGGGCCGGAGGGGGTGACCGGCTTCTTGCTGCCGAGCAGCCCGCTGACCGCGAGCAGCACGAACACCACGACGGCCGTCGCCGCCGCGGCGCATATGAGTATGAGTCTTATTCTTTCGTTGTCGGAGCCGCCCTTTTCCCCGCCGTCGTCCCCGTCGTTATCGCCGCCGTCCGGACCGCCCGGGCCGCCGGGACCGCCCGGCACAGAAGGACCGCCGCCCTGAACAGTTCCGCGCGCCATACCGGCGCCTGCCGCGCCGACCGGCGAGAACATGATCGTCTCGGGGTCGCCGTTCGCGTTCTGTGCGCCCGCCGGGCGAGGCTGCCCCGCCTGCGCGGGACGCTGTCCTGCCGGCCGCTGACCTGCGGGGCGCTGACCTGCCGCCGCGCCTGCACCGACTGCTGCGCCCATTCCGGCCGCCGCGCCCATTCCGGCTGCG
>CANROT010000055.1 GCA_947632285.1 uncultured Clostridia bacterium
GCCCCGTTTGAGAGAAACGTCACGATCGAGACCTGCGATTCGTCGAGGTCGTATCCGTTAAGAATGTCGATGCCTACGGTGCTGAGCGTCTCATTTCCTATTATCTGCTGATGTATTACCTCCGCGCAATCGACGGCAAATCTAACGCCACTCCCCGCGTTATCCGCGACACTGTCAAGGTATTCCTCGGAAAGCTCCGATTCACCGTTTTTTAGGAACATCAGTCCGATATATGCATTTCTTTCATTCTCGCGGCCTACGCCAATGTTCTTCGAGATGAGTAAAATGGCAGTTATACATATTGCAATTACCAGAACGGCGGCAACGGATATCAGGATTATCTGACGTTTTCCAATTTTTTTCATACTGCGCCTCCTACTGATTTATTGCCGCGCCGCAGCTCGTGCAGAATTTCTGTCCCGGTGAAAGCGGCGCGCCGCATTTTGTGCAAAATCTCGCCGCTGCTTTTCCGATCTGTTGTACCGACTGTTCTGGTTGCTGCACGGGCTGTTCCTGCTGCACCGGCTGTACGGACTGCCGCCACTGTGCCGCCTGCTGCGCCTGCCACTGTGCCTGCTGCGCGCGGAGCTGTTCGCTGCGAGCCCTTGCCACCGCCGCCTTAGCCTTTATAGTCCCGTAAAGTTTGACAGCATCCTTGGGTATCCATACCGCAAACAGGATCCATCCGACGAGTGCCAATACCGCCACAGGAATATACGCCCAAACGAGCCACTTCCCTGTATCGTAAGAAACCATGTACGCGTTCAGTCCGTGTGTCATATTCCACACGATCAGTGCATAGATGCTCAGCACCAGCGCCGCCGAGCCAGAGATAATAGTTTTGGTCCTCATAACGTATCCTTCCGTATCATGTCATTTACCTTCTATAATAATCTTTAATCAGCTGAAATGGCTTCACTATTTTATGAAGTACCTTTTTACGTTGCCCGTTCGTCGTAACCCGTGGTAATGCCGCTCACCTCGCATACCTTTCTTATGATCGCATATGTTTCATCGAGAGAGTAAGGTCCGCGATCTATCTTAATCTCATCGTTTTGGAATGGCAATTATTGTGCCGTCTATCAAGGCAAACGGTGAAATATATTTCCTATAAAAATATTTTACTACAAAAAAAGCCAAAATGCAACTATAAACACAAATTTTCAAGTTTCTATCTGGAAAGGCCGTCGGCACGCCCCAAACGGCATACGGCGTCTTTCGCCTATTCGAGCAAACGCATGCCCGATGCTGCATCTGATATGTCGCATCCGTCAGCATGTCCGAAAAGTCATGACCACCGGCCTTGCCGGTGGCTTGCACAGGCCCCCTTAGGGCCTATTACCGGCTGAGCCTATAGGCTCGTCGAAAAGGCTTTCGCTTGCGCATCTTGCCCTACTGCTATTGAAATAGCGGTTTCTCTCTATTTCTCGCATGAATATAATCGAATGATTTGCCATGATAGTAGGTTCCTCGCTTCGCTCGGATAGTTTTCTGTGCAAAGCTAAAGCTTTTTGGAACCACCGGCACGGCCGGTGGTTTTCATAGGACAATAAAAAAGCTTGGGCCCAATGCAATGTCATTAAGTTAAGGAGCAGGGTGGGGAAATAGCTGGAAAAAGTTTCAAAAAAGTTAGAAAAAAGTATTGACAAAGGGGAAAAAGTGTGCGGCTGCACTAATTAGCAAAGTGGAGTGATATACTGTAAGTAGAGTCGACAAATCCCCTTAGGAGGGGGTAAAATAAAAAAACGGCAAGTGGGGAAAAAAGAATGACAACATACAGCAAGGAATTCAAAAAAGAAGCAATCCGACTGTCGGATGAGATCGGAAACAAAAGGGCGGCGGCGCAGCTCGGGATCCCGTATTACACGCTGGCGGATTGGCGTAATCACAGCAAGCATAAACCAAAAGAAGATGAAACGCTCAGCGAAGAAGAACTGCGTGCTAAGAACCGGGAGCTTGAGCGGGAAAACGCCGAATTGCGAGAGGCAAACAATATCTTGAAGGATGCGCTTGTTTTTTTCGCAAAAGACCGGAAGAGGTAAAAAACGCCGAACGACACATATTGTTTTAAACAACAGGGACAAATACAACGTCAAAACAATGTGCCATGTGCTGAAGGTCAGCGAATCCGGCTATTACCGGTGGCTGAAAAACAGGGGTAAACCACCGGCAAGAGAGCTTCTTTCGGTCGAGATCAAAAAGATTTTAGACGATGACCCGGGCAACGACAATTACGGTGTAAAACGTATGAACACGGCACTTGAGCAAAAAGGTATCCATGTAAGTCAGAGGACCGTATACCGCGCCATGTCGGAGATGGGCATTTTGCACCAGAAAAAGACACCTCACGGGATAACCAGAGCCACGGCCGAGATACAGAACAGAGAAAACCTGATAAAGCGTGATTTCACAGCCAAAGAGCCGCTTAAAAAGCTGCTTTCCGACATTACGAAGATTCAATGTTCTAACGGCAAATTGTATTTGTCAGCTGTGTTCGATTGCTGCAACGGAGAGATCCTCTCGGCGGTGATGGACGACAACATGAAGAAAGAGCTTTGCATCAGGAACGTCAGGGAGCTTGTACTGCAATACGGAAAAAAGCTTAACGGGGCGATCTTTTACAGTGACCGAGAAAGTCAATACACAAACGCGGCATTCCGAAACTCTCTCCGAATGATCAGGCTCGTTCAAAGTCTCAGCGGGACAGGCCATCGCTTTGATAACGCAAGGATGGAGAGCTTTTTAACCACATTGAAGAAAGGATCGCCGCATACAAATTACCGCGTGAACGTGTCAAAAGCATTATCTTTCACTACATATTCATTTACTACAATCGAATCCGCATAACCTCGTTCAACCCCGGCGGGCTGCCGCCGGCCGCATATCGCGAATGGGTGAGGGCCAACATGCCGAAGGCGGCGTGACCCCAGCGCGACGCACCTATCCGAATTTTCTTCGTTCCACTATGCTCCACTTCGTAAATGCGGATGCATTGTTTCCGTTTATCTCTTAGGTAATTTTTTGACTGCACTTTTCTTAACAATTCCACCACAAAGGCCGCGAATGCTTTTTCTAAGACTCAATTCTATAAAGCGTAGCCAAAATGTTTCTATTAAGTTTTTCTGCAATTTTCCCGTTGCGATTTCATGCAGGTTATTCGGCACATCGCCTGACTGGCGCGAAATTTCATTCCCCCTTGAATTCGATTTGAATTAAATCACGATGTTGCTTCTTTCTATACAAATTTGCAAAAAGATCCGTCCATGCCGACGGCAGGAGCGGATCTTTTTTTGATTTACTTATTTACCTCGTCCTGCTTTTTTTCTGACTCGCACGGAAATGAGCACAATGATGCAGACGAGGGAGAACGCAAGTGCAGCCGGCAGCGGCCATATCGGCATACCGCCGTCCTTTTGCGGTTCCGGGGGAATATCCGGCTCCGCCTTGCGGTTTTCAAACACGACGTCGTTTGCCGTCAGCTTGTGGGTGTCCCCCTCCTTGTTGACCGTAATGACCGCGGACATGCTCCCGTCTTTTTCGGCAAGCACCGTTACCGTGACTTCATACACCGTGGCGTCGTATTCGACGTCCTCCGCGCTGCCCGGGCGCTGATACACCCTGTAGTGATAGGTGTCTGCCTCCCGGAAGCTGACGGTAAAGGCGCCGTCCGTCACATTTTCGCAGACGGTCGGATCCGGGAGCGGCGCCCCGCCGAGCGCCTCTATCTCCACCGTGCCGGAAGCGTTCCTGACGGAAAACGGCAGCCGCGCCGATATCACGTCCGCTGCGGAACCCGGGACAGACAGGAAAACTGCCGCCGTCAAGAGGCAGATCACAGCCGCAAAAAAGATGTTTTTCCTCATACGAACACTCCAAACACAATAAATCGATCCGTTGTCTGCGGATGCTTGCAGGTGGACAGCGCTATCAGCCGCTCCCCCTCCGGCTCATACCAGATCGAGGCGTGCTGCCGGACATATTCCAGCGTGCCGTCCGTCTCCGTGGGCGCGAAGACCTCCTTTTCGGCGCCGTCCGTCACAAGACACGCGAAGAATTTGATCCTGTGGACCTCGCCTCCGAAGGTGAGGGTCGCCGTCCTGTGAGCATCGAAGTACCCCTTTTCCATAAAGCTGTCCAGGGAGCCGAACATTTTCCCGTATTCCATATGGTGCCCATAGATCAGGGAATAGGGGTCGGTAAAATCCGGCGCGTTCCGGGAATCCAGAAATATACTGCCGGACAGGGCGTAGTTTCCGAGCGGATCCTTGTTCAGATACTCGTTGTTTGTCTCGCCCTGCATCACGGGATAGTCGATCGAGGTGCCGTCCACCGTCAGCCACGCCACCATGTTCTTCGGCAGCGTGACGTTCTGGCTCCATTCCTCTTCCTGACCCGGGATCGGCTTGTACTGCCGGAGGTCGGCGTCGTCCGCGTGATAATAGATCAAGAATGAATCATACATGGTATAGGCGCCGATGAGGAACAGGAGGAGGAAAAACAGGAACAGCACAGAGTCCGTCAGGCGGTCTACTGCCTTTAACAGCTTATACATTCCGTTCCTCCTCCCGTTTTTGTCCTACCGTCGCCGCCGCATCATGCGGCCGGGGATCAGTCCTCGTCCTCGTCCTTGTTCTTCTTTCTCATGATGGCATATGCGCCGACGCCGCCGATCGCCATGATCGCAGCGAACGGAGCGACTACCAGCATAACACCCGTGGGGACGGTACCCTCTTTCGTGTTGGTGAAGGTGAGCACCACATCGTTGCTAATAGTACCGGTCTTTGTCGGTTCGGTGTTATTGTAGCCCTCCACAGTTTCCTGCGTCACGGTATAGCTCGTTCCCTTGGGCAGTTCTTCAATGATGATAGTCTGGCCGTTTTTCATGTAGAAATCTGCCGTGCCGCTTCCGCTTTTAACCGTGATCGTTGCGGGGTTGGTTTTATCGCCGTCGACGTTGTTCGTTTCAGCGCCCGTCAGATTGACCTTGTAATCGCCGTCGACCGTGCCGGTGAGATTCACTGTGTACTTGAAATACTGGTTGTTTGATGCCTGGTTACCGGTGACATCGTTTTCAAATGTCAGGCTGTAGGTCAGATAGGTGTTGACATAGCCCTTGGATTTCACCGAATCGCCCTTGTTGTCCAGAACGAAACCGCCGACCTCGAGCGAACCGTTGTTGTTGTTGATGTATACGTCGAGGGTCTTTACCGCGGCGGTATCATCGTCAATGTACTCCTCTTCGGAAGCCGTTTCGGTTATTTTGTAGCGATAGATACCGGGCTCATCAAATTCGACATCTTTGAAATCAATGGTAACGTCCTTTTTGACAAACTTCTGACTATCGGTCAGGCCGGGAACGCCCTGTGCGGTGGGGTCGCCATAGTTGACCGGTACGTCATCTTTGGAGAATTCAGCGGTAATGGACTTGATCAAACCGGTTTCCGGACCCGCCTCAATTCCCTTCTCGGGATCAGCTTCGCCGGGCGCCACAGTAAACGTAAAGGTTACAGTGGGAAGCGCCTGTGCGTCTTTGTCCATAAACAGGTACTTGGTCATGGTGAACTCTGTGGTTCCGCCGAGCTTGCCCGTGTACCCGGTTGCCGCGAAAGCGGGGACTGCCATGGCGACTGTCATGATCGCCGCGAGTACGAGAGATAAGATCTTCTTTTTGTTCATCATAATGAACTCCTTTCTTTTTTTCAGCCTTTGGCTGATAAATTATAAATTTTTATGTAAACGGGGTCCTTCCCCGTAAACATCAGAATCCGCGCCTGCGGAACATAAATATCACCTTGCCCCTCAGCGCCTCCTCACGTATGACGCCGTAGGTGCGGCTGTCACTTTGATCCGAGCGGTAGTCGTTGAGGATCAGGTATTCGCCCTCATTCAGCTTATAGGGCAATGTGAGTGCGGTATCCAGCATCTGCGTCGGATAAAATATCTCCTCCGCGTGGGGCGCGCCGTTGATGATCAGGCCGCGCTCGTCGCCGTCGAACTCATCGCCCTCCCTGGCGATGATGCGGCCTATCCGGATACCGTCCGGCGTTTCATATGCGACGACGTCGCCGGCATATGATGCGCCGATCTTATACGTAAAGCACAGATCCCCGTCCCGGAGCGCCGGGTACATGCTGTTCCCCGAGACTCTGTGGATACCGAACACAAAGGTCAGGGTGAGCCACCCGAGGAGGAATACGATCCCGAGCTTCAAAAGCAGCCGGACGGCCCTCTTTATGACCTTTTTTCGCTTTTTGATCCGGGCCTTGTCTGGGGACTCCGGTTCGGGAGCTGCCGCCTCCGGTTCTGGGGCTGCCGCCTCCGGTTCTTCCGGCGGTTCGCGCCCGGAGTGCCGATGCTCCGGCGTGTCGCTCATGTCGTGGTTTTCTTTCCGCTTCATGATGTTATCCTTCACCTCCCGATGCGATCCACGTCACGGCAGCCCTGACCTCCGTGACGTTGTCCTCCGTGTCCTTGAATCTGAAAACGTGTATTCCGTTTTTCGTAAAGGTGTGTGTCGTCTCTCCGTCGCCCAGGACCGTAAACTCGCCCTCGACGTCAAACACGAGGGTGGCGACAACGGGGCCGCGCGTTCTCTCCGTCGTGCTGTACTCCACGTGGGCAATGCTGAACTCCTCCGCGAAGGACTCGCCGAAGCTTTCGGCCTCGGTCTCCTCCTGCCGCCCCGTCATACTGCCGAGCCAAACGCCCAGCGCGGCGAGCAGCAGGACCGCGAGCAGGACGGAGGCGATGATGACGCCCTTGCGGGCGCCGCCGCGCGCCGTCACGGTTTGCCCGGCTTTGAGGGCTTTGCCGGTTTGCCCGGTTTCCCGCCGGAGTCGTCGGAGACCGCGCCGGAGGCGATCCAGGTCACGCGGGCCTCCGCCTCGGCGATATTGCCCGCCCTATCGCGGAATTTGAACACATACACGCCGTTTTTCATAAACGTGTGTGACTCCCCGCCTCCGAGGATCGTGACCTCCTCCGCGCCGTCGGCGACGAGCGTGGCGGTCACCGGGCCCTTCGTCGGATCCGTCGTGCTGTATTCCACGTGGGCGGTCGGCGGCGTCCTGTCGATCCAGTCGACGGCGGCAAGCGTGCTGCCCTCGTTTCCGGCGGCGTCCCGGAACTCGAACACGAACTCGCCGTTGTCCTCGAACACATGTGTCAGCGAACCGTCCCCGACCGGGAAGATGTCGCCGCTCACGCCCACGAGCGTCGCCGTCACGTTTCCGTTCGTGGGGTCGTTCGTGCTGTAAACCACCTGAACGTCGGGCAGCGCGCTGCATATCCAGCTGACGTCCACCTCGTATGTGGCATAGTTTCCGGCAAGGTCGCGGAGCATGAACTCCAGCGTGCCGTTTTCGCTCATCGTCGCCTCATAGGGGCTGACGGCGTATTTGCGCCTTTTGTCGGTGGGGTCGAGCTCAAGGTCTGCGTCGATGTCGGTAAGCGAGACCCAGTCGCCGTTGACGTTCATCTCGAGCGTTTGCCTTTCATTGCCCTTCTCGTCGATGATGAGCTCGGCAATGACGGAACCGGTCGTGGGATCCTTTGTGCTGTACTCCACGTGCGCCTTTGGCGCTTCCTTGTCGATCCAGTCGACTACCGCCTTGGCCCAGCCCTCCTTGCCGCTGACCTCGTCGACAAAGTGGAAGGTGTGCTCACCGTTTTCCGTGAAGACGACGGTGTCGTCGCCGATTATCTCGGCTTCCTGTGTGGAAAGGTTAACGAGCTGCGCGGTGACGTTACGGTTGGTCGGGTCCTCGGTACTGTAGCGAATAACGCCTGTCAGATCCGGATTTTTCGTGGCGTCTTGGAAAAAGGTAAATCCGCGCGCGGAAAAGATGCCGTTTTCGTCAATAGCCGTTGTTTGCGGTTTTTGCAAAACCGATTTTCTCGTATAAGTCTTCGTCGCATGAATTTTTACATACTGTACAAGCTGCTGGCTGGCTTCCGGAATATCGAGCATCTTATTTTCGGTCGCGCTGCTGTTGTTGGCATATGTCAGTCCGCTGAATTCGTAAAGCTTTATCCACTCCACGCCGTCCATGCTGCCGTAGATCTCGCCCGATTCCAGTGTGCCGCTGGCATAAGCGGCCCGGCCTTCAAATCCGAAGTCTTGTGTTGCCGCCGTGTATTGGACGGCGGTCAGCCAGATCGGGGAATCGAATTTGACGGTGACATACCGGTCCCTGTCGTTTGCTTCGGTGGTCCAGTGCGTGTCTGCGCCGCTCTTTTGGACGGTGCCGTTATCTGCCCACCATAATGAGAGGTCGCCGTTGAACGCGTCGGTCACGGGGTACCGGGCAACCTGACTGGAAAAGTCCACGATCGTGATGCCGTCGACCGAATAACACCGGTTGGAATTGGAGCTGTTGTCTTTTGTAAAGGTCAGCGTTTTCACGCCGGTATACACCGTCGTGCCGCTTGCCCCCTTGCGGATCGTATAGGTTTGTTCGCCCGACGTATTGGGTTCTTCTTCCCCGAAGGTTTTCCACTTGTCCGTAGAGGTATCGCGGTAGATAACGTCAGCCCCGCCGCAGTCCCATGTACCACCATTGAACCTACACTGGGGTGAAGTATGTCTTGCATCGAGCGTCCTGGCATTTCTCAGCCTTAAATACTCTGCTTTATTCTCCTCGGAATCCATATAATTTTTCCACGGATGCACCGGGTCGCGCCAGTACCAGCGCGTTTCGTCATTAACGCCGTTGATCCTGTCACTGAAGTCGTCGACCGATACGCTGTAGGGAGAATCGGAGCTGTTGATGATGTTGATGATGCTGGAAAGCATCACTTCTCCGCCGGTCCCCATAAAATCAATATAAAGGTTCAAGCCGGTGCTGACGTCGGATGCAGCCGCCGCCTCATACAGCGTATAGAAGGTATCATCGTCAAGCTTGATGGACATATCGCCCTTATTCGCGTTCTTCTTAACCTCGTTGCCGTTTTTGTCGCTAAAGCGATAGCCCCATTCCGGCGGATCTTCAGGATCGAACATATTGCCGAGGGCGATTATTCCCTTATTCACACCGTCAAAGCTGAAGGTCGCCACACCGTCGGAAGCGCCGCTGTTGCCTCGCAGGTCTTTTATGATCTGCCCGTTGATACTGTCGTGCGTCGCGATATTGTTATAGGCCTCCAGGCGTTTCTCAGACAGCTTGATGTATTTGGTAAGATCCGTTTTGAGCAGGGGAAGGATCTGGCGGAGCAGATCATACATCGGAACGGCGAAAATCTCCTGATCGCCCTTTTCTTCTTTTCCGTCCCAGCCGTAGCATTTGATAACACGTTCGCCGAGCTCCATCAGCTTTTCTAAGTTGTTTTCAGCCTTGTAGACTTCGAACATTTTCAAAAACGCGTCGAGGTTGCAGTTCTGCTTTTCAAGCGCTTTTTCGTACAATTCAATGCGCGTTTTGCGTCCGCCGTCGTCGTCGCCGTAACACTCGGCAAGCTTAATGTAATATTCGGCCGCTTTATAGTTATCCCAGTCGTTGGCGGCGTATTGGCACAGCCAGATATAGCACAGGTTACTGCCGTAGGCGTAATAACCGCGCCCCCAGCCAAACGGCGGATAAACTCCGATGTTCGCTCTTGACCAAGACGTGCCGCTGTTTTGCGTGATCCAGCTTGTAATCTGCTTTTTATTGCCGTCCCAGTTCGGTCCGACCGAGAGCGCGGCGTGACCCGGCTCGCCGATCTGGAAAGCCGGAATACCGATGCTGTTCCAAAGGTTCACGCCCAGCGGCGCCTGAATGCCGCAAGTACCGAAATCCGCAAAGACCATCCACTGTGCGGGATAGCGCCTATCCAAGCTGGTGCGATACAAAATATCGTCGGAAAACCCGTAGATCTCCTGATATTTTTTTGCCTGTTCGGGATCGTGATATTGGTCTCTTACAAAGCTGTTATCGAAGGAATAGCGGATCCAGGTGGCGTAATACCATGAGCCGCGGCTTGTATAGTATTTGTTGCACCATTCGTACTCATCGTCGCCCATTCTGCTGCTCATTACCAGCCTGAGGAATGGCACCTGCAAGTAAGTGAACATTTCGCGCAGCTTTCCGTCGTTGTACAACTCCTTGAACACTTCGTAGCGCCTCGCCGGATTGCTGACGTTCGGGCTGCTGGGATCGCTTTGATCCAAGGCTTTGCCCTCGCCGTCCACATCGGCGATAAAAGAACGCACCAACTGGCTGTGTGTCAAAGAGAGAGTCACCATCATACGCCTGTACAGGTCGCCGTTCTCCTCTTCTTCCAGATCCGAGCCGTAGAGATCGTAAAGCTCCGCAAAGACATCCATGGACGCGGAATATGTCCCGCTCGGCCTGCCGCCGAAAACGTATTCCTCCAAAAGCCCGTGTTCATTCGGCAAAAGGACGTCCTCGATGAACTCCCGGTTTTCCGGGTGCTCATATACATACTTCGCGAGCGTATATTCGCCGAAGTTGGCGATAAAATCGCGCTGCATGATGACGAGCTTCAACTCGGGTGTGAGCTCCGGATTTTTGTTGTCGCCCACCATATCGCGGATATACTCGTCTATCGCCTCGAGTCTCGGCCCCTTCATCGGGTCCTCGTAATCCTCGGTGAGCAGCATCGCGTCCCCGTAAATGGAGTGGTCGCTGCCGTTTCCGCCCATATCGTCGGCTTCGAGCTTCAGATATACGGCGTCATCAAGGTCAAAGATCACCTGCTCGCCGTCGGCGGTGCCGATAACCTCTTTTTTATACTGCTCTTTCCAGGTCTTGTTGTCTGTCGACGTCGAGATCGTGAACCTGACGCTGCTGGCGCTGTTGGCGGTCGTATTCAGGCCCACAAAGGCGGAGAACTGCTTGTATTTCTCATACCCCTCGATCTTAGACAGGTTAAAGACGATCGTTGAGGTCGCGTGCGCCCAGATGCCCTTTTCAAACGTCAGCGCCTGCCCCTCGATCCGCATTGCAAGCTTCTGTGATTCCGGTGTGATATCGGCAAGTATATTGCCCCACCCCGTTTTCTTCGTGATCGCCACGCTGTTGTCGGACAAATATGTCGAGAGATACACGAATTTGCCCTCGTTGTCCACCTCGCCCTTCCCGAAGGACAGGTCCAGCGCCGCCGCGCTGTACGACGACACGACCGTGCAGAGCACCGTCAGCATAGCGAGCGCCAGGCATACCGTTCTTTTGAGCCCGATGCGTTTCTTCATGTGTGTGTCAACTCCTTTTATCTGTTTTCATAAGTCACGGGAGCGGTGCGAAATGTCACTCCTTTGAGTCCGCGCGCCTCTTTCGCCACAGCAGCAGCAGCGCGGCGCACGCCGCCGGAAGCAGCAGCATAAGCACGGTCGCGGTGTGAGCCGCCGTCGGAATGCGCGCATCTTTTGTGTTGACAAACGCGGCCGTTATGTCTTCCCCGTTCATCGTCCCGGAATCGGCGGTTTTTTCGACTGTATATCCGTCCTCCTCCGCCTCGGTCACGGTATACCGCAGCCCGGCGGGAAGTCCGACAAACGTGATCGTCTGTCCGTCCGTCAGCGTGAACGAATACTCGCCGTTCACGGAGTCAAGGAAGCCCGCGCCGCCGTCGTTTCTGCTGAAGGCGATCTGTTCGGAATAGCGGCCGTCGTCGTTTTCGAGGGTCAGGGTGAACCGGAATTCCTTGTGGACATTCCCCATGCTGCCCTGCACGGTGTTGCTGACGGTCAGGTTCGCCGCGGGGATCGCCTCCTTTTCGTTGTGGAACTCCGCCGCAAGTGTCGTGCTCGTTTCGATGACGCCGGTCTCGCCGGTCGAGGCGGTGACGTAGCCGTCCGCGTTTGCGTTCAGCTCCTCCACCTTATAGCTCAGTCCCGCCGGGATTTGGGTTATGG
>CANROT010000056.1 GCA_947632285.1 uncultured Clostridia bacterium
CGAGGATCTCATCGACCGTGCCGTTGGTCCGGAACACATCGTAAGATGTGCCGAGCTTTTTAACGGTGTCGTGTACCGGGCGCAGGACGCTGTTGTGCTCAATGTCGCTTATGAGGATATGATCTCCCGGGCGGACGAACGATTTTATCGCGAAATTCAGCGCGTACGTCGTATTCATTGTAAAGGCGACCGACTCGGGCTGCGCGGAATAAAGGTCAGCCAGAGCCTCGCGCGAGCGGAAGACCGCTTCCGCCGCTGAGAGGGCGAGCGCGTGTGACCCCCGGCTCGGGTTGCCGCAGCTTTTCCGCATATATGTGTCGAGCGCGCGGTATACGGTATCCGGCTTCGGATACGTTGTCGCGGCGTTGTCAAAGTAGATCCGTCTCTTCATTCCGTTATAATATCTCCGTATCGTATTCGCGCGCGCTTGAGCGCGCGTTCTGCTCCGTCCGAGTAAAGCGGCGGCACTTCTATTCCGTAGGCGCAGCCGCGCCGTGTAAGGCTCGATTCTATTTCAACTATTTTGTGCGGTATATTCGCTTTCGTCAGGACGGAAGAGCCGCGCTGTGCCGTTGTCATTGATACAAACGGTAAAATACATCTCATAAATATTAACATCTTTCTCTTTGTGCCGGCATTACACTATGTTACAGTATATGCGCGCATTCCCCGATTTGCAAAGAAACGGTCCCGGCGTTACCCGCCGGGACCGCAGCATAGCGTGTCCGCTGTTATTTGTTGCCGAGAAACTGTATCACGGGGCTGCACAAAACGCCCATATCTCGGTATTTGTACTCGTAGCACCAGCCATCGCCCCATGTCCGCCATTTGTCGGGACCGTACCAGTCGTTCCCGTAATCGGTCGCGTGCATCGCCGCAAAGCTGTTGTGCCGCGTGCCGAGGAGCGTTACATACATAGTGTGCTCTCCCGCTTCAAGCTCGCCGAACGAGGCCGTGTAGGGCTCGTATGCTATAATGCGCTCGTCCCCGTCGTCCACACGGACGGTGACGGCCGCGCCGCGATAGGAGCTTACACGTACAGCGCACTCGCCGCCGGGGGCGGTGAAGGGGAGCTCATATGTTATATTCCCGGAGTAGAACGGCATTCCCTGATCCGTCACGGTGCCGAACCCGAGCAAAGGTTCCTTTTTCACTATGCACTTCCGGCATCCGCGAACGCGGACGCCGAAGTCCCCGAGCACGTAGCACCATTCGGTCGCCGTGCGCTCACCGAGCGGGAGCGTGACGTCAATGATGTTTTCACCTGCCGACAGCTTCGGCAGAGCAACGGTTTTTATGGACTTGTCCGTAAAAAATCCGATAGGCGAGGTATTGACTTTTTCACCGTTGCACCTTATCTCGGCGAGCTCCGGGTGCTCTATTGCAAACAGCGCGCCGGAATATTCGATTTCGGAATCGAACGAGAATTCGAGCCTGATTTTGTGCGCGGGCGCTTTCTTTTCTATCGTCCACGGCTGAGCCGGGCGGGGATTGCGCCGCCCCATTCCGAGCGACATGCGGCAGATGTTGTCCGCGCGGAGAATTTCTTCCTCCTGTGCCGACAGTTCTTCGTCATCGACCGCGAATCTTGCCGTGTCGAGCAGCAGGACGTTCGGCTCGGAAAGCGTGTATTGTACGGGCCGCCTGAAATCGAGTTCGCCTTTGACATCTTTCCGGGTCGGCGCGCTGTCTGAAACGGTGCATTCGTCAAGGCACCGGTCGAGCCGCAAAAGCAGCGAATCCTGCGCGAACAGGACGCAGTCGATATATGTTTTTCCGTTCTCGGGGCGGTGGTCGATGTTTTTGATCTCGCCGGTCAGCGTGTCGTACAGGACGGGGAAGTATTCGTCATTGAGCGTGACGGTTATCCGCTGCGGGTGCGGCACGTCCGGGCAGGACGGCTGCGTTATGTGTGCAATAAAGAGCCAGTCGCAGTCGTTGTCGCGGCGCATCTGATATATCAGGCTGTCTGTCATGCTGCCGCCCGCATCGCGTATAGAGACGGTGCGGACGCTGTCGAGCGCGGAGAGTATGGCCGTCTTAGAGAACTGCACCCTGCGGCAGCGCGCAGCCAAATTTTCCGGCTCATCAGACGGCACGGCGTCGACATACGCGGGAGGGTCGCCTGCGAAAATGAGCAAGCCGCCGTTGTCGGCAAATTTTGTTATGATCTCGAGCGTTGTGCACCGTATCGTTTCGGGTGCGGGAACGATGACCGCGTCGTATGTCATATTGCCTACGGTCAGGCCGGACGGGGACGCCTTATATTGATTCGGAAGTGTTGACTCGCATATGAAGTCGAAATCGACGGCTCCCGTGAGCAGCCAGCGCGTGATGTTCGAGAAGTTTTCCTCAAGCTGAGATTTATATTGAGACGTAAGATCGTTCGGGCCGAAGCGCAGCCAATAGCTTTCGACCGGGTGTATGACGGCGACGCGCACCACGGGTTTTCCGCGCGTCAGCGCCGTATTCACACGCGCGAAATGATCCTCAACATAGGAGTATTTTTCAAACCACGGCGACTGATAATTGATCGACGCCGGATAATCGCGCTTTGCGTCGCCCTCCATCGAGACCCATGAAAGGTGATGAACGCGCACCGTTACGCCGAGCGCCGCCTGCCAGTCCCCCTGAAATTTGTGTCCCCTGAAATCGAAATCCCAGTTGGTCACGCCGTACAGCTCGCTCGTCATTCCTTCGCGTCCGTATTGATGGACCGCAGACTGCGCCTGTTTCGCCGTCGTAAGCTCGACTCTGTTGCAGAGCATGTCGATCCCGGGGAGCTGCATGCAGCGATATGAGCGCTGCGCATCGCCGACGGCGTGCGTCTGCGATTCGAGCGTCGGTTCTTCCATCAGGTGCCCCGTGAACAGAATGCCGTTCTCGGCGCACCACGTCCCACAGACGTCGTTAAACCCGCGCGTGAACATCTCGGCGACGCAGTCGTGAAAGTCGTATCGTGCCTTTGACACGCGGCCACAGGACAGCTCAAGTATGAGCTCGGGCAAGTATTCGAGTATATTATAATTGTAACGTTCCCGGAAGAACTCGGGCAGCGCCGGCGTCCAGGGGAAAACTGCGCGGTCACGGTCGCTCGCGCGGCTGTGGGAAAGGGTGCGCTTTGATGCGAACTGCGGCTCATCGGTGAAGATCGCGGGGATAAGTTCGCCGAAATCCTTGCCGAGACGGTTGCGGTAGACGTCGTATGTGAGCTTTAAAAATGACCTTGCCGCATCGGGATCGAGCGTGTCTATGTAGGCGGAATTGTTGTACCATTCGGAAAAGCCCTGACAGTACGAGTTAAAGTACCAGCGGCAGCAGCCGTCCGGAATTTTGTCATTCTGATCTGCCGGTCTGTATTCCGTCATCTCGCCGGAATCATTGAGGAAGACGTCGAATACGGCAACGGTATATGGCGCGCCGCTTGCGACAGCTTTATTACGCGGCAGCGCGCCGTTAGGCGCGTGCAGCTCCGCCGTCAGCGTGCGCTGGCGCAGCTCGGGACGATCGCGCGTGACCTTGCCGCCGCACGAGCCGGACGGCCATCTGTCCTCGTCATAGAGCCAGGCGCGCATGCCGAGCTCCCTCGCGCGCTCGACGCAGTCGCTGACAAGGTCGAGAAACTCCTTTGAAAGATATGGCGTCGCCATTCCGGTGCGCGAGTGCATATGAAAGCCGCCGAAGCCCATTTTATGAAGGCAGTCTATCTGCCTTAGCAGCCCATCTCGGTCAAGCTCGCAGTTCCAGCTCCAGAACGGAGCGCCGCGATATTCGGACGTTGGATTTTTAAACAGCTCGTCGTCAAGGTGAAAGTCCTGATTTCGTTTGTACAGCATATTTTTTCTCCTCAATGTGCGCGGGGATCAAGGTTTGTTCATTATTTCGATCTCGGTCATATTTTATCACATCGGAGGACGTGTGTAAAGCGGGCGCGCGGTATCTTTTCACGATTTACACCAGCGCTCATTTTTCGATCCCGACACCTTCCTAAGAGCGATTTTTCTTCATTTTAAGTCTTGACAACAAATAAATATTGTGGTATTATAATTGAGCGTGCAAGAAAGCCGCTATACGCGGGTGTAGTACAATGGTTAGTACGCCAGCCTTCCAAGCTGGATACGTGGGTTCGATTCCCATCACCCGCTATTTTATGTACCTGTAGCTCAGCCGGATAGAGCAACTGCCTTCTAAGCAGTAGGTCGCGGGTTCGAGTCCCTCCAGGTACGATATACGGTGGGTGTAGCTCAGTTGGTTAGAGCGTCAGGTTGTGGCCCTGAAGGCCGTGGGTTCGAGTCCCATCACTCACCTTTATAAAAATCAAAACGCACCGATCCTCTCGGTGCGTTTTGCTATTCGGCATGGTTCTGGCGGTAGACCTCAAATGCGATAACTGCGGCGGACGATTGTGCAGACAGCGCGGCGGGGAAGTCCCGCCCGTAATCTATTCTTACTGTGACGTCGGTTTTCGCCATCAGTTTTTTCGATATCCCGCGCATCTCGCCGCCGATCATGACAAGCACGGGGGTCCGCAGGGAGACGTCGTACATAGACACGGCATTTTCCTTTGCTGCGGCGACTATCTTATATCCGCGCGAGCGGAAGAGGTCTATTGCGTCCGAAGGCTCGGCGGAGAAGAGCGGCGCAAGCTCTGTCGCTCCTGCCGACGAGCGGCAGACGATACCTGCGGCAGACATCCAGTTCCGCGGCGGAAGGACGATGCCGTCAGCGCCCGCAGCGTATGCCGAGCGCACGGCGGAACCGAAATTATACGGGTCCTCTATGCCGTCGAGCAGGATATAAAAGCCGTTCTCCAAAATGTCACAAGCGGTGAGCTCCGGGACCGGGCGCTCGCCGCACAGCGCGACAAATCCGCCGTGGCTCGTCCCGAGCGTAAGCTCGGATATGCGGCCGCTGTCCGCTTCGATAAGCGTAAAGCCGTGCTTTTTCCGTATGCGTTCGAGCCATGCTATTTCTCGTGCATACTTGTCTTTTCTTGAGGCATCGTAAAGTATCTCGTTGATCTGCCTTTCCGATATGCCTTCATCGCGCGCCTTTATGATCGCGCGAATCGAGGTGAGCCCCTCGAAAACATTTGAGGGCAAATATTTTTCGGCTTCGTTTTTCATTGTCATCGACCTTTCGGAGAGTTTCATATTATACCGCATTTCCTCATAAGATTTAGTAATCAAACGCAAAACAAGCAGAGAGAGGAAACGCGGCCGAAGTGAGAGCAGCAAGGGCGAGGTTGAACCTCGGGAGCAAAGACAGGGAAGAGCTTATAGGGGAATATATAATCGAACACGGTGCGACCGTCAGGAGCGCCGCCGCATATTTCGGGATATCGAAGTCAACGGTACATAAGGACGTTGCCGTCCGCCTCAAAGATACAAATTACGAGCTTTATCGCTCTGTCAAGGAGATCCTTGACAAAAATAAGGCAGAGCGTCACATTCGGGGCGGCGAGGCGACAAAGAGGAAATACTTAACGAGAAAAAAGATCAGCGAAAGACGCGATTGTGGCGGAGCGTGAAATAACCGAGCGCGTCGGCGCCGACGGTGCGGGAAATAAGTTTTGTATAATAAGCGGGATTTGCATACGGACACGTATCAAATTTGTTGCCCGAACCGAAAACGACTGTTTTGCCGTCGTCGATGAGCGTTTTCGCGAGCGAACGGACCGATTTTTCGGAGAGGCTCGAATAATTTATCTGATATACGGCGCGAGGGATCCTATATACGGACGATACGGCGTTTTCCGGAATGGAAAGCGCCGTTATTTCCGTTCCGGTAATGACGGGAATAAGTTTATAATCGTAAATTATATTGTGCAGCTCGGCAATTATCATATCGCTGTCGGAGGTGGGCAGGATATTTATAAAGAGGTAGCGTTCGCCGCCGGACACAAAGGCAAGCTTTTCAAAATTTGCGGTTTTTGAAATATTTTTGACGAGTGGAACGACGGAAACGGTCGATATCTTCACCGAGCATTTAAGGGCGTGCATTGATTTATCAAATTTGCCGCGCTTCAGCAAATGGCTTGAAACAGTCAGGTCCGGGTCATAATCGAACGCAAAGAACAAACGCCTGACGGAAGATGCGTCATAGAACGATAAAATGTCCGACAGGCGCTGATCATTCGGCGAGGTGTGCGTTTTTGCAAAAAAGTCATTGAGCGCAAGTTGTTTCATATGGCGCACGTTCCTTGATTAAAAGTTTTTTGCAGCGGATACAAAACTTTTATCTAATTATATCACAAAATCGGGCACAACGATATTGCAAAACCGAAAAAAACAAGATATAATTTAGGAAAGAGTGACAAATCAACAAGCCGCCACTCAAAATCGGCGCGATCCGCGCCGGGGAGGGCGTGGGCTTAATGATAATGGCAATTATACAAAATGCAAAATCCGTACGGCGTGTATCGACGTATGATCGAGCGGAGACCTATGTTCTTAACATGGCTTTCCGCTCTATTTTTATTATGTTGTCAAAGATCGGCTGGGAAGGATTCAAGAAGGTATACAAAAAGCAAATGGATTTGTTGCAGACTGAACCTGATCTTCGGCTCCGATGGAACTGTATACGTGATGCCGTTGTTCTTCAAGAATTTGAACACCCTGAATTTCTGAAAACTGATGATAACAATATGGTATTTTTTGAGTGAAGAAGATATATTTTATTTTGGTCTTATCTTTATAGTTTTTGTATTTTTATTCTTAATTTCTAACATTTTAGGTTGGCTTGCTGAAATTTCATATAAACATTTTGGAGGTAAAAAATGAATTACAAACTCGTAGGTTTTCAGCATCAAAAAGGGAAGTTTGTCGATCGGGAAACCGGTGCAGTCATTGACTATGATAACATAGTCTTCTACACAATTCATGATCCGATCCTGGATAACTTCTATGGTCAACAGTGCAGCCAATTCAAGATAGCTGCTCGATTCCTTACCGAGGATATCGAAAAAGATTATGCAGGCCTTAAGCGTCTTCTCGGCAAGTATGTCACCTTTGAGTCTGTCCCAGCTGGCAAGGTTGTTCGTTATGTCGATATTCTCGAGGTAATGCAATGAGGTGCTACTATGAAAAGATTCGTCCTCCTCCAGACTGTTTTCCTATCTATAATACTTTTCTTCGTTCCTATTTCTGCAGCTGATAGCGCTCCTCTTACTGGCTATACTCAAGTATTTCTTGTTTCTAATTCTGGAAGTGTTGTTTATGGCCAACACTATTCAATAACTTCTTCTTCTGGTGCTGCTGAATATCCTTCTGCTCCTTCTTTTTCTCGTTGTGGTCTTATTATATCACCTGATTCTGGCTCATTTTCGAAAGAATTTCAAACCTGTACTATAACTATACAAGCTCGTGTGATCTTCTATAATTATCCTTCATCGCCTACATATCACGCTATTACTGGTGGTTATGTTAATGTTCGTGATGATGGTGTTCTTCGATCTCCTGTAACTCCTACTATTACATCTTCAGGTGAGTATTACGCTATTACTTTCAATTCATTTCCTGTGTATCCTAACACTACATTTTCGTTACAACTCAATTGTGAATCCGGCTCTTCTTCTGGCGTTCAAGTCACAATACTATATAAGCTACTTAATATTGCATATAATCAGACTCCTGAACAAGTCGAGCAGAATCTCCAAGTATACGCTAATCAGAAGCTCGACGATATAGATGACAAGCTCGACGATATTATAACACCTGATTCCGGCGTCCAGGATCAGATTGATTCCAACAAAAACAAAGTCGATGATAATGATCAGAAGCTTGATTCTCTTGCCGATGGTCTTGACGTTGAAAAACCTGATCTCGATATCGCTGATAATCCCATGCTTGATGATATTGACAATTCCGGTATCACCGGCGTTATATCATCAATGTGTGATAATGAATACGTATTGCCAATATTAGGCCTTGTCGCCTCTCTTATGATAATCTCTTTATTGCTGTTTGGAGTGTAACTATGATCTTCGCTATTGTTTGCGCTGTTCTCGTTATCGCAATTCTCGCAATTTATTTCGTCTTCCAAAAATACAAGTATAATCATCGTGATGACTGATCCGAGGAGGTGATCTATAATGCTGCAGGGTATACTCGATTTCTTTCAGATGATCGTAGATACCTTCACGGCCGTCATCGATTTCATCGTATCTTTCTTCTCCGATCTCGTCTATCTTGTAACATCTCTTGCAGATACTGCCGTTAAATTTCCAACTTATATATCATGGCTGCCATCTGTACTTATTACCGCTCTTGTAACTGCTGTTGCACTTCTTATAATTCTTCGTGTTGCCGGGAGAGACTGATTATTATGATAGATGCTATACTTGATCTATTTTTGCATGTTTTCGACTCTTGCTGGCTTTGGTTCTCTTCCGTAATGACTGCAACTGAGGCAACATCTCTTGTCTTGGGTTCATTATCTATTTTTGTGATATCACGCTTTCTTCTGTACCCTCTGTTTCACGCTTCCGGTTCTTCCGGATCTCGTCGAAGCTCTTCAAAAAAATCTAAAAAATCTGATAGTAGGAGCGACTCTAATGATAACTAACATATTGTACCTTCTTGATTCTGTTATGTTAATCCTGATCTACATTCGTCTTGGGAGGTGTCGCCGTGACTGATATTCTTGATGCTGCTCTTTCTTCGGTTTCTGCTTCTATCCCATTCTTCAATATCTATCTAATGCCTATATTCTGTATCGTCCTGCTTTCTATGCTCTTTAGATCTATTCGCTATCTGATAACATTCTGGAGGTGATGACTATATGTATGATATCGTTGAACGCATAATCAATCACACATGGCAGTCTAATTATTCCGGTGATCAGCAGTATGTCTATACTATCTGTGGTGTTTTGATGATCGTTGTTGTCGTTGAGTTGATTGACGTAACCGTTAATCTCTTTCGCGATATAATTCGCCGTTGAAAGGAGGTATATGTATGCTTGAAGCTGTCACAACAGGTCTTACGACTGTTATCGCTTGGGTCGGTAGCGTCGTAACTGCTCTCACTGGCGAATCTGGTGCGCTCAAAGAGCTTCTCCCGCTGCTTGCAATCGGTGTCTCGGTGAGTGCTCTCATGCTTGGAATTCGCTGTATTCGGAGCTTCATCTGGGGCGCATGATCCAGTAGTTTTTCCCCCGCGTGCGGGACCCGTCCCGCGTGCGGGGGAAAACTCTGCTTTATGCATCTTGTATAATTTTTTTCTTCCGCTGCAGCTCGATCGAGCTGCGCTGCTTGCCTATTTTTTGTGCATTTTGTCTTATAGAGGTTGATCTATGATTTCGCTTTACTTTGGTCTTCCGGGATCCGGCAAGACTACGTTGTTGGCTCGTCATGCTTTGAAAGCTTCCAAGCGCTACAAGCATGTATATGTTAATGTCTATCTGAGATATATGCCTCCTAACGTCGTATACGTGCCCGCATCTTACATCGGCAAGTATGATATGCACGACTGCCTGATCCTGATCGACGAGGGAAGTATACACTTCGACAACCGGGATTACAAGAATACAGACAAGGGATTCTTGCGGTACATCATCATGCACCGTCATCATCATGCTGATATCAATGTATATACTCAGTATTATAACGGGGTAGACATCAAGCTTCGGCGTCTCTGCGATCGTGTTTATTACGTCTTCCGTTCTCATTTTTTCGGCAGTATTATGACGTCATACTGGCGTGTACCTTATGGTATAATCATTCCAGATCAGAAAGCCAATAAGGAGAGCAATGGCACGCAGCTAGGTGATATTCAAGAGGGCTACTCAAGGCCTCCGCTTCTGGTTCGGCTGCTATGTCATCGTGTTCTTCGTCCTCGATATTACAAGTATTTCGATAGTTGGCACTTAGACCTGGAAGATATATTGCCTAATCTGCCAGTCTAACGCCTCCGGAGGCGGCGCGTCGGCGTAGCCGACATATAGCCGCCATGCCCTCACCCCCGGCTGTGCCGGGGGTATATAGTGGGGCATATCAGCCCACCTTAAATATATCTATCTAACGCTTTTAGACGGGAGAGACTCGCGGACGAGTTTTTCCCCCTTTTTCTTTTTTCTTCGTCGCGACCTATTCAGCCGATCCAGATCGACGGCCTTTCACTTTGCTATCGTTCAGCAGGGTTATGTATCACCCTGCTATGTCAAGGGTTATCGATAGCATACACCTATCTATTTTTTTGTTGGTTTTTTAGGAAAAACTATTGACAAGGGCAAAAAAAAGTTATATAGTATTATTGACAGTAGACTAAAAATGAGTATAATAAACGGAGGCCTTATCTTTGACACCTTATCCATCATGTATAAAGCATAAGATTGACTGGATCACGATCATGTACGAGAATATGACTCCATGGGAAGTTTTCCAATCTCTCGGGATCAATAGACTCTGCAATGAAGAAGTGTACGAAGCTTTCAATCGAAGGTATTTTCTTCAGAATTATGATTCACACGTCGCTATAGACTTTAAATTCGGTACTATGCACGTGCGAGCTGTAGATGTCTTCTCTCGGTGCAATGCATGTAGCACTGTTGATGTGAAACCTAACGACTTCTTTTTCACTGAATTTCCTCACATAAGATTTGATATTTCCGGTCAAAAACTTGATGCGCTGCGAGATGAGGGAATAGATATTAATCAGCTCGTATTCAATCCTTTGCAGATTCCTGATCGGGAATACTGTCGATATCATTATACTCGATGCGATTTTGCATTCGATTTCCTCAACTATCAACCTGATTTTATGATTCAGCTTGAGCAGCTTATATATGATGTCGGCAATCCTTATACCTGCCGGGTTCCTACTGGTGTACCTGGAGGCCTTAAATATAACATTCATAAGGGTGCAAACGGTTTCACGATTTACCTCGGTGCCGGTAAGAGTACTAAGCTTCTTCGGTGTTATGATAAGATGTTCCAATATCGGAACGATCTATCATGCGTACCATACTTTGAGGATCAGCCCGATGGGAGGCAATATCCGTTTTCATGGATGCGTATGGAGCTACAGACTCGCCGTGAGCAAGCCGAGGCCGTGATCTCACAGTCTTCCGGTGATTGGATGTCTATATTCAAGTATATCTACGATAATTTCGCTATAATGCAGTCACAGGGGAGTACACAAGTATCTGTATTGTGGCAGTCTTTATTCAATTTCCAGAACATAAGGTCTATTATACAAAATGCAAATTTTGTATAATTTAGAGAAGCGGAAGGAGCGGACACAAATGCTTTTGGCGATAGATATCGGTAATACAAGCGTTTCTTTCGGTTTGTTCGATATGTCGGAGCATTCCGTCTCATCTGTTCCGGTCGTGCTCTCGCGCATCGCTGTCCGCAAAAATGCGAGCGCGGATGAATACGCTGTGACTATCCGGGAGATCCTTCGCCTGCGGCTCGGCGAACGCGAACCGAATATAGACTCGTCCGCTGTTTCGTCAGTTGTTCCCAGCACATCGCTTTCCGTTGCCGGCGCTGCCGAAATTCTCTCAGGACGCAAGCCCTATATGATCGGTCCCGGAATTCGTACGGGCTTTCGAATCAGTATTCACGATCCCGCGTGTCTTGGCGCCGATATCGTATCAAATACAGCTGCGGCGCTTGATATCTGCAAGCCTCCGCTCGTTATATTTGACGCCGGCACCGCAAATACCGTTACGGTTATTGACGATACGTCCGCTGTCATCGGTACCATAATTTCCTCTTCCTTAAAAATCATTTCCTCGATTTCCTCTTTCAGCTCCTGATTTTCGAGTGTCGTCCGCGCTCGCATCGCTTTCTGCCCCCGCCGTAGCAG
>CANROT010000057.1 GCA_947632285.1 uncultured Clostridia bacterium
GATGAGGATCGACTTGATCTCCGCCATTTCGTCCTCGCTCGGCTTTTCGCTTTTGAAGGTGTCCTCTTTGTGTATCTCGTCGACGTCGTCGTCCGCAAGCAGCAGTTTTGTAATGTCGCCGTCAACGGCGGAGACGTCGGCGGCGGTGTAGGAGTCGCCGTCGCCGTGAAAGCTCGGCGGGGTCGCGACGGTATAGAGAACGTGTGTCCCCTCCGGGAATTTTATATTCCAGTGCATCTCGTAGAGATGCAGAGTCGAGTAATAATTGCGGGCTTTGCCGATGAGATCGGAAAAGTATACGGCGGAGGCGATCCCGGCGGCGATGAGCGCCAGGGATACGACCGTCACGGCAACTATCAGCGCCGTTTTTGCGGTTTTGCTCATTGATGACTCCTTTGGAAATAATAATTTATCCTTTACGGGTTATATTTTATGACAAACGATAAATATTGTCAATAGGGTTTTGATAAAAACCGCAAATTTTTTTCGACTTTCGATAAATCGGCGCGCGCTTTGCCGCCGCATTACGGCGTGACAGAGCGGCCGTGGGGGAAGATCCGCACGGATCTTCCCCCACTTTTATAATGAATTTTTCAATGCCGCAAAGCAGGGGCTAGGTCAAATACGAATGCCCCATGCATACGGAGCGCGTAAAATCAACCGCCCCCTCCGGCGATGGCTGTCACTCCGAACGATTCACCTGCATATTGTACTGGCGGGCGAGCGCGTCCCACGTGATTTTGTTGACGTAATCGCACGGGCTTATGAGGTTTTTCTGCTGAAAACACCTTATCGCCCTCATCGTTCTGTTGTCGTACACGCCGGTGAGCGGGACCTCTCCGAAGTCGTCGTAGACGATGCGCAGCGCCTCGAGCACTATTTGCAAAAGCAGCACGAGATTGCTCCGCTCGCCGCACTTTATCTCGTACCCGCGCAGGTTCGGGAACGGCGTGATCCCGAGGGGCGGCGAATTCTCGGCGCGCAGGCGCGCCGAGTGCTCCGCCGCGCGCTGCCACGTCTCCGCGTCGACGCGCCCCGTCACGGGAAGCCGTTGCTGCGCCTGATACTGGCGTACCGCCTCCTCCATTCCGTCGCCGTACCTGCCGTCGAGCGCAATAGTCGGCAGACCGCCCTCCGCCTCCGAAATGAAGCGGAGCATTTCCTGAAACGCGCGAATGACCGCCGCCTCGTCGTTTATATCGTAAAAAATTCCGTCGTTCATTCGGCGCCTCCGTTTTCATTCTGTATCATTCTGCCCGGCGACTGCGTGCCGGACGCCTGGTTCCCGTCGTAAATGTCGCGGTACACGGACGTTATCTCCGTCCATGTCGGGCTCGAAACTACGCCCGTCGGGTCGAGTCCGAACCGCTCCTGAAACGCGACGACCGAGGCGCGCGTCGCCTCGTCGAAGACGCCTGAGTCGCCGGGCGACGGGATCCCGTACACCGTTGAAATAAGCGAAAGATACGTTTGCAGGTACCGCACCGCCTCGACAGCCGTTCCGAGCCGCAGCGGAAACCCGGGGTACGGCTCGGTGACGCCGCCGAAATAGTCGCTCGGCAGCGAGTCTATGAGCGAGCGGTACGCGCGGTAGATGTAATCCCACGTTTCGAGCGTCACAACGCCGGTCGGCTCGAGGCCGTAGAGCTGCTGCACCGCCTTCACCGCAGACTCCGTTTTCGGGCCGAAGATGCCGTCTACCTCGATATACGGCACGCTCTCGTTGAAATTTGCGATAAAATTGAGAAAATATTGCAGCTCGTAGACGCCGCGCCCCGTGTCGCCGATGTCAAGCTCGGTCGAAACGATGTTTGTCACCTCGTCCGGCGTGACGCCCTCCGAGGCGAGGTCGTTGAGCCGCTTGACGGCGGCGTATACGCGCCCTATCGCGTACCATGTCGCGTTTCCGACAAGCCCGTCAACAGTGAGTCCGAATATAGACTGAAACGCGCGGACCGCCGCCTCCGTCTCCTCCGCGAAGATGCCGTCGGTCGGGTAAATTTTCGGGATCGCGGGATAGTTTTTCGCGATCCTGTTCAGGCGCACCTGTATCGCCAAAACCTCGTTTCCCGTGCTGCCGAAGCGCAGAACGACGCCGGGCGTCGGGTCGTCGAGCCCCATGACCGGGACGTCCGAGACGATCTCGATGTCGTCGCCGTAGTAGTAGCGCAGGATCTCAACGGAGTTTTTGCCCTCGTTCGCGAGCTCGACCGTCCCCCACTGGGAGAGCCCGTCGCACGTCACGGTCGTGCCGTTGCAGTACTGGGTGAAGTACGGCTCGATGGCGCCTTTTTTGCGGACGTAGCTGTTGAATATCTCGTCGACGATGTCGCTGATGTTTGAAAAGATGTCCCGCCCCGGGACGAAGGACTGGTCTATCGTCGTGTCGTTCGTGATGTTGAAGTCGTAGCCGCGGTTCGGGTAATACTGCGTGTAGATGCGGTTGAGCGCGAACGAGATTATCGCGTAGATGTTTGCGTAGAGCGCCGCGTCCGGCCAGGTCGGGTATATTTCCGAGGACGCGGCGTTTTTTATGTACGACGCGAAGTCAACGGTCACGTTGCCCGCGTCCGCGGACGGCGGGCCGAGGTGCACCGTGATCGTCTCGGGAATGTAGGGAAGATTGAGGGAGCCGTTGTTCATAAGCCGTCCTCCGTGTCCTGTTCGATATAGGTCGAGTCGTCCCGGTAATACTCCTGCGGGAGCGACTCGGCGCGCGGAACGAGATCGGCGTCCTGTATCGCCGTGATGTCGGCGAAGACGCGGACGTTCAGGTCGTTGATCGTGTAGAAACCCTCGCGCGCTATTGTAATATTGTACAGCGCATACGGCAAAAGCCGCGGATATACGGACGTGTCCTCCGGCGTGAGCGACAGCGAACGCGGCGGCGCCGCGAGAGCTATCGTCGGGGTCTTGCCGCTGCGGTCGGTAGTCAGCACCGCGTGCGGCGCGGGGGACGACGCGTCAGCATAGCTGACCGTGACGAGCGCGCCCTCTATCGGTATGCCGCCGCGCGCCGTGTATACGCGCACCGTCAGATAGCCCGTCGCCGTGTACCCCTCGGGGACCGCGCCCGGGATAGAAACCGTGTTGTTTTCCATTCTTGCCTCCGTTTTTTGTATTCATATACAGTGTATGCCGCCGAGCCTCGAAGGTGAATTTTCCCGCCGTTGACAACGGCGGCGGGACGTGGTATATTATATAGGGGGACGCCGGTGACGGTTCCCTCGCGGCTAATTAAAAAATAACCGCCTTAAGGGATAGTGAGGCGATTATTTTCTCTCTGCCGCCCTTGACAAGGGCGGGGAGGCGTGGTATATTGTAAGTGCAGGAGCAACGATGACGGCTGCTTCCTCGAGTGATTAAAAAATGACCGCCTTAAAGGTGGAGTGAGGCGGCTATTTTATTCGGTCATTGAACAGCGCGAATATCGCGGTCGTGCAATGAATAGGCGATACGATATAATTTCACAAATGCAAGCAACTTCGATAGGTTATACACTCACTCACCTCCCCCCTCCTGTACGGTCGGAGAAGCGGTACGAAAATCTGCTTCCCCGCGAAAAGGGAGGAAGCGGCCGCCGCCGTTACGTTACTCCTGCAAAGGCCGATATCCCGGAAACAAAATTGCCGTGTCAAGCAAAAAGCGCAGGCTCTGACAGCCCTGCGCCTTTTTATTGTTCCGCCCTTGACAAGGGCGGGGAGATGTGGTATATTATAAGTGCAGGAGCACCGATGACGGTTGCTTCCTCTGGCGTTTTAAAAAAATAACCGCCTTAGGGAAGAGAGGCGGTTATTTTCTTCTGTCATTGAACAGCGCGATTATCGCAACTAAACAATGAATAAGAGCGACAATAAATGTCAAAATTGTAAAAAGTTCTGACAGCGTTATGTACACTCGAATCACCTCCCCTGCTATAAAGTCGGGGAAGCGGGAAGAAAATTTGCTTCCCCGCAAAAGGTGAGGAAGCAACCGCCACCGTTATGGCACTCCTGCAAAGGCAATTATACCCGAAATAAATCACCGTGTCAAGCAAAAAGCGCAGGCTGTTACGCCCTGCGCCTTTTTATTTAAATCCCCAAAAAGTTTTGAAGGAGGGGGTCCGGGGGAGGTGACTTTTTCCAAAAGTCACCTCCCCCGGTGCGCGTCTTACGTTTATATCCTCGGCTTTCCGCATTCGGAGCAGAACTTGCCTTTGTTGACGGTGCCGCAGGAGCAGGTCCACTCGGCGTCCGGGCGGGGAGCGCCGCACTCGGAGCAGAATTTGCCCGTGTTGACGGTGCCGCAGGAACACGTCCACGATTCTGTACGGGGCGCGGGCTGCGGCTGCTGCTGAGGCTGCTGCGCTCCCATGGCGTAGAGCCCCGCCGCGTTCATTCCGCCCGCACCGGCGGCCATATTCATGCCCATGAAACCGACGGCTGCGCCGCCGGGATTGCCTGCCGCGGTCTTCATCGCGTCCGCCTGAGCGCCCGCGAGCGTTGCCGCCGCCATCGTCGGGTCGCGGAGGATCGCGGCGTGCTGCGCCTGCTTGATCAGCTCGGCGTCCGCCTCGGGCAGCGTTATCGGATTGAGCGCAACAGAGACGACGGCGAGGCCGCGCGTCTTCGCCCATTTGTTCGTCAGCGCCTCGTTGAGCGCGTCCGCTAACTCAATGGCGTGCGCCGGGAGCGCGGACGGGCGGACGCCCGTCTCGGAAATTTTCGCAAACGCGGGCTGGAGCGCCGTGATGAATTCTGTCTTCAGCTGCGTGTCGATGTCGGAGCGGCGGAACGCGGACGCGACATTGCCGCAGACGTTCGTGTAAAACAGGAGCGGGTCCGCGATCCTGTACGAATAGACGCCGGAGCAGCGCACCGAGACGTCGATGTCGAGCCCGATGTTGCGGTCGAGGACGCGGAACGGGATCGGGTTCTGCGTGCCGAATTTGTTGTCGACGAGCTCCTTCGTGTTGAAATAATAGACGCGCGTGTCGCGCGCGGCGTCGCCCGCGTAACTGATGCGGCGCCCTATCGTGCGGAACGTGTTCATTATCGCGTCTCCGAGGTCGCCGGAGAACACGCTCGGCTCGGACGATGCGTCGAACGTGAACTCGCCCGGCTCGGCGCATACCTCAACGACGCGCCCGGAGTCGACGATCATCATGCACTGTCCCTCCGAGACGACGATGCCGCTGCCGCTCGAGATCACGTTGTCGTCGCCGCGGTTGCGGGTGCCCTTTTTCTGTCCGCGCACGACGAGGACGTCGGCGGGGAGCGAGTCGCAGACGAAGTATTCGCGCCACTGGTCGCGAAGCGTGCCGCCCACGGCGGCGAGTGTCGATCTGATAAGTCCCATTTTTTCTGTCTCCTTATATAATTTTTTATTTTTGCTTTAAAAATGCCTTCCTCCGCCGCCGTGCGAGACGCCGCCGGAGCTGACGTGCGAGCTGCCGCCGCCCCCGCCTCCGCCGCCGCTGCTCGATTCGGCGCGCGGCGTCTTTGTGACGCTCGAGGAGAGGAAAATATCGAGCGCGCCGGAGAGCGCGAAGCTGCCGCTGACCGCGTAGTCGGCGGCGGTCCTTTTCCCGCGTTCGTTGTTCATTTTGTAACACATGACGGCGAGCACGATGCCGGAGATGACGGCGGGGAACAGGACGAGCGCCGCGATCTTCCCGGGCGTGACCTTGTTCCCGTCATCGTAGCTGCCGTAGCCGCTGCCGTTCGGGCGATCTATCATTCTGCCCGCGGCATCGATCCCCTCGATGAACGCCGCCCCCCAGTCCTCATCTGAGAGCGAATACATCATCTCGTCAAGAATGAGCTCGATCTCATCGTCGCTTATAGCGTCAATGGCGGCGCCGCACGTCGAAATATATACCTCGCGGTCGCCGACGCTGATCAGGATAAGAATGCCCGCGTTGTCGGCGCCCATGCCGTAGCCGCCCTCGTCGTATGCGTCGTCGGCGAACGCCATCGCGGATTTTCCTCCCATCGTCGTGACGAGCATGACGACGCAGTCCATCGAATGGTCAAAGCGGAACTCCTCCGAATAATCCTTGAGCTTTTCCTTTTCGTAGTCTGAGAGCAGCCCCGTCTTGTCGATGACGCGGGGCAGGGTCGGGTCATACGCGGATGCGGTCGGCGCGAGGACGAAGAGGAGCGCGAGCACGAGCGAAAATACAAATACAGTCCTTTTCATGTCCGCCGCCTCACAAAAGAAACATTATGAGCGCCACGAGCGCCGCAGCGGCGGCATATATGCCCGCGAACCACGCGGCGGCGCGTCCGCGCGAGATCGGCAGCTTGCCGACGACGCGCCCGGTCTGCCCGTTTATCGCATACGTGAACCGCTCGCCGCGGTAGGTGTAGTGCAGCAGCCACACGGGGAGCATCGCATACCTGACCGTGCCGTCCGTGATCTTCACGGACGAGCCCGTCGGAATGACGGAGGAGTAGCCTATGACGGTCGTGAGCAGCGCCGCCTCAATGGAATTTTTGACGCGCGCGTCCGCGCGCGCCTTCGATTCGTCCGCACCGACGTCGTATTTGTCCGCGACAAAGCCGGAGAGGTATCCCGTGCCGAACTCCTTCATGCCGCGGTAGTCGTAGGGCTCGATCGATTCCATCATCGTGTCGTCCGCCTTGCGCGAGCCGTCTGCGGGGATCTTGGAAAACGCCATTCCGCCCCGGCGGTAGACGCGGAATCGGCGCGTCTCGGTGTAATCATATTTCCGATCGGACCAGTGGCGCACCTTTGTGGCGAGGTATGTCGCCCTGCCGTCCGCGCGGCAGTCAAAGAGCCAGAACGGGATATATAGCCCCTGCGTCTCCTCGATATGCAGCTCGTTTATGAAATTTTTCGGCAAAAGCGGCTTATTCCTGCAGTATTCCGCCATCAGCCGCCGCGCGTCTTCCGCCGTGACGGAGAAGGGGATCACGCAGTCCGGGCGCAGAACGCCGGAGAGGTTGCCCTCGATCACGGTTACGTTGTCGCAGTAGGGGCATTTTGTGACCGCCGTCGTCGGGTCGGTCACGATCTCCGCGCCGCACGACGGGCAGACGTGGACCGCCACGCCGTCCTCCCACGGGACCCCGCCGTAAGTTTCCCACGACGAGGTGTCGCCGCCATCGATGCCGTCCGCCGCCTCGTCGTATTGCTCGACGGTGGAGATATCAAAGTGCGAGCCGCACGCGTCGCAGACAAGCGACTGCGCGCCCGCGTCAAACCTCAGCGGCGAGCCGCAGCCGGGGCATTTGTGATTGCGTATATCTTCCAAGCAAAAAACGCCTCCCGTTTTTGTTCTACGGGAGACATTTTACCACACAATCACACGATTGTCAAGTAGTTTCTCAAGATTTTTGTGGGTGGGAGGGGTAAAAATAGAGCCGGGGGAGGTGCCTTTTAGGAAAGGCACCTCCCCCGGACCCCCATCTTCAAAACTTTTTATTACCTTATTTTGCGGAGCGTCTGCGCTTCAGGGAGGCGTATACGGTCGTCCCGCATACGACGGTCAGCAGCATGACGGCGAGCCATACGGTCACACCCAAGGGCGTCGATGTCTTCGGCGGCTCCGCGTCGCCGGTGCCGGGCGTCGTCGTGTCCTTGCCGTCGTCGGGGGTAGTCGTGTCTTTACCGTCGTCGTCGGTCACGGGCGCGTCGATTTTTGTCGAGGCGTCAGCAAGCGCCCAGACGCTGAAATGCGTCGTTTCGAACGTGATGTATTTCCCGTCCTCACTTGCGGTCGCGGCGACTGCCTGCGGCTTGCCGTCCCCGTCGATGAAGAAGACGAGCGTGTCCTTCGCGTCCCACCCCTCGGGAACGGGAACGCTGACGGTGACCTTGCTCTTCAGCGGGAGAGGCTTGCCGTCCTTATCGGTGAGCGTCAGGGAATAGGGAACGAATTTTTCGTATTCCTTGCCGAGAGCGCCCTTCGCGGCGTCGAAGAGCTCACCTTCGGTCAAAAGCTCGGCATCGAATACAGCGCCGTAATAATATTCGGCCTCGTCAGTCGGGTATACGGCAGCAACATCGCCGGTTTCATCTATGAGCAGCGACTCGGGGTCATACGGCGTGCCGGTAACCTCGGACTGATAAACGGGCTTTTTGTCCTCTAACGTGAAGTCGAGAGGATAGTATTCGTCTATCTTCCAGTTTCCGCTTTCGGTGTCGTATACGAGGACAAGTTCGTCGACGGATATAATTGTTTCGGTATTTGATGCCTCGTCATGACCTTTGCAGTATCCCTGAACCGCAATTTTTGCGGGCTTTCCGTTTTCGTCAGCGTAAACATCACAACCGAGATAATTGACAAGACCGTCAAACCAGTTATCTTCCGATTCTCCGTTAAAGCAGCAATTATACATGAGACTTCCGTCGCCATTGACGCTGAATCTGAAAATGAAATCATGCTCATCTGCGCCTTTTTCATTTTCATCGGCTATAAGATCATATATATTTAGATTATAAACGTCATCTAAATTATGTTTTACAAAATATTCACTTATCATTTTGTTTACATATGAATATGGAACGATATGACTTTCTCCTGTCGTCCCAAGATTAGCATATTCAGCAAGTCCGAGATATTCAAATGCAGCGACTGCCAAAAAGCTGTTGGCGTTCTCTCCGTGACGGAATGAGCGGTCACGGAACGGTTCAGACCATTTGTAATCGTCAAGATAAGAAAGAGCGTACTTGTCAGCCGTTACAACCGCAGTATATATTTCCTTGATCTTATCTTCATCAAGCGGTTTCTGCTCTGTAGAATCGGTATCGGAAGATAGTTTTGTCACAATTACAAACTTGCTGTTGTTTTCGATAAAACCTACGTATGGTGTTACGTCAATGCAATACTGCTTAACACTGTGACTTGCGTTGTCTTCATCAGCGTTTGTCTCGTAAACCTGCTCGATCTCATAGCCGGGTTTCAATTTTACATCAAAATTTACAATAGCTTTACCGGAATAATAATCCTGACATTTTGAAAACAGCTTCTCGCTATCGTCAAATTTTGTTACCCAACCCGCATTCTCGATCGGTCCGACGTGAGGATCGAGGATCATCTCGACGCCTTCGTCGTATTCGAATTCCACGCTGTAATATCCCTCGTGCTTTTCTTCGGCGGCGACGGGAATTACCGGCAGCACGAGCATCACGGCGAGCGCCGTTGCGAGTGCTTTTAATAATGTTTTTTTCATTTTTATCCTCCAATTGTATCGATTAAGACCATTATAAAACAAAATGCTATAAAAGTCAATATAGCAAAATGTATTAAAAAGCGATTTTTTTGAAGAATTGCGGCGGGGAGGGGTACTGTTTTAAAGCAAATAGGCATAAAACTGAATATAACGATTTGTTTTAGATATACTTTCTTTGTAGTTGCAAATAAGGAGAGTAAACGTATGTACAAACGTCTTCGCGATATGAGAGAGGACAACGACCTGAAGCAGAGAGAGATCGCCGCGCACCTCGGGTGTACGCAGGTATGCTACTCCTGCTACGAGATCGGAAGGCGCGAAATACCGGTCGAAATGCTCATAAAGCTTGCGGAATTTTACGGCGTCAGCGTTGACTATCTTCTCGGGCTGACGGACGAGAAAACGCCGCGCAAAAGGCAAAACGTCCGCTCGCTTTGTACAGGAGAAAGCAGGGCGGACGGGCGGATATACAAACATCTGAAAGAACTGCGTCGGGAGGGGCAGCTGAATCAACAGACTGTTGCCGAATATCTGAAATGCTCACAGGTCTGCTATTCGTTCTACGAGATCGGGCGGCGAGATGTGCCGACAGATGTGCTCGTCAGGCTGGCGGAATATTATGGCACGAGCGTCGATTATATCCTCGGGCTGACGGACGAGCGCAAACCATACGCGAAAGGTAAGGCGGCAAATAATACGGCCGGGGGCGAATGATGCCGCGGACGGCGGGCCGGGAAGCAATTAGCAAAAAAATTTACATTTTGTCGGTTGAAACCCGGCGCGGACGCATGTATAATCTTATATAAACATTATGTAATAACGCTTTTCGGAGGGGTGACGATGCGGAGAGGAACTTTTTTCCGGTTTTTGTGCGCCGCGCTGTCGGTACTGATGCTGGCGGGGTGCGCCGTTACGGGATCACCCGTGACCGCCCCGGCGACGTCCGGCGCCGAAACGACCGGGCCGGGGACGGTGCGCCCGGGGACGTCACGCCCCGAACCGTCCGCGACCGAGCCGTCCGCGACCGAGCCGTCCGCGACCGAGCCGTCCGCGACCGAGCCGTCCGCGACCGAGCCGCCGGTAACCGAGCCCTCTTTGCCGTCGGTCGGGCCGGACACGGTCGAAGAGCTGCTCGCGTCCATGACGCTGCATGAAAAAATATGCCAGCTTTTCTTCATTCGCGCGGATTCGCTCGACGCGGAACAGAGGCCCGTGACCTCGTTCACGGCAGCCGCCTCGGAGACGCTCGCGGAATTCCCGGTCGGCGGCGTTATCATGATGGGCGAAAACATAAAGACGCCGGATCAGATAACGGCGCTGAACGCGGCGATATCGGGCGCGCTTGACATCGCGCCGTTCATCTCGACGGACGAGGAGGGCGGGCGCGTTGCGCGGCTCGCGAACAATCCCGCATTCGGGCTGAAAAAATACAAGAGCGCCGCCGACGTCGGCGCGTCCGGCAACGAGGCGGACGCGCTCGAAATGGGCAGGACGATCGGCGGTTACCTTTCGCTCTACGGTTTCAACATGGATTTTGCGCCGGACGCGGACGTGAACACGAATCCCGACAATCCCGTCATCGGCGACCGTTCGTTCTCGCCGGACGCAAATGTCGCGGCACGCATGGCGGGCGCTATGGCGGACGGGCTGCGGGAGCACGGCGTTATCCCGACGTTCAAGCATTTTCCGGGTCACGGCGACACCGCCGAGGACAGCCACTACGGGCTCGCCGTCAGCTATAAGACGCACGACGAGATGTTGTCGTGCGAGTGGCTGCCGTTCATGCGCGCCGAGGACTGCATCATGGCGGCGCACGTCTCCGTCCCGAATCTGACAAAGGACGGCGACATGACGCCCGCCTCCCTCTCGCACACGGTCATAACGGACATTTTGCGCGGTGAACTCGGGTTTTCGGGCGTCGTCATCACGGACGCGCTCGGAATGGGCGCGATCACAAAAATGTACAGCCCCGGCGACGCCGCCGTCGGTGCGATCCTCGCCGGGTGCGATATGCTGCTCTCGCCCGCCGATCTCGCCGAGGCGCTCGCCGCCGTCGAGGCCGCCGTCCGCGCCGGCACGATAACGGAGCCCCGCCTCAACGAAAGCGTCCGCCGCATTCTCACGCTCAAGGCGAAGTATGGGATAATATAAATAGTAGGAATATTATCCGGGGGGAGTGACTTTTGGAAAAAGTCACTCCCCCCGGCCCCCCTCTTCAAAACTTTTTACTTCATTATTATAATAGCCCCAAAAAGTCTTTAAAAGGGAGGGGTGCGGGGAGGGAGAAATTTCTTCAGAAATTTCTCCCTCCCCGCGTATCATATAAACTATACAGGTCAGAACTCTATCAGGCTCTCGCGCCACATGGTGGGGGCTTCGTAGCCGAGGAGATTGACGGTGGTGGCGGCGACGTTGGCGAGGCCGAACTCGCCGGTGTCGGCTTTGAGGCGGCAGCCGGTGCCCGCGGCGTCATAGACGATGAACGGGACGCGGTTGAGCGAGTGGCTCGTCTTCGCCTTCGGCGTAGGCCACGCGTTGCTGGTTGGCCTTGGCTGCGGCAAACACAGGGCGCATGAACAT
>CANROT010000058.1 GCA_947632285.1 uncultured Clostridia bacterium
CCATCGTTTCCTCCGACGTTATCGGTATGCGTTACGGCTCGCTCTTCGATGCTACGCAGACGATGGTCGCAAAACTCGATGACGACACGTATCAGGTCCAGGTCGTTTCCTGGTATGACAATGAGAACTCCTACACCAGCCAGATGGTAAGGACGATCAAGTACTTCGCGGAGCTTTGATCTTCGGGTACGGTCATAAGTTATAAGCAGCTTCCGGGGGAGGGACCCTTATAAGGTTCCTCCCCCGAAGAGTTTGAATGAGAAAAAGACAAAGATTTCGGGAGGCGTGATGGATATTTCGGATAAAGACATAAAATTTGCGCTCCCCGCCCCGGTGGAGGCGGCGATAGACGTGCTCGAGGGCGCGGGATATGAGGCATACGCGGTCGGCGGCTGCGTCCGCGACCTCTGCCGCGGCACCGTGCCGCACGACTACGATATAACGACGTCCGCCGAGCCGGAGATGATAGAAAAATGCTTTTCCGGGTACCGCATAATTGAAACGGGGATAAAGCACGGGACCGTTACCGTCATCGTCTGCGGCGAGCCGCTCGAGATCACGACCTACCGCACGGACGGCGAATACCTCGACGGCAGGCACCCCGAAAACGTGACCTTCTCGCGAAAAATAGAGGACGACCTGTCGCGCCGCGATTTCACCGTGAACGCGATGGCGTACAGCCCGCGCCGAGGGTTCCGCGACCTCTTCGGCGGCAGGCGCCATTTGCGGGAGCGCGTTATCGCGTGCGTCGGTGAGCCGGACCGCCGTTTCGGCGAGGACGGGCTCCGCATAATGAGGGCGCTGCGCTTCGCGTCCACGCTCGGGTTCGATATCGAACCGGCGACAGCGGAGTCGATACACAAAAATCGCGCCCTGCTCGGGAAAATTTCGGCGGAGCGCATATTCGCGGAATATAAGCGGCTGCTCACGGGGCAGGGCTCGGAGAGAATTCTATCGGCGTTCGGCGATGTGATGGTCGAGATCATGCCGGAGCTCGCCTCGCTCGGCGAGGAAGGCTATAAAACCGCCGTCAGATGCGCGGGGGCGGCGCGCGCGGACGTCGTGCTGCGCACCGCGATACTGCTCGGGGCCCCGGAGCGAGTGTCCGCGCTCGTGCGCCTCAAGCCGGACGGAAAGACGCTTTCGTCCGTAAAGAGGGTCGTCGGATTCCTCACCGGCGAGTTTTCGGGAGACAGAGTATCGCTGCGGCGCATGCTGAGGAGGTGCCCGTATGAGGACGCGCACCGCGCGGTCGAGGGCAGGCGCGCGCTCGGGCTGATGTCGGAGGCGGAGGCGGAGGGGATATCCTCCGCGCTGCGCGAAATGGAGGCGGCGAACGAGTGCGTCACGGTGCGGCAGCTCGCCGTTTCCGGCGGCGAGCTTATGGCAGCGGGCGTGCCGGAGGGCGAGCGGCTCGGGGAGATCCTTGAGGCGCTGCTCGAGGCGGTCATAACGGAGCGCGTCCCAAACGAGCGCCCCGCGCTGCTCGGGTTTGCGGCAAAAATGACGGAATAAAAGCGAACGATACTTGCGATAACAGAGAGAACGGGATATGAACAGACTTGTCGAGCTTGGCTTGAGAGCGGAAGACGGCAGCGGCGAGATATTATTTATACTGCCGCCGCGAAAAAGGCTCCTTTTAACGGCGGCGATACTGTATTCGGCGGAAATACTGCTCATCGGGGTCACGATCAACTATCTGATCGCGCTTGTCACGGTGCCGGTCATGCTGTTTTGGATATATTATTACTACGTGTTCTGTAAAATATGGACGGCGTATTATTCGAGGTTCTATCTCGTCGCGGTCCCGATCTTATGTATTCCGGTGTCCTTTGCACTGATGTGGCTGATAATTTCCCTGCTGCGCGGAGGTATCATATGAACAAGATCAGCATTTTGTGGTCCGAGAGCGACACTAAAAGCTCGTTTTAGAGCTTTGATTTTACAAGCGATCTCGATCTTGAGAATCTCTTCCATATCTCCCCCGATTTTGTCACGGGGCTGTCCGATCACGACATAAAGGAATATTTCACGGTCGACAGGCAGACGATCAGCGACCGCTGCGACATGTTTTTTGAGTTCCTTGACGACCCGGAGCTGTTCCGCGGGTTATCGGACGGATTTGCGGAGCTTGCGGAGATATTCAAGCTCAAGGGGGAGAGGGGTGCCGTCGGTCAGTCGAGTGAGACCTCGCTTTACAGCATCAAAGAGCTCGAGATGTATGTGCACTATATAGAATCGATGCGGGCGCTGTTTGAAGGGCACGCGGTCAGGGGCGCATTTTTGAGCAGGCTCAGGGACGAGATCGCGGAAATTTATTCTTCGGAGGAATACCCGAGGCTCCGGGAAGAGCTGAAAAAGCAGTCGCATATTATCAGGACCGCCAAAAGCGTCACTATCGGCGTCAATTTGAATGCGCAGATGCGGCCGGTCGAGGCGGGCGTCGTCAAGATAAACGACGTCAATTTCAAGTCCGGTGTCCTGATTGACAAAATCCTGCGGCTCGATTTCAAGAACGACGAATACACCTGCTCGGCGCCGCTGATACCGGCGACAAAGGGCTTAACGGAGCAGGAGGCGGCGGCGCTCAGATTCGCGCTGCACAACGCGCTCAACAAGATATTGACCCCGTCGCTGCAATCGTGGGAAAGGGTCATAAAAAAATATGTGGTCGACAATCTTGACGGGCTTTTTTGCCTTCTGCCCGAATGGCAGTTTGTAAAGGCCGCTGCAAAAGAGCTTTTAAAGCTGCGCAAAGCGGGCGGGTTCTTCTGCAAGCCGATCTTTTCAGATGCGGACAACGTGCAAGACCTATACCACCCGATACTTTTGCTGAACGGCTCCGCCTCTGGCGTCGTCAAGAATGAGCTGCAATTCGGCAGGGACAGGATATACATTTTGACGGGCCCGAATCAGGGGGGCAAGTCGATATATACGAAATCGGTCGGGCTCCTGTACGCGATGCTGCACCTCGGAATACCGCTCCCGGCAAGGCGCGCCGAGATCTGCCCAGTGGACGGGATATATACGCATTTCGTCGACAATCACACGGACCGCGCCTACAAAAACGGGCGGCTCGCGGGCGAGTGCGAGGCGATACAGAAGATAAATGAAAAGATCACGCCCTCGAGCCTGTTTTTATTTGACGAGGCGCTGTCGAGTACGAGCGCGGACGAGGCGGTCACTCTGGCGGGCGAGATACTGACGGCATATTCCGTCATCGGCGCGAAGGGCATATGTACGACGCACCTGCACGGGCTGTGCGAGCTTGCGGACAGGGATCAGAGCGGGAGAAGATCGCGAATAGGGAATCTGACCGCAAAGATAGACGAGAGCACCCACGACCGCACCTATCGGATCGAGCGCGGCGGTAAGTACGGGTACAGCTACGCTATCGATATTGCAAAAAAGTATCACCTGACAAGGGACGAAATAATCTCGATGCAGGGGAAATAACATTTTATAGAAAACACAGCGCACAACACCGGAAAGCGGTGGCGTGCGCTGAAAATTACGGTGCATAGCCGAGGCGGCAGAAGTAAAACCCCCGGGCGGCTCCCTTCCGGAAGGAAGGGGGCGGGCCCGGGGGTCAATGTTTACGGTTCTACTGTTGTATCATCGGTAAAGTTTTCGTTGCTCGGATCGTCCATCGCTTTTTGGATCGTGTCATCAAAGCGCTTGTTCGAACCGGTCACGGTGATCTCGGCATCGCCGGACAGGTGAACATTTCCTCTGTTGTTGGCTCCCCACACGAGTATGGACATACCGTATCCGGTGCCGTCCGTTGCCACATTGATCGTGCCGCCGGACATATTCATCGTGCCGCTCATTGAAATGTGAATGGCGTCGGAGGCTCCGCTGCCGGTCACCTCGATCGTGCCGCCGGTCATCTTCATTTCACCGCCGGAGATCTCAACACCGTAACATTTCGTGTCGGTGCTCACCTTGATCGAGCCGCCGCTCATGTTGAGCACGTTGCCGCCGTTCATGGAAACTGCGGTAGATTCGGCAGCGCCGCTTATCAGATTGATCTGCGCGCCGTCCGCGATGTTCAGCTCGCAGCCGCTGCTCTGGAAATTAACGCCGGACTGCTTTGTGCTGCCCTTGATGTTGATGACCGTGCCTTCTCCCAGGTTGACGGTTACCTTTCCACCTCTGTCCTCTACATATATACCGGCGGTAAAGTCTCTTGCGGTTCCGCTTCCCTCTACATCAACTGTGACGTTCTCAATGTTCAGAACCGTTTCTTGATCCGACGTGCCAAGCACGTTCAGCGTTGCTTCGAAAGCCTGATCGGAGTTCAGATTTACCGCACCCTCGCCGGTGCTGTCCGTCAGCGTCAGAGTGCCGCCCTGTACGGTCAAGCTGTCAGCGCCGGCGGTCAGCTCGTTGCCGCCGACATCGATTATGACTTCCCTGCCGTCTTCAATGCTCAGAGGCGTATCGCTCAGATCGAAATCATTCTCCAGAACGATGCCGCCGACTCCGTTTTCGGGAATGCTGTTCAGTGCGCCCAGCAGCGCGTCGATATCATTTACGGGGATCGTCGCTTTCTCGTCGTACTGATCGTTAAAGCTGTCCTTTTCGGACGGAACCTGCGTGGCGCTCACCGTCAGGCCGAGGAAGATCTTGGGTTCTTCTTCATCGGGCTTGACTGTCTTCCCTACCCAGTTGGCTTCATTTCCCACGGACGTGGGCATATAGACGGCCAGGGTAAAGGCGTCGGTTTCTCCGGCTCCCAGCGCTTCTTCGTCGGTGTAGTTCAGCGAGGACAGCTTGCCCATGACATCAGCTTCACCCTCGGTCAGCCAAAGCGAGGTGCGGTCGGTAATTTTGTCTGTTTTATCTATCTTGCGGGCAACCAGAAATTGCGACAGCTTAACCTTCTTATGCTCCCCGCTCGCGTCCGTTGCCATGGAAGTATACTCTTTTTCCGGGCCGCCCTCGGCGTCACCGTATACGGAAATGCTGAAGTTATACTTCAGCGCCAGTGAGCCGACGTTGTGCACGCGCAGATACACGTACTCGGTGTGGCCCGGCTCCCAGAGCGTGTCGTCTTTGAAAAGATTGGTGTCAGCCTTGACCGGCTTCCAGTCTTCCTCACTAATTCCGTCATTCGCGGCATCTGCCGTGGCATATTCCAGCTCGACGTCGAGGTCCCCGGCGACGATCTTGTTGCGGCCGGAGGTCACGCTGTCGGTGAACCATGCGAAGGTGGAGCCGATAAGCATCGAGCAGCACAGCAACATGGAAAGCGCGCTTGAAAGCAGCGCTTTTTTCGTATGTTTCATAGGTTTTACACTCCTGTAAATTTTGTCGGCGTTTTCCGTGTCAGACACCTCCGAAAAATGCCGCCAAAAACGGAGCGCGTCTTATGCTATGTTCTTGTCTCGGGACGGTTCGTCAATTTGCATAAAAAGGCGGACCGCGCCCCCCCCCCTGGGGAGTTTTACCATTTTGTGCAGTTTTCACAAGAGGTACCTCCGGTAATGTATTATGAGATCAGATCGATCCCGCAAAAATGCGTCGGCTTCCGCGGCTGCCGTGTACATCTTTGCTGACCGAAGACAGCATATGCTTGATGCTCCGCTTCAAATCTATTGTAGCATATGCGCCGCAAAATTGTAAAGGCTTTTTTTTAAATTTATCGCGCCGTTGTCGTGTCAATTTCCTTCGCTTAAGTAAACAAGTCTATGAAAAGAGCAATATTTCCGTTCCCGCGCCGAATATTTTGCCCCTTCCGGGAAAGTCACAGGCGCGGGACTATGAGCAGAAATAGCAGTATCACGCAAACGCCGATGACGGTGACGATCAGCGAATACGAAAAATTGTCTGTCGCGCGCTCGCGGTAGACGGCGTCAACGAGCGGGTGCGTGCGATGGCGCTTTTCAAACGACGCCGTCCGGCGGAAGACGGTGCGCCGCAGGACATATACGACGGCGTCCACAAAGTCGGACGCGGCGTGACATACGATCTCGAACGCGCGGAAGAATACGCGGCAGAGGCGCGCCGTTATGACGTTTTCGCCGAACAGGCGCAGCACGGCGCCTCCGGCGGCGGTGACCCCGTGAATTACGGGGATATAGACGGAGCGCTCAAGGTCCGCCCACGCGGGCAGCAGGTTGACGTATCGGCCGCCGCGCCGCGTCGCGGTGCGGACGAAGAAAAAGTATAAGAGGAGCCCTATCGTCACGGTTATTGCCGCGCCGGACAGCGACCCGAGGCTGAAAAAGCTGACCTCATGCCAGCTCTCGCCCCCCGCGAACGCCATGCCGCGCTCGGCTATGGCGCGCGATACGGCGGGGACCCCGGTCACGGCGGTCGGCAGCGCCGCGATAATGAGGGAGGCCGCCGAGAGCGCGCTCATCGAGCGCGTTTTTTCGGTTTCCCCGTCCGGGCGCTCGACGAAGATGACGACAAAGAGCTTTATCATGTATGCGAGCGTGCAGCCGCCGCCGAAGAGGAACAGCCACTCCGCCGCGTGCGCGAGGGGCAAAAGCTCCGCGGACTCGACTATCGCCTCGTGTATCAGCGTCTTGGCGATATAGCCGCCCGTCAGCGGGAAACCGGCAAGGCCGAGCCCGCCCCACGCGAACAGCACCGCGAGCAGCGGACGCCCGCGCCCCCAGCCGCGGATATCGTTGAGGTCGAGCTTATGGAGGTTCATGTGGACGACGCCGGAGACGGAGAACAGTATCAGCTTCATGAACGAATGGTTCAGCATGTAGAGCACGACGCCCGCGGCGGCGAGCGAGGCGTGCTCGCCGAGGACGGCAGCGGAGGCGATGCCGGTCAGGATAAAGCCTATCTGCGACATTGACGAGCAGGCGAGCGTCCGCTTCAGGTCAACGGACAGGAGCGCGAGCACGGCTCCGAGCAAGAGCGTGATGACGCCGAAGACGAGCAGCATCGCGCCCCAGCGGACGCTGCCGGAATAGAGGCGCACGGTCGTGACGATGATGCCGTAGACGCCGACCTTTGTGAGGATGCCGGAGAGCAGCGCGGAGGCGGGCGCGGGCGCGACCGGGTGCGCCTTCGGCAGCCAGATGTGGAGCGGGAACATGCCCGCTTTCGCGGCGAATCCAAAGAGCAGCAGGAGCCCGACATAGAACGGCGCCTCTGCCTCAGGCGAAAGCTCAGTGATTACGAGCGTTCCCGCCGTATTATAGAGGAACAGCAGCCCCGCGAGCAGGAGCATGCCGCCGAGGACGGCGACAGCGAGATACGTCTTCGCCGCTGAAACGGCGGCCTCGCTTTCGTCGTGGAGCACCCAGACAAACGAACAGAACGAGACTATCTCAAAGAAGATGAACGTCGTCAACAGGTCCGCGGAGAGGAAGACGCCCTCTGTCGCCGAAAGCGTCAGAAGGAAAAAGAAGATGTAGCGGGCGTGGTTTTCGTAATGGCTGAAATATTCGACCGAGAACAGCGCCGAGACGAAGAACGCGAACGCGGTCACGGCGGCGTAAAGCGAATGGAACCCGTCCGCGGCGAGCGAGACGCCGAGAAAAGAGGCGGAGCCTTTGCCGAAGAAAAGCGCGGCGGATAAAGCGAGCTCGGCGGCGGTCAGAACGGAGAGGAGCGGAAAGCCCGCTTTTGTGCGCTTTGAGACGAAATACAGTACCGGCGCCGAGGCGGCGGGGAGGGCGACAAGCATCAAAAGTACAGCGTTCATATCCCCTCCTCAAAACAGCCCGGCGGCGATATTCGCGCAGACGGCGAGTACCGGTCCGGAGAAAATGCCGAAGATCACGTTTGCGGCGGCGAATATCACCATCGGCGCGGTCATTCCGAGCGGCGCCTCTGTCGCCGGGACCGTTTCCCTGCCGCTCGGCGGGAAAAACGCGCGCACCGCCGGGGTGAGCATATATATCGCCGCCAAAAGCGAGCTTATTATCAGCGCCGCCGTGCCGACGAGATAGAGCGGCGAGGCGCCCGCGGCGGAGGCGGACGACGTCAAAAGCTGCCACTTTGAGATAAATCCCGTTAGCGGCGGTATGCCGGTGAGCGCGAGCGCCGAGACCGTGTAGCAGGCGAACGTGACGGGCATTTTATAGCCGACGCCGTATAGGTCGGAGAGCTCGGCGCGCCCCGTTCTTTTCATGAACGCGCCGCACGCGAGGAACGCGTTCATCTTTATTATCGCGTGAAAGACCATGTGGCAGAGCCCCGCGGCAAGGCCCGCCTCCGTGTACGTGAGCACGCCGATCAGAATGTAGGAAAGGTTGCTGACCGTCGAATACGCGAGGCGGCGCTTGAAGTGGTGCTCGCGGACGGCGATGACGGCGGCGTATACGGCGGTAAAGCACGCGAGCAGAAACGCGGCCTTCCCGACGGCGGTGCTCCCGATAAACGCGGGGTCAAAGGTGAAGTACGAGAGCCGCATTATGGCGAATATGCCCGCCTTGACGACGGCGGCGGCGTGCAGCAGCGCCGTCACGGGGGTCGGCGCGACGGAGGCCGTCGGCAGCCAGCGGTGGAGCGGGAAAAGGCACGCCTTGACGCCGAAGCCGAGCAGCATGACGAAATATATCGCCTCGAGCATAAAGCGGTCGCCGGAGCCGGCGGTGACGAAACCGCCGAGCGCAAAGTCTCCGCCGCCCGTCTTTGTAACGAGGTATACGATCCCGACGAAGGCGAACGCCGCGCCGCCTATCTGATATGCGGCGTAGACGTAGCCCGCGTGGACGTCGCGCTTCCCGCAGCCGTGCATGACGAGCGGGATCGTGACGATAGTGAGCATTTCATAAAAGAGATAGAGGGAGATGAGGTTCCCCGCGAGCGCGATACCGTCCGTCGCCGCGAGGGAGAGGGTGAAGAACGTGAAGAACATGTGGGTGTGCTCCTCGTCCTTCATATACGAAAACGCGTAGATCGCGACGAATATCCACAAAACGGACGCCATTCCGAGGAAGAACGAGCCGAGCCCGTCAAGGCGCAGCCGTATCGGCAGCGCGTCCCCGAACGAGAAGAGGTGCAGCGTCCCCTCGGGGCGGTTGAGTATCAGGAGCCACGAGGCGGCGGCGTTTAGGACGATGACGGTTTCGACAAATACGTTTCGCAGCGCCGCCTTTATCCTGAATATCCAGACGAGCGCGCCCCCCGCGAGCGGTATCAGTATCGGCAGAAGAAGAAAATACACGTTCATGACTTTAAATGATACCGGCTAAAAAGTCGGAGAGCGGCTTGCCGAGGACGCCGATGATGAGCGAGAGCGCGGCAAAGATCACGGTCGGCAGCGTCATCGAGACGGGCGCCTCGCACCTTCCCTCGACCTTTGCGCCGTTCTTCGGAAAATAGCCGTCAATAACTATCGGCAAGAGATACCCGGCGGTCAGGAGCGCCGAGATTATGAGCACCGCCGGAACGATGACGGCGACGGCGCCGCCGAGCTCGATGCCGGACGAGGCGAGATACCATTTTGAGGTGAAGCCGAGGAGCGGCGGTATGCCGATGAGGGAGAGGGAGGCGACGGTGAAGGCGCCGAGCGTCACGGGCATGCGGCGGCCGATGCCGGAGAGCTCGGAGACCTCGGTTTTGCCCGTTTTATATATGATCGCGCCCGCGGCGAGGAACAGCGCGTTTTTGGCGAGCGCGTGCGCGATGAGGTGGAGGAGCCCGCCGAGCTCGCCCGTCACCGTCAGCGTCGAGAGCCCGAGCATGATGTAGGAGATGTTGCTGACAGTCGAATAGGCGAGGCGCTTTTTGAGTACGCCCTCGCGGTACGCCATCATCGAGCCCATGAGGACGGTGATCGCCGCGAGCACCATCCACGCGACGGCAGCCCACGTGCCGCGCACCGCGTCCGCGCCGACGGTGTAAAAAACGACGCGGATTACGGCGAGGACGCCCGCTTTCGCGATAATGCCGGAGAGCAGCGCCGAGGCCGGGGCCGGAGCGACCGGGTGCGCGGACGGCAGCCACCCGTGCATGGGGTACATACCGGCCTTTGTGCCGAATCCGATTATGCAGAGGAAGACGGCGAGCGGCAGATAGCGCCCCGCCTCAGTTAGCGTCCCTCCGGGCAGAAATGTGCCCGCGTCCGTATACGAATAGATAAATATCATGCCGAAAAGCGCGAGGAGCGCCCCGGCGACGGAGTAAAAGAGATATTTCATCGACGCCGCGACGGCCTCCTTTGTCCCCGAGTGCAGCACGAGCGGGAAGGAGAGCAGCGTCACAAGCTCAAAGGAGAGGTAGAGCGTCAGGATATTCGCGGAGAACGAGAGGGAGAGCATCGCGCCGAGTGTGAGAAGAAAGAACGCGAAAAACCTGTCGTCGTGCCCCTCGTGCTTTATGTATGTCGGCGCGTAGATCGAAACGAGCAGCCAGCAGACGGAGAAGAGCACGGCAAAGACGGCCGAGAGCGCGTCCGCGGCGTAGCTTATATCGAGCCCCTCCGCGAGCGAGACGGCGGTCACGGAGCCGCCGAGGATAACCGTGGCTATTGCAAGCGCGCACGTGACCGCGGCGATTGCGGCGACATAAACGCGGCGCGCCAAATCTCCGGGGCGCAGGACAGGCAGAAGGACGCCCGCAAATATCGGCAGAAGAAATGTGACGATGATCATTTTCGTTTTATTGCCGGGGAAATACTCCCGGCCACTCCTTTTTGTGAGAGCTTACGCGGGGCGGCAATTCGTTCAGCCGAACATCGAAAGGCCGCTCAGGATTAGAGAAGAAACGGTCCCGGGGAAAAGGCCGAGGAAGAATATCCCGGCGGCGAATCCGACGGCCGCGATGAGCCCGGGGTCATGTTTATCCGGCGACGGCTCAAACGTGGGCAGCGGCGCCGGGGCGGGCGACGGCGTATATATGCGGATCACGGTGCGAATGAAGTAGAGCGCGTTCAAAAGCGTGCTGACCGCGAGGACCGCGAGCGTCGCAAGGTCGACGAGCGCGCCGTGCTCGACGGCGGCTATCGCGAAATAGAGCTTAGTCGAGAACCCGGCGAGCGTCGGTATGCCGACCATCGACATCGCGCCCACGGCGAACGCCGCACCGGCGGCGCGGCTGCGGTGCGCGGAGCCCTGGAGGGCGGAGAACGCCTGACTGTCGCCGGACGCCTCCGAAAGGCGCGCGCCCGCTATGAAGAGCAGCGGCTTTGTGAACGCGTGCGCGAGCACCTGGAATATCGCGGCGCGGAACCCGGCGTCCCCGCCGAGCCCGATGCCGACGAAGATATAGCCGATCTGCGCCGCCGACGAATACGCTATCATGCGGTTCAGATACTTTGACTTGATCGCCCAGAACGAGCCCATCACGATGCCGATCATGCCGAATACGTACAGAATGTGGCGCGCCGCCGTCATCGCGGCGGTCCCCGTGCCGACGACGCGGTACATGATCTTTATGAGCAGGAAGATGTAGCCCTTTGAGACGATGCCGGACAGGATCGCGGACGAGGTCGGTGTCGCGGTCCCGTACGTGTCCGGCATCCAGGTGTGGAACGGGAACAGCCCCGCCTTGATCGCGAGCCCCGCCGAGACAAGGCCGATCGTGACCGTCAGCGGGATCGAGTATTCGCCCGTGGCGTACATCTCGAAAAGCTCCCTGACCATCTGCGCCTGTTCATCGTCGATAACAAGCCGCCCCTTGTCTTTTTTGTAGCCGAAAATCCTGTTGTTCCCGAGGACGACGCTCTGCTTTATCGCCTGCTGATGACCGAATTTCACGCGGGAGCTCAATTTTCGCAGCTCGTCCTGCGCGATGCTCGACATTAT
>CANROT010000059.1 GCA_947632285.1 uncultured Clostridia bacterium
GCCGAACATGCCGCCCGCGTCGCCGCTGCCGTCGGCGGCATTGAAGCCGTCGTCGTCGGCGGTCACGTCCACATTTCCGCCCGAGACCGTTATCGTCGCGCCTTCGATGCCCTCGTGGCTTTTGCTTATGACGACGTCGCCGCCCTTGACGGCGACATTGCCGCCCGCGTGTATGCCGTCGTCGGCGCATGCGATGCGGATGCTGCCGCCGGCGATGAGGACGTCGCCGGTAATTTTGTCGTCGCCGTCTTCGACATGGATGCCGTCGTTGTCGGACGTGAGCGTCAGCGTGCCGTCCGCGATCGCAACGATATCGTTCGCGTCTATCGCGTTCGATTTTGACGTGACGCTTATAGTGCCGCCCGTTATCGTGACCTCGTCCTTTCCGACGATGCCGTGACCGGAGTCTGACTCGACAGTCAGCGACCCTGTCCCGTTTATCGTTATGTCGTCGCGGGCGAATATTGCGCCGTCGACGTTAATGTCGCCGTCGGCGGCGAACTCGCCGACGCTTGAAAGCGTGTTCTCCGTGCCGCTGTCGAGCGTGACGAACACCTTGTCGGCGCTTTTCACGTACAGTGCCGCCGTGTTGTGCGCCGTGATGTCGACGCCGGCGAGCACGAGCTGCACCTTTTCCGATTTGCCAGCGTCGACGATGACGGAGCCGTCCGTTTTGCCCGTTAGAATGTAGACGCCGCCGTCCGTTATGGTGAGGTCGCCGTCGAGCTCTATGCGCGACGCCGTGTCCGCGTCATACTCTCCTGAGAGGTCGCGGGACGAAAATACATCTTTTTCGTCGATGTTATTATTGTCGAACGGACCCGGCGTGCCGTCTGCGGCAGATGAGTTGACGCCGACACCGTCGGACGGTGTCCCGACAGTATCTTGCGCGTCCGTATCCGATGCGCCGCCTTTGGCGCATGATGACAGACAAAGAAGAATCACGAGCAGAAGCGATATTGTTTTATGCGGATTTTTCATGGCAAACAAGCCCTTTCGATTTTATGGTGCAATTATATACGCCGATTTTTACGAAAAATCAAACGGAGCTTGAATTTGCACTGACTTTTTCGTGAAGGGAAGGTGAAAAGAAGAGAAATGTACAAAAGCTTTTATAAAAATGAAGCGGAGGGACTTCTTAAACGAAGTCCCTCCGCTGTGAAAATCAAATCGGTTCAAACTTAGTTGAGCTCTGCGAAGTACTTGATCGTGCGGACCATCTGGCTCGTGTAGGAGTTCTCGTTGTCGTACCAGGAAACAACCTGAACCTGATATGTGTCGTCGTCGATCTTAGCTACCATCGTCTGCGTAGCATCGAAGAGCGAGCCGTAACGCATACCGATAACGTCGGAGGAAACGATGGGCTCATCGTTGTAGCCGAAGGACTCGGAAGCGGCTGCCTTCATGGCGGCGTTGATGCCTTCCTTCGTGACGTCGTGGCCCTTTACAACGGCGGTCAGGATCGTCGTGGAACCGGTCGTTACGGGGACTCTCTGAGCGGAGCCGATGAGCTTGCCGTTCAGCTCGGGGATAACGAGACCGATAGCCTTTGCGGCGCCGGTGGAGTTCGGAACGATGTTCGCAGCGCCTGCGCGAGCGCGGCGGAGGTCACCCTTTCTGTGCGGGCCGTCGAGGATCATCTGGTCGCCCGTGTAGGCGTGGATCGTCGACATGATGCCGCTCTGGATCGGCGCGTACTTGTTGAGCGCGTCAGCCATGGGAGCGAGGCAGTTCGTCGTGCAGGAAGCGGCGGAAATGATGTTGTCTTCCTTCGTGAGCGTACCCTCGTTTACGCTGTAAACGATCGTCGGCAGATCGTTGCCCGCGGGAGCGGAGATGACGACCTTCTTGGCGCCTGCGTCGATATGAGCCTGGGACTTCGCCTTCGAGGTGTAGAAACCGGTGCACTCGAGAACGACGTCAACGCCGAGCTCGCCCCAAGGGAGGTTCGCAGCGTCTTTTTCGCTGTATATCGTGATCTTTGTGCCGTCTACGACGATGCAGCCCTCGCCCGCCTCAACAGTGTGGGTGTGTTCGCCGATCTTGCCGCAGTAGCCGCCCTGAGCGGTATCGTACTTGAGCAGATGCGCGAGCATCGCGGGGTCGGTCAGGTCATTGATCGCCACTACCTCATAGCCGGGAGCGCCGAACATCTGACGGAACGCGAGACGGCCGATTCTGCCGAATCCGTTAATTGCAACTTTTACTGACATGGTTTTTTATCCTCCGTATAGATATGGTTTTGTTTTTCATGTCTGCCGATGTATATTGTATCTCAATTTCGCGAAAAAAACAAGGGGGTCGGAAAGATTTAGCGCGCCTTTTTCCAAATATTTATGCGCCGGGGCGTCTCGCCCCCGCGCTATTCGACCGAAACGGCGTCACCGAGGCACATCGAATAGACGAGCGCCTCCTTCGGCGGCACGCCGAAGATGCGCGTGAGCGCCGCTTTATAATACGAAAGCTGGCGCGCGTGCCGCCCGCGCAGCGCGGCCTCCGCCGCCTCGCGGTGCGATAGCTCATATGGCGAGAGCCGGTCCGTCTTATAGTCGAGCAGCACGATGCCGCCGTCCGCCTCGCGGAAAAAGCAGTCTATAACGCCCTGAACGAGCAGCGTCTCATCTCTGTAAGACTCCCTGTCCTCCGCGTTTTCCGTAAACTCGGCGGCGGGCAGGCGCACGTTGAACCTCCGCTCGCGGTATACCTCGCGAGACGCCTTTATGCGCGCGTACACTTCGGACCGGAAGAATGCCTCGATCTCCGGGAATCTGATCCGCTCGAAATCCTCTTTTTTGATGAACCCGCGCGACAGGAGCCGCTCGCCCTCCGCGACCGCGTCCCGCTCCGCGGACGAAAAATCGCAGAACTGCATATATATGTGCGTCGCCGTCCCCGCGAGCGCGGACTCGCCCGGCGCCTCCGCCGCCGGCGCGGAGACGAGCTCGACCGACTCCGTATCGAGAATTCCCGGCTTGAGCCTTGAAACGGACAGCTTCGCGGGCAGCGCCCCGAGCCGCTCGAACGGGTATCTGTACGAAAAGCGCTCCCTTATCTTTTCGCGGTACGCCTCGACCGCCTCGCGAGGGACTTCCTCAGCCCCAGCAGCCGCATCGTCCGTTTCCTCGGCGCTCGCCGCCTCCGGCGCCTCTTCCGCGGGCGCTTTTATCTCGACTGTATACGGGCAGCCGTCCCCGGCGGCGAAAAGCGCCGTCAGTATCCACTCGATATACGTCTTTTTCTTCGTCACCGTATACGCGGACAGAAGCTCCGCCTCGAGCTGCGCCTCAGCCGCCGTTTTTTCCGGGTTACCGACGCCCGCCGTCACATACAGGCGCTCCTTCGCGCGCGTCAGGGCGACGTACAGCACCCGCATTTCCTCGGCGGCGCCCTCGCGCAGTATCGTCTCCGCGACGCCGATGCGCGGCAGCGTGTCCGCCACTATCACGGACTTCCCCTCATCGTCTGCGCGCAGCCGCATCGCGGCGCCCGCGCGCCGGCTGTAGAGCACGGACGGCTTCGCGTCCTCCTCGTTCCGCCGCGAGCCGCAGCCCGCGAGGATCACGACGGGGAATTCGAGCCCCTTTGATTTGTGGACGGTTAAGAGCTTTACCGCATCCGGGGAGCCGGAGGCGGGCGCGGGGCTCTCCGCGCCGCGCTCTATCAGGCTGTCCACAAACGAAACGAACCTGTGTAGCCCGCGGAACCCGTCCCGCTCGAACGAGCGCGCATACTCGTACAGCGTGCGCAAATTCCCGGCGGCGAATTCGGGCGGCGCGTCCTCGCGCCTGTTCTTCTCCGACCACAAGAGCGCCTCGATCCCGGTCTCGCGATACAGCATCGCGATCACCTCGTCCGCCGCCATCGTCCTCGACGACTCGCGCCAGCGCTCGACCGTCGCACACGCCGCCCTGCACTTTTGCGCGAGCGCGCCCTCTCCCCCGGCGGCGTCACGCAAAACGCGCCAGAGCGGGCGGCTGTCGCCCGATTTTATCCTTATAAGCTCGTCGAGCGTGAATCCGAACGCGGGGGAGCGGAGCGCGCCCGCCGTGTATATATCGTAGAGCGGGTTGTCGCAGAGGTGAAGGAGCGAGAGCACGAGCAGGATCTCCGGGCTGTCGAAGAAATTGTCCCTCGCCCCGTTCTCCGCCGTGACGCCGCGCCGCCTGAGCGCGTCCGTGATCGCCTCCGCGCGTCCCTTTGCGGACCGCATCAGTATCGCGATGTCCGCCGGCCGCGTCCCGCGCGCGATCTCCGCCGCCGCGAGCTCCGCGACCTCCTCCGCCTCCGAATCGGCGTCCGTTATGACGATCCTCACCGGCTCGGGCGTGCTTTTGTCCTTTTTGCCGTGGCGCAGCGCGTCCTCCTCGCCGTAGCTGACGCTGCCGAACGGCAAAAGCTTCCCGCAGACGGCGTTCGTGAACTCCACTATCGGCTCGTCGCAGCGGAAGTTGTCCGACATATATATTGCGCCTATCCTGCGCCTGTATTCGTCAAACAGCGTCGGGTCCGAGCCGCGGAAGCCGTATATCGACTGTTTAACGTCGCCGACCATGAATCTGTTATTGCGGGACAGCGCCGAAAAGATCATGTCCTGCGTCTCGTTCACGTCCTGATATTCGTCTATGTATATCTCGTCATACTGCCCGGCGACCGCGTCCGCGATATCCCGGTCCTGCAAGAGCTCCCCCGTCATGTGCTCTATGTCGCTGTAATCGAGCAGGCACCTGCGGCGCTTTTCCTCCGTATACATGCGGTCGAATTTCTCGAGCACGCGGACGATGCCGCGGCAGACGGAGACGGTGCGCATTATCGACCGCTCGAGCGCCTCGTCCGGCACCGAGAAAAAATTCTCCCGCAGCTTCGCAACGAACGCTCCGGCCTCTTTCCGCTTTTTGGCAAAGAACCCGATGTTCCCGGGCTTTTCCTTGTCCCCGCGGCCGAGGTTCGGCGGAGAATATTCTCCGAGCGCCGCCGCCGCGGCGCTGTAATCGCCCGCGTCGAGCGCTGCCTTTATCCTTTCGAGCCCGAGCACCGTGCCCTCAAATCCCGGGCCGTACGCTTTCGCGTACTTTTCGTACTTTGCGATCTCAAGGCAGCCCGCGCGGACGGCGCGCACGTAGTATTCGATGCCCTCCGCCGCCGTCTTCTTTATTCCCGCGCCGTATGAGGAATCGAGGAATCCCCGCACTCCCGCCGCCTCGAGCCTGTCCGCGTCGTCCGCGATGACGTAAAACCGGCGGGGCAAACACGATGTTTTCGTATACAGCGAGCCGAGCGTCTTCTCCATCTCGGAGCCGTCCCGTCCGCCCGCGATATGGTCGGCGAGCATGACGATGTCGTCCGCCGGGGTGCCCGCCCCGCTGTCACCGGCGAAGAAGCCGTCAACGGTCCGCCTCATGCACTCATCGCGCAAGAGCCTCATCTCCGCCTCGTCCGCGACACGGACGCGCGGCGTCAGCCCGAGCTGCCCGAAATACCGCTTTACGACGGAGGCGCAGAACGCGTCTATCGTCTTTATGTCCGCGCCCTCGATCCTTGTGAGCTGGCGGCGGAGCCGCCTGTCCGCCGGGTCCTCGGCGGCAGCCCGCCTTATCGCGTCCGCGATCTTTTTCTTCATGTCCGCGGCGGACGCTTTCGAGAACGTGACGACGAGCATGCGCGTTATGTCGCCGCCCGCCTTTATCCGCCTTATGATGCGCTCCGTCATCGCCGTCGTCTTCCCGGAGCCGGCGGCGGCGGAGACAAGTATGTCGCCGCCCTCGGCCTCTATCGCCTCGAGCTGCGCATCTGTCCATTCTGTCTTTTCCGTCATTCCTGCCATCTCCGTCACCTCCCGTGCCTCTCCGCGCTGCGGCAGACGGCACTTGCCGCGCAGTTTTCGCACGGGGATCTGCCGCCGTGCGCGTTCGGCTCCGCGTCCGCCGTGCCAGAGCGCATTTCAAAGGAAATATCGACGACGGCGCGGCAGAGCTCGCCGTATATGCGATCGAATCCGCCGCCGTCCGTCAAACTTTTCTCCGAATCCGCGTCTGGGGAGCCGTCCGCCTTCAGCTTTACCGGTATGAATTCTCCCGACATTTCCGGGTCCTGCGCGCGCAGGACCGCCTCGTCCGCGAGCAGGATCCCCTGCCGCACGAGCCTGTCCGTTTCGCGGTCCGTCTCGCCGCTGCCGACGCCGACCTTTATGTCGTCCGGGCGGATCCTGACGTACATGAACCCCGCCGGGACGACGGTGTCTCCCGGCTCGCCGCCGAGGGACTCGGCGTCCGCATTGGAGGTGATCAGATATAAGTAGAGCGGGAGCTGAAGGTTCCTGCCCTCCGCAATATCGTCCGGCGAAAAGCTGTGCTTGCCGGATTTGTAATCTATGACTCTGACATAGAGGTTGCCCTCTCCGTCGCGATACGTGTCGACCCTGTCCGCGACGCCGCGCAGATACGCGCACTTCCCGTCGCCGAGCGGTATCTTTACCGGCGGCACGCCGTCGCCGAGCCCGAGCCGCGCCTCAAACAGCACGGGGCGGAACCGGCTCGCCGCAAATTCGCGCCGAAACGAGCGCAAAAACAGCAGCACCGACCGCCGCAGGCGGCGGAAAAGCACCCGTGTCCGCGCCGTTTCTTCCTCGCGCGGGCACGCAGACGCGATATATCCCGCGATGACCCTGTCCGCCGCTGCCTCAAGCTCCGCCTCCGTCACGCCGTCCCGCACGATGATGCCGGACGAGAAGAGCTCCTCAAACAGCGCGTGCATGAACGTGCCGATGTCCGCGTAGTCGAACGACGCGCGCCCGCGCTCGCGCAGACCGAGGACGTGTTTGCAGTAAAATCCGAAATGGCACGAGACGAACGATTCAAGCCGCGTCTGTGAAAAATATATGTCGCCGCCGAAGAGCTTCCTCGCCGTCTCGTCCGATATCGTCACGCGCGGCGACGATATCGGGACATCGAGGCCCGAGAGCGTCCGCCTCATATCGTCGTCGTCCGCCATCTCCTCGATGACCGCCTCGCGCAGCGCCGCGTCCTCAATGCGCGTGAACCGCGAGATCGCGCCTGATCTTGAATATATCCCGTCGATGCCGAGCACGCCGCGGTGTTTTTTGACCTCGAGCGCCGGATAGAGCCGGCGTGAGCGCCCGATAACGGACGGCTCCCCGTCCGAGGAGGCCCTGTATGTAAGTATCAGCCGGTCCTCCGCGTCCGAGGCGCAGCGGATAAAGTTGTAGAGCTCCATCGCGGCGCGGTAGCCGTCGTCCTCGCCGACGCTGACGCCGACGCCTTCGAGCGCGCACCTCTCCGCCTCGGAGAAAAATCCCCCGCCGCCGCCCGCGGGCAGCTCTCCGTCCGCGACGCCGAGCATTATGACGAGCTTATGTCCGGAGCCGCGCATTCCGATGGTGTCCGAGATCTCGACCTCGTCCGTGCGCCCCGGTATCGTCCCAACAGACAGCGTATCGAGCACGAGGCGCAGGCACGAGATATAGTCCTCCGCCGTCATCGCGCCGTCCGGGGAGCACAGCTCTATCGCCGAGAGCGCGCCCTCCACGATCCCCTCGAGCTGTGCGCGCGCCGCGTCCTCCTCGCCCGTTATCCGGGACAGGAAATCGCGCACCGCCGCCGTCTTCTCCCCGGCGTCCGTCTCCCTGCCGAACGACTCCGCAAGCGCCAGCAGCGGCCCGCACACCTTGCGGCGCGCGCCGTTGACGTCGGCGAGCATTTGCTCGCCCTCCTCGGTCCACGATGTCGTGTACCCGTCCGGGTTCATGCTCCACGCGCCGCCGTCCGGCCCGTAAAACCGCCGCCCGCCGAGGTTCCACGTCGTCATATAGAGCAAAAGTTCGTCTTCCTCGTCGACCGTCAGCCCGGAGAGCCCGGTCTTTATGTACGCGGCGATATCGTCCCGCCGCCACCCCCCGGTGACGACGCGGAGCGCCGCCAAAAGCGCCGCCGTTTCGGGCATTTTTTCTACCCGCACGCGGCCCGACATGTGGTACGGTATCGCGTAATCGTCGAGCGTTTTGTCTATTATTCCCCTGTATTCCTCGACCGAGCCCGTACATATGGCGATGTCGCGGTACCTCATACCTCCCCGGACCGCCGCCGCGATCTCTATCGCGGCCGCCTCCGCCTCGCCGCGCCTGTCCTCCGCCTCGATGACGGATATCCCGCGCGGCGCCTCGTCCGAGAGCTTGCCGCACGTATCAAAAAGCGCGCCGAGCAGCGCGCCGATGTCGTCCTCGCGCCCCCCGTCCTCCACCGTGACGGAAAACGGCGCCCTCACCGCCTCGGCGGCGGCGCGGAGCCTGTCGCGGGTCTTGTAAAGCCCGTCAAATTCGGGGCGGCGGCCGATCTGCCGCGCGTCCCCCGGGACGGTGAAAACTATCCTGCACGCGTCCGCCCGGCGCGCCGCCTCGCGTATCATCGCGCTCTGCTGCGCCGTGAACCCCGAGAACGCGAACACGATGACCTCGCTGCCTGCGAAAAAATTCCCGTCCCGCGCGCGCTCCGCCGCATACGTGAGCGCCGAGACGCGGTCGCTGTAATTTTCTGACAAAAGCGCGTTGTACATTTCGTAAATGTTCGCGATATCTATATATTTTTCTGCCGCCGCCGTCCCCCCGTCTGAGAGCCTTATCGCCGCCCGCATCAGGTCTTCGGGCCCGACCATGCTCTGCTTGAGCTCGTCGACCGCGTCGAGCATCACGCCGACGCCGTCCGGCGTCAGCCGGTTATATACGAGGAGATTTTCGCGGCACGCCGAGATCGCGCGCCACATCGTCACCGCCTCTGCCGCGCGGTCGGCATAATTATAGAACACGCCGCCTTCGCGGCGGAATATGTTGTCCGCGAGCCTGCCGAAGCTCACGATGTCATAGTAAAGCTGCGCCGACGGCGGCGCCTCCCGCGACAGCGCGTCCTCGACCGTGACCGCCATCTGATCCGGGATAACGACCCAGACGTGCTTTTTCCCCGCCGCACAGTCCGTGACGGCGCGGGCGAGATACGAAAGCCCCGCGCGTATCCCCGGCGTATAGTATAGTTCCATCTTCACTCTCCCCCGTCTCATTCGACGGAGCCGAGGACGCGCACCGCCTCCTCGCGCGCGGCGACGTTCGTCGCCAAAACAGACGTCGGGCGGCGGGCGTCGATCTCTTCGCCGTCAAGCCGCGTGAGCATGCCGCCCGCCTCCTTTATTATGACCTCCGCCGCGGCAAAGTCCCACGGCGAAATTTTCATCTCAAAATAGACGTCGTATCTCCCCGCCGCGACGTAACAGATATCGAGCGCCGCCGAGCCCTCTCTGCGCACCTCGCGGCACGAGAGAAATAGCGCCTTCGCGCGCGCGAACGTCGCGTCCGCATACTGCCGCTCATACGGCGTCGTCCCGAATGCCGCGAGCGCATCAGGAAGTGTGCGCTCCGAGACGTGTATCTTCGAAGTCACGCCTTTTTTGCACATATACGCCCCCTCGCCCGCGTGAGCATAAAAGAGCTCGTCCAGAAACGGGTTGTAAACGCAGCCGAAAACGGGGACCCCGCCGACCGCGACCGCGACGCAGACGGCAGAATGCGAGAGCCCGTGGATAAAATTCGTCGTCCCGTCTATCGGGTCGATGATGAACGCGGCCTCCCCGTCCGCGACCTCGTCCGAGGTGTCCCCTTCCTCGACGATGAAGCGCGCAGAGGGGATTATGTCGTGCAGCCTTTCGCACAGCACCCGCTGCGTCTCTATGTCCCACTCGGTCGCGAAATTCGCGTCCCCGGGCTTGACCTTCAGGTGCGATTCGATGTCGTGCGCGGACAGGAGCCCGCGCCCGGCGTCCGTGACGGCGGCGATTATTTTTTCTCTTTTTTCAGTCTCGATCTTCATGGTCTTTCCCCTCCCGAAGGCGCAGATTCCGCCTGACGACGCCCTCGCCGCGCCAAGAAAACGCGTGCCTTTCAAACTCCCCGGACATAACAAGGTCGGAAAGCGTGCTCTCGTCAAGCGTTTTTATTAGTTTTTCCCTAAAATATTGCAGCGGCGTTTCGAGCGTCCCGGCCGCGCGCGCCGCCCTTGTGTACGGGCAGGCGAGCCCGCAGACGTCGCAGCCCCAGATGTATTCGGCGCCCGCGATCCCGTCCCCGTCGCCGTCCGCGAGCTTCTTTTTCTGCGTCACCGCCGAAAAGCACCGCTCGCGGTCGATATGCCCGCCGCCGAGTATCGCGTGCGCGGGGCACGCGCGCATACATTCGCCGCAGCCGGGGCAGCGCCCCGGCTCATAGCTTCCGCGCGGCCACGCCCCGACGAGCGCCTCCCACGCGTCCGCGCCCGCGTCCGTGTATATCCCGCCTATGAATACGAAGGACGAATATTTTTCACTGATCAAAAGCCCGTTTTCGCCCATTATGCCGAGCCCCGCCCTCGCCGCCGCCTCGACCTCGCGTATCGGCGAGTGGTCGGCAAATCCTTTAAACTTCGCGCCGGGCAAAAGCTGCGATAGTCGCGGCGCGATATCGGCGAAGAGTGTCTCGCAGTACCGGTGATAGTCCTCCGCGACCGCGTACATGGAGATGTTGCCTCCCTCGCCCCCCGCCGTATAATACGGGAGCAGGAAAAGCAGCGCGCTCCCGCTCCCTGCGGATATCCCCGCCCGCTCGAGCAGGTACGGCTTTTGTATTGTACATTCGGCGAGCGGTATCGGCGCGAACGCCTCTATCCCGTAGAGCGCCTTAAGATCGAGCATTCCGCATGCGCTCACAGTATCGCGATCCCCTCGCCCGCAAGCTCCGCGGTCAGCTCACCCTCCGGCGTCCTGACCGTGACGGCGCCGGGCTCCTTGCCGTTGTTTATTATGACGAGCTTGCCGGAGCTCGGGTAGTACGCGCACTCGAAGTCCGCGCGGTCGGTCGTATAGACGTCCGCGAGGTCCTCCCTGTGCGCCGCCCAGAGTATCGCGCGGTAGAGCATGCGCGCGTTCTCCGCCCCGTATGTAAAGCCGGAGAAGTATACGCCGCGCCCGCGCCCGAATTCATTCGCCGCCGCGACTATGCCGTCGTCACCGTCGGCGAACACCTCCGTCCCCGCGCCGAGCGCGTACACGCCCGGGGTGTGGTTGTGAAAGCGCGGCTCGCCGCCGCCCTCGAGTATGAAGTGCGGCTTTTTCTCATATTTGTATTTATCAAAGCAGACCGTCTCGCCGACCTCTCTGTCGACGCCGATGATGTCCGCCATGCGGAAGTGGCGGAAGCCTCCCCTCCGCGCGGACGGCTCGCCGACGCCGATGACGCCGCCGCCCCGCGCCGCGAATTCCGTTATCGCCGCGAGCAGCCTCCCGTCGTCCCATGCGCCGCCGCCTGACCACGCGTCGCCCTCACGTCCCGCGTTTATGACGACGTCGACGTCGTCCGGCACGCCGTGCTCCGCGATGTCGCGGAGCGATATCGCCCTGACGGAGAACGGCTGACCGGCGAGCGCCTCGTAAATATGGTTGAGCGGCAGCTCGGGGTG